>NZ_JAVLSB010000004.1:0-43366 GCF_031583775.1 Pseudomonas rhizozeae
AAGCGCTTGGTTACTTGGCGCTTTTCCAAGTAACCCGCTGTAAGAGCGGAACCGGTTGTAGCCATCAAAAAAGATATGGATATGTACACCAGCAAAAAATCTAGCGCCTAAAACATAGTCATCGCTGGCAAGCCAAGCTTCCAGAGGGGTCTATGTGTTTTCGAGAAATTCGCGAGCAGGCTCGCTCCCACGAAAAAAGGGGCTCAAAGCGTCATCGCCGCCACCCACCCAAACGCCAGCAACGGCAAGTTGTAATGCAGAAAGGTCGGGACCACGGTGTCCCAGATATGGTGATGCTGCCCATCCACATTCAACCCGGAGGTCGGTCCCAAGGTCGAATCCGACGCCGGCGAGCCGGTATCGCCGAGGGCTCCCGCCGTGCCGACGATGCAGACAATCGCCATCGGGCTGAACCCTAACTGCACGCACAGCGGCACGAAAATCGCCGCCAGGATCGGCACCGTAGAAAACGACGAGCCGATGCCGATGGTCACTAGCAGTCCCACCAACAACATCAACAACGCGCCGATTGCCTGGCTGTGGTTAATCCACGCCGCGGCGCTTTCCACCAATGAGCGTACCTGCCCTGTGGCCTTAAGCACTTCGGCGAAGCCGGACGCGGCGATCATGATGAAGCCGATCATCGCCATCATCTTCATACCTTCGGTGAACAGGTCATCGGTCTCGCGCCAGCGAACGATGCCCGAGACCGAGAAGATCAGGAAACCGCACAAAGCGCCGATGATCATCGAGTCGAGCAGCAACTGGATGATGAACGCCGCGGCAATCGCCACACCGGCGATCGCCAGGGTCATGGGGTTGTAGGCGACGCTGACCTGCTCCACCTGCTCGATTTTCGCCAGGTCGTACACGCGTTTCTTGCGGTAGCTGACCAGCACCGCCAGCAGCAAACCGAAGACCATGCCCGCCGCCGGGATCGCCATCGCATGCATCACGTTGACCTGGCTGATATCGACCCCGGCCTTGCTGACGTTGGCCAGCAGGATCTGGTTAAGGAAGATATTGCCGAAGCCCACCGGGAACACCATGTACGGGGTGATCAGGCCGAAGGTCATGACGCAGGCGATTAGCCGTCGATCCAGTTGCAGTTTGGTCAGCACATAGAGCAGCGGCGGCACCAGCAAAGGGATAAACGCGATGTGGATCGGCAGGATGTTCTGCGAAGCAATCGCCACCACCCACAGCAGGCCGATCAGCAACCATTTGACCTGACCAGCGCTGGCCGAGTCCTGGCGGTCAACCATGGCCAGCGCCTTGTCCGCCAGTGCGTGGGCCAAGCCAGACTTGGCAATCGCCACCGCGAAAGCGCCGAGCAAGGCGTAGGACAACGCCACCGTCGCGCCGCCGCCCAGCCCACTGTTGAACGCCTTCAACGTCGCGTCGATACCCAGGCCACCGGTCAACCCGCCAACCAGCGCGCCCACGATCAGCGCGATTACCACATGCACACGGCACAGACTCAGCGCCAGCATCACGCCCACCGCTGCAATTACTGCATTAATCATCGTTACCTCAGAACACAGACAGGAAAAAATTCCGACATGCGGAAGCGACCCGGCCGACGGTCTGCGGGGACTGTCAGCGGGTTGAAGGATTGGTTTTTATTGGAGGGCGCGCACTGTGCCGGAGCAGGGGCAAAGCTGCAAGCTTCAAGCTGTAAGAAAAAGCCGTGAGGGTGTGAGGACTTAGCGCTTGGGCAACTCGATCACCACCCGCAACCCGCCCCATTCGCTCTCGCTCAGGCGCAACACGCCGCCCCAGGCTTCGACGATGTCGCGCACGATGCCCAAGCCCAGGCCATGGCCATCAGTCTGTTCATCCAGGCGTGTGCCGCGGCTGAACACTTGATCGCGCTGCGCTTCCGGTATCCCCGGTCCGTCATCCTCGACGTGCAGCGCAAAGCCGTGCGCCGACTCGACCACGCTCAGACGCACCTCGGCGTCGGCCCATTTGCAGGCGTTGTCCAGCAGGTTGCCGAGCAGTTCCAGCAGGTCTTCACGGTCCCACGGCAATTGCAGGCCGGCGGGTGCACGGTAGCTGAGGTTGAGGTGTTCGCCGTGGATCATGTTCAGCGTCGCGAGCAGCCCGGGCAGTTCGGCGTCGCAGTCGAACAGCGCGCCGGGCAGCGCATCGCCCGACAGCCGTGCGCGATTGAGTTCGCGGTTAAGCCGTTGCTGCACCTGTTCCAGTTGCGCCAGGAGGATCTTGCGCAGCTCCGGCTGGCTGTCGAGTTTTTCGCTGGAGGCCAGGCTCAACAACACCGCCAGTGGCGTTTTCAACGCATGGCCGAGGTTGCCCAAGGCATTGCGCGAGCGCTTGAGGCTGTCTTCGGTGTGCGCCAGCAAATGGTTGATCTGCGCCACCAGCGGCTCCAGCTCGGCCGGCACCTGATCATCCAGTTGCGAACGCTGGCCCTGCTGCAACTGGGCGATTTGCTCGCGGGCCTTGTCCAGCGGGCGCAAGGCGTTGCGCACGGTGACCCGCTGTAACAGCAGAATCAGCAGCAACCCGGCGAGCCCCAGGCCCAAACCGATTTGCTGCATGCGCTGGAAACTCTCGCGCACCGGGGTGTAGTCCTGGGCGACGCTGATGGAAATCGCCTGGCCCATGCGCCGGTAGTCGCTGCGCAACACCAACAGTTGCTGGCCTTCCGGCCCCAGTTGCAGATTGCTGTGCAGGCCCGGCGCGTCGAGCTTCGGCAGTTCCTGATCCCACAACGAGCGCGAGCGCCAATGACTGTCGGCGAAATCGATACGGAAGTAATGCCCGGAAAACGGCCGCTGGTAGGCCGGCGACAGGTGCTTTTCGTCCAGTTGTAAACCTTGCGGGCCGCGCACCAGCGCCAGTAACAGGCTTTCGCTGTCATTGCGCAAACCGGCTTCGAGGTAGCGCTGCAACCCCACTTCGAACAACCACAGGCTGGTGGGCGCCAGCACCAGGCCGACCACCACCATCACGCTGATCAGACCCAGGCTCAAGCGCCGCTGGATCGACCTCACGGCGCGGCTCCGCCGAACAGGTAACCTTGGCCGCGACGGGTTTCGATCACACTGCGCCCGAGTTTGCGCCGCAGGTGGTTGACGTGGACTTCAAGCACATTGGAATCGCGCTCGGTTTCGCCGTCGTAGAGGTGTTCGGCCAGATGACTTTTCGAGAGGATTTGCTCGGGGTGCAGCATGAAATAACGCAGCAGGCGAAACTCCGCAGCCGTGAGCTGGATCTCGGCGCCGTCACGGGTCACGCACTGGCGGCTCTCGTCAAGGTGCAGCCCGGCAGCTTGGAGCGTCGGCTGGTTGGCCTTGCCGTGGGAACGCCGCAGCAGGGCCTGGATGCGCAGGTGCAACTCTTCCGGGTGGAAGGGTTTGCTCAGGTAATCATCGGCGCCGGCCTTGAGGCCTTCGATGCGCTCGGCCCAGGAATCGCGGGCGGTAAGGATCAGCACCGGCGTCGCCAGGCCGCCGGCGCGCCATTGCGCCAACACCTCCAGCCCCGGCAGCCCCGGCAAACCGAGGTCAAGCACGATCAGGTCGTAGGGTTCGCTGGCGCCCTGGTACACCGCGTCGCGGCCGTCGGCCAGCCAGTCCACGGCGTAGCCTTGGCGGTTAAGCCCGGCCATCAATTCATCGGCCAGGGGCACGTGGTCTTCCACCAGCAACAGGCGCATGGCTCAGTCTTCCTTGTCTTTGAGTAACAGGCCGGTGGCGGCTTCCAGATCGAGTTCGCGCACCACGCCTTCAGCGGTGAGCAGCTCGACCTCATAAATGTAGATGTCGTGCTTTTCTTCGAGCTCGGCTTCGAGCAATTTGGCCCCCGGATACCGGTCGAGCGCCTGCTGCAGCAATTGCTCCAACGGCATGATTTCGCCCCGTTGACGCAACTGCAGAGCTTCATCCTGATCGAGGTCGCGTGCCACTACCATTGAGCAGAAGGCCAACAGTACCAGCGCGGCACGACTGCACGCACGTAGATGTGTATTCATTACCTATCCTGATGATCCTTGAGTAACTGCCCGTTCACGGCGTCCAATTCCAGATCCCAGTCGAGGCCTTGCGGGTCACGCAATTCCACTTGGTAGATGTACTTGCCGTACTCTTCTTCCAGTTCGGTTTCGCGGATGCTGGAGCCGGGGTGCTTGGCCAACGCGGTGGCGTTCAGTTGCTCGAAAGACTGAATGGTACCAGCGTCACGCAAGCGCAGGGCTTCATCCGGCCCCAGATCGCGGGCCTGGGCCAGGCTTGTGCCCGTGGCGATGGCCGATGCGGTGATCAGGGCAGTCAGGAACTTCATCGGGACTCCGTTATCTTTCGTCAGGTTGCGGGCTTGCTACCTTAGCCGTCGCAACTTAATTGAAACTGAATGGCCATCATCTACATAATCCGCCGCTTGTCGCCGTAAGAGAGCACCATGACCGCCATCCACATCAAATTCCCCGCCCTGACCCTCAAGGCCGGCCCGCACGCATTGGCGCGAATCCGTGAAAACGGCTTGAACGCGGCCGACGTCGGGACCCTGCCCGGTGCCGCTGGCGGCCCGAAAGCCTTGGGGATTCAAGGCCTGGACCTGGCGCTGTTCGGCGAATGGCTGCCGGCGGCGCCACGCCCACGCTCACTGATCGGCGCCTCGGTGGGCTCCTGGCGCTTCGCCAGCGCCTGCCTGCCGGACGCCGCCGAAGGCCTCCGTCGCCTCGGGCATTTGTACACCGAGCAGAACTTCAACAAAGGCGTGACCATGGCGCAGATCAGCCAGAGCTCGCAGCGCATGCTCGACGATCTGCTGGATGGCCGAGACGGGGCGATCCTGGCCAATGCCGATTACCGCTTGAACATCATGGTGGTGAAAAGCCACGGTTTGCTTGCTGAAGACCATCGCGGCCGGCTCGGCCTGGGGTTGTCCTCGGTGATCGCCGACAACCTGCGCGGGCGGGCGCGGCTGTCGCGGCACTTTGAACGACTGATCATCCACGACCCGCGCCTGGCTCCGCCAGTGGACGCACTGACGGATTTCCCGTCGCGTTTCATCGCGCTGGACGCCGCCAACCTGCGCCAGGCGCTGCTGGCCTCGGGCTCGATCCCGATGGTGATGGAAGGCGTGCGCGACTTGCCCGGTGCCGGCGCCGGGACCTTCCGCGATGGCGGGCTGCTCGATTACCACCTCGACCTGCCCTACAGCGGCGATGACATCGTGCTCTACCCGCACTTCACCGACCGGGTGATTCCTGGCTGGTTCGACAAGGGTTTGCCGTGGCGCCGCGCCTGTGCCCAGCGCTTGCGCAACGTGTTGCTGGTGGCACCCTCCAAGGACTACCTGAGCCGTTTGCCCTACGGCAAATTACCGGACCGCAACGACTTCAAACGCTTCATGGGCGATGCGCCAAGCCGCCAGAAATACTGGCGGACGGCGATGGAAGCGAGCCAGCGGCTGGGGGACGAGTTCCTCGAACTGGCCGCCAACGGTCGCCTGGGCCAGCACTTGCTGACCCTTTAGTCAGTGTTTTGCCCGGCGCTCTGGTAAACTCGCCGCCTGCCCACATCGCCGCGGCGATCGCCACCTGACAGAGCTGAAAAAACACTGTGGAAATCTTCAAAGAATTTACCTTCGAATCCGCCCACCGCTTGCCTCACGTGCCCGACGGCCACAAATGCGGGCGCTTGCACGGTCACTCGTTCAAAGTGGCGATCCACCTCAGCGGCGACCTCGACCCGCACACTGGCTGGATCCGCGATTTCTCGGAAATCAAAGCCATCTTCAAGCCGCTCTACGAGCGCCTCGACCACAACTACCTCAACGACATCCCCGGCCTGGAAAACCCCACCAGTGAAGTGCTGGCCAAGTGGATCTGGACCGAGATGAAGCCGTTGCTGCCGGAACTGAGCGCGATCCGCATTCACGAGACCTGCACCAGTGGCTGCATATACCGCGGGGAGTGACAGTCTCTAAGACTGTTGAAATTAAAGTGGGAGCGAGCCTGCTCGCGAAGCGGCCGTGTCAGCCAGATCATTGTCTCTGACACAGCGCTTTCGCGAGCGGGCTCGCTCCCACAGGGATTGCGTCTGGTCAGTTGAATCGAGAAACCACCTTCATCGGTGGTTTTTTTATGCCTATACCTTTGGCTCCCACATAAGGGCACTGTGCACCCGCCATTGCACTGCTTTCGCTCACTTCTCTCGGGGCGTCCGTCCATAATCCCGCGCCCCGTCCCTTGGCACGACCGCTGCAACAATTCTCGCGTCTTCCCTTTTCTCAGCCACCCTCTCAGCAAGGAGCCCCCATGACGCAGAATGATCCTGGCAACGATTACCCGTTAAGCGAAGTGCCGATGCACGCGCGCAAGGGCCTGGCCTCGACGGCCATGGTGCTGCTCGGTTTTACCTTTTTCACCGCGACTATGTTTGCCGGCGGCAAGCTGGGGGTGGCGTTCAGTTTTGCCGAGATGATGGCGGTGATCATCGTCGGCAACCTGCTGCTGGGGATCTATGCGGCGGCGCTTGGCTTCATCGCCTTCAAGAGCGGTTTGAACTCGGTCTTAATGGGGCGGTTCTGCTTCGGCGAAGTGGGCAGCAAGCTCAGCGACTTGATCCTCGGCTTCACCCAGATCGGCTGGTACGCCTGGGGCACCGCCACGGCGGCGGTGGTGCTGGGCAAGTATTTCAATTTCAGCGAAGGCACGGTGCTGGGGTTGATGGTGCTGTTTGGCCTGGTGTTCTGCGCCACGGCGTATGTCGGTTATCGCGGGCTGGAAATCCTCTCGTACATCGCGGTGCCGGCGATGATGTTGCTGCTGATCCTGTCGATGTGGGTCACCACCACTAAGGCCGGCGGCCTCGATGGCCTGTTGGCGGTGGTGCCGACGGGCAGCCTCGACTGGTCGACCGCCATTACCCTGGTGTTTGGCACCTTCGTCAGTGGCGCAACGCAAGCGACCAATTGGACGCGCTTCTCGCGTTCGGCCAAGGTCGCGGTGTTGGCGAGCCTGATCGGCTTTTTTATCGGCAACGGCCTGATGGTGCTGATCGGTGCCTACGGGGCGATCGTCTACCAGCAGCCGGACGTGGTGGAAGTGCTGCTGTTGCAAGGCTTCGCCATGGCGGCGATGGCGATGTTGCTGCTCAATATCTGGAGCACCCAGGACAACACCATCTACAACTTCGCCGTCGCTGGCTGCAACCTGTTGCGCACCGGGCGCCGCAAAACCGTGACCCTGGCCGGCGCGGTGATCGGCACCGCCCTGGCGCTGCTGGGCATGTACGACATGCTAGTGCCTTACCTCATTTTGCTGGGCACGGTGATCCCGCCGATCGGTGGCGTGATCATGGCGGACTTTTTTTTCCGCTATCGCGGTCAATATCCTCGACTGGCCGACGCCCGCCTGCCGGCCTTCAACTGGCCAGGCCTGGGCGCTTACGCGGTGGGCACCGTCGCCGCGTTCAGCTCGCCGTGGGTCGCGCCACTGGTCGGCATCGCCGCTGCCGCGCTAACGTATGTGCTCCTGACTGGCCTGTCGGGGGCCCGCACCGCCGCCGCGCCACTCCAAGATTTATAAAAGGATTCGCCTGATGCACATCATCAACGCCCGCCTGCGCAACCGTGATGGCCTGCATGAATTGCACCTGGAAAATGGTCTGATCGGCAGCATCGCCCGCCAGACCGAGGCGCCGACCCTGGGCCCGAATGACCTGGACGCCGGCGGCAACCTGGTGGTGCCGCCCTTCGTCGAGCCGCACATTCACCTCGACGCCACCCTCACAGCCGGCGAGCCGCGCTGGAACATGAGCGGCACGCTGTTCGAAGGCATCGAGTGCTGGGGCGAGCGTAAGGCGACCATCACTCAGGAAGACACCAAGACCCGCGCCAAGAAAACTATCCAGACCCTCGCCGCTCATGGCATTCAGCACGTGCGCACTCACGTCGACGTCACCGACCCTGACCTCACTGCGCTGAAAGCCATGCTCGAAGTGCGGGAGGAAAGTCGCCACTTGATCGACTTGCAGATCGTCGCTTTCCCCCAGGAAGGCATCGAGTCCTACCGCAATGGCCGCGAATTGATTGAAGAAGCGATTCGCATGGGCGCCGATGTGGTCGGCGGCATTCCGCATTTCGAGTACACCCGCGACCAGGGCGTGAGTTCGGTGAAGTTCCTGATGGACCTGGCCGAGCGCACCGGTTGCCTGGTGGACGTGCACTGCGACGAAACCGATGACCCGCATTCGCGCTTTCTTGAAGTGCTGGCCGAAGAGGCGCGCAGCCGTGACATGGGTTCACGCGTGACGGCCAGTCACACCACGGCCATGGGTTCCTACGACAACGCCTACTGCGCCAAACTGTTCCGCTTGCTCGGGCATTCGGGCATCAGTTTCGTCTCGTGCCCGACCGAGAGCATTCACTTGCAGGGACGTTTCGATAACTTCCCGAAACGTCGGGGCGTGACTCGGGTGAATGAGTTGCTGGAAGCCGGGATGAACGTGTGCTTCGGCCAGGATTCGATCGTCGATCCGTGGTATCCCCTGGGCAACGGCAACATCCTGCGGGTGCTCGAGGCCGGGCTGCACATCTGCCACATGCTCGGTTACCGCAACCTGCAGAGCGCCCTCGACCTGGTCACCGACAACAGCGCCAAAGCCATGGCCTTGGGCGAGCGCTACGGCCTGGAGCCGGGTCGCCCGGCCAACCTGCTGATCCTCTCGGCCGACAGCGATTACGAAGTCATCCGCAGCCAAGGCTTGCCGCTGTACTCCGTGCGCGGTGGCGAAGTGTTGATGAAGCGGCAGATGCCCGTGGTGGAGTGGCCGAATCAGCTTTGAATCTTCGGTAACTGGGAGGCCGCCATCGCTGGCAAGCCAGCTCCCACAGGGTTGCGTGGTGTTCACATAATCCTGCCCACCGAAGATCCAGTGTGGGAGTGAGCCTGCTCGCAAAAGCGTCGTGTCAGCCAGCTCAATATTGAATGGGCCGGCCACTTCGCGAGCAGGCTCGCTCCCACAGGATTTGGTGGCGTTCACGGAATGTGAGTCCAGCGACATTCCCTGTGGGAGCTGGCTTGCCAGCGATAGCGGCCTGGCGTTTTTCACGACATCAACTGAGCCCTGCCAAACAAACTGACGCGACTGAGTTCCCCGCCCTGCTCTTCCAGCAAAACCGGGGCGGTGCCGCCGGGCATGACCACTTGCACCGTGCCGCTTGTTGCCCAACCGACCCGCCACGCCGCGCAGGCCACGGCGCTGGCGCTGGTGCCTGACGATGCAGTCGGCCCCTCGCCGCGCTCGAACACCCGGGCGGTGATGCTGCCGTCCGCCGCGCGACAGGCCCATTGCAAGTTGATCCCCGCTGGGCACGGTTGGCCGGTGCCGGTGGGCATGGCGAAAGCAATTGCGGTCAAGCCTTCAGCCAGGGGCGACTCGGCCATTTGCGGATTGCTCGGCAATGCGTCCACACCGTCAACCAGGGTCACGCAATGCGGATTGCCCACCCGCACGAACTGACTGCGTTGCCACGCTGGATTAAGCCGCGCCAAGGGCTGCACGTGACTCACCTCACACTGGTTCAACACGCGCTTTTCGACCCCTAGGGCACTGACCGCCGCCGGCCCGAAACCCGGCTGCCCGAGATCCAGCCAAAAACCCTGCACGCCCTCGACCACCGCCGGTGCCACCGTGGTGTGCCCCGGCGAAGGGGTATCGGTTTTGTCGTGATGCACCCGCAGCTCACACCCTGCGTCCGGCATCAATTGCTGATCACTCAGGTACCGGGAAAAAATCGTCAGGCCATTGCCACTGCGCTCGGCCAGGGTGCCATCGGTATTGACGATCAACAGGTCATACGGCGGCGCGGACTGGAACGGCCCCACCAGCAAGCCATCGCAACGATGAGCCTTGCTGCCCGGCAGCCGCGCACCCGGCGCCCAGGCACAACAGGCTTCGATCGCCGCGAGCGCCCAACCGTCCCGCGCCTGCACTGCCGCTGCGGCGGTCGCAGGCAATTCCAGCCCCTGCGCACGCAAGGCGTCTGGCGTCATCACCCCATAGATGTTGCCTCGGGCATCGTAAAACGGCGTCATGCCAGCGCTCCAGAAATCGGCGGAAAACCGCTACCTTAAACGTCATCGAGCGCTGATGAAATACTGCCCGAAGGTGCGCATCGGCCACTCGTGTGCAACGATGTCGGCCTGCATGCTGTGCGCCAGTGCCGAACCTCGATAGTCGGGAACGGTCAGTGGAGGACGCGACAATTTTTACCAAGGATTTTTCATGACTGCCCTGAACACCTCCGCGACCTTTGTGCCCGGCCGCCTGGAACAGATGTCCACCCGTATCGCGTTTTTCATTGCCGGTTTCGGCATCGCGGCCTGGGCGCCCTTGGTGCCCTACGCCAAGGACCGCGCCGGCCTCGATGAAGCGACCCTCGGCCTGCTGCTGTTGTGCCTGGGGGTCGGTTCGATTCTGGCGATGCCAATGGCCGGCGTACTGGCGTCGCGTTTTGGCTGCCGGCGAGTACTGAGCGGCGGCACCGTGCTGATCTGCCTGGCCCTGCCGTTGCTGGCGACGGTGTCGTCGGTGCCGCTGTTGATGGCAACGCTGTTCCTGTTCGGCGCCGGCCTGGGCACGGTGGATTCGACCGTCAACCTGCAAGCGGTGATCGTCGAGCGCGCCAGCGGCAAAACCATGATGTCGGGTTTCCACGGGTTGTTCAGCCTCGGCGGGATCGTCGGCGCGGCCGGGGTCAGCGCGCTGCTGGGCCTGGGTCTGTCGCCACTGGGCGCGATGCTGGTGGTGATCGTGATATTGCTCGCCGCCCTGGCCAAAGCCGCGCCGCACCTGTTGGCGTATGGCAGTGAACGCTCCGGACCAGCGTTCGCGGTGCCCCATGGCGTGGTGCTGCTGATCGGTAGCCTGTGTTTCGTGGTGTTCCTCGCCGAGGGCGCGGCGCTGGATTGGAGCGCGGTATTCCTGGTGTCCGAACGTGGCCTGGAAACCGCCTACGCCGGTCTTGGCTACGCGGCGTTCGCCCTGACCATGACCGTGGGCCGGTTGACCGGCGATGGCATCGTCCGGCGACTCGGTGCTACGCGGGTGATTGTGTTCGGCGGGACCCTGGCAGCGGCCGGACTGCTCCTGACCGTGCTGGTGCCAGCCTGGGAAGCGGCGCTGCTGGGTTATGCGCTGCTGGGTGCGGGTTGCTCGAATATTGTGCCGGTGTTGTACACCGCAGTCGGCAAACAAAGGGTGATGCCGGAAAGCATCGCCGTGCCAGCCATCACCACCCTGGGCTACGCCGGCATTCTCGCCGGGCCGGCGGTGATCGGCTTTATCGCCCATGGCAGCAGTTTGAGCTTCGCCTTCGTGCTGATTGCGCTTTTACTGTTGGCGGTGGCGATTACCGGGAAAGTGCTGAAGGTCTGAAATGCCTTGTGTGAGCGAGCCTGCTCGCGAAGAGAGAGTGTCAGCCAACATCAATGCCACATGACACACTGCCTTCGCGAGCAGGCTCGCTGCCACAGAGGGGCAGGTCCGCAGACTCGGACCTGCCCCTTTTTTCATCAGAACCCGACGCTGGCCTGCACGAAGAAGGTGCGCGGCGTGCCGACATACATGCCGGCGTTGTTGTCGCTGGAGCGAGTGAAGTACTGCTTGTCGAAGATGTTTTTCACCCCGGCGCCGACTTTCAGGTTGGAGAACTGCGAGCCGAAGTCGTAGCCGCCACGCACGTTCCAGGTGACGTAGCCCGGAATGTTGCCGTACTGACCATCGGCGCTGCCCTCGGTGATGTAGTTGCCGTTGAAGCTGCCATCGGCGTTCACTCCGGTGCCTGGCGAGCGCTGCTTGGATTGGGCGAAACCGTCGATGTTGTAGGTCCAGCGGTTGATGTCATAGCGCAAGCCGACGGTGGCCACCTGGCGTGAGTAGAACGGCAGGTCGCGGCCCTTGAAGCCGGGGATTTCCCCTTCGTAGGTGGCGCGGGTGTAGGTGTAACCGGCGTTGGCGGTCAAGCCGTCGAGGCGCGGGTCGAGCGCCGCCAGGTCGTAGTGCACCGACGCTTCGATACCCTGGTGCTTGGTGGCGCCGAGGTTGGTCCAGCCTACATCGTTGCTGATGTATTGCAGTTCATCGTCGAAGTCGATGTAGAACGCGGTCAACTCACCGCCCCAGGCGCCATCGTTGTAACGCGTGCCGATCTCGTAGGTCTTGGCTTTTTCCGGCTCAAGACCATTGGCCGTATCGTTGCCCGCGCCGCCCTGGCCTAGCTGGAAGTATTGCAGGCTGCCGAACGAGGTCTCGAAGTTGGCGAAGACTTTCCACGCATCCGACAGGTGATACATCACGCTCAGCGCCGGCAGCGGCTCGTTGCTTTCGATGCTGCGGTCCTTGGCAGTGACGCGGCGGCCGGCGGTGTCGAGGACCGCCCGTTCATGCCAGTCGGTGCTGATGTGCTCGAAGCGAATGCCCGGGGTGATGGTCCACTTGCCAATGTCGATTTTGTTGTCGATGTACACCGAGTTAGCTTCGGTGCCGCCGGTGCGGTCCTGGTATACGTGGCCGTCGGAGGTCGGGGTCACGGTCGGGACGTTATTGACCAGCGCCAGGCGGCTGGCCTGTTCGTGCATGGCTTCGCGCAGGTAGCGGTAGCCGACGCTGACTTCCTGGGTCGACGGGCCGACATCGAACACCCGCGATACCCGCGGCTCGATGCCGATGGTGTAGTAGCTGCGCGGGAAAGAACCAAGGGTTTTCTGGTCGCGGGCAGCAATGTTGCTGCCGCGAAAACTGTCGGTGTAGTAGGTCAGGACTTCGGCCTGGGTGCGGTCGTCGATCTGCCGCGCCCACTTGAACGACACGTCCTTGCGGCGGCCGGTGAAGTTGTCGTTGTTGCGGTCGGACTGAAACGGATCGGCGTCGTACTGCGCCTGGGTCAGACCGCCGGGCATGTCGGCGCTGGCGTCGTAGTAATGGAAGTTCAGGCTGAAATCGTCGACATCAGTCGGCGCCCAGTGGGTCTTGAGGATCACGTCGTCGATGTCGTTGCCGTTGTTGCGCTCGCGGTAACCGTTGCCGTTGACCCCGGAATACAGCAGCGCCATGCCGATGCCGTTGTCCGCCGTGCCGCCGAGGAACGCGGTGTCGATGTGTTTCCAGCCACCGTGTTGCGAGGTTTCCAGAGTGCTGCCGATTTCGCCGGTGGCTTTTTCCGGGATCGCACGGGTCACGAAGTTAATCACCCCGCCGACGTTCTGCGGTCCGTACCGCACCGAACCGGCGCCGCGCACCACGTCAATGCTGTCGAGGTTGCCGGAAGAAATCGGCGCCATCGACAGCTGTGGCTGGCCATATGGGGCAAACGCCGCCGGGATGCCGTCGATCAACACCGTTGAGCGTGGCGACAGACGCGAGGTCAGGCCCCGCACGCCGACGTTCAGCGAGATATCGCTGCCGCCAGTGCCGTTGGCTTCCTGTACTTGCACGCCGGGGACGCGACGCAGCACATCGCCGACGTTCATGGCGCCCTGCTCGACCATGGCCTCGCGGCGGATCACGGTCCGTGCGCCAGGATGGTTCTGGACTTTTTCTTCGTCGGCATCGCCGAGCCAGTTGCCGACCACCTTGATGTCGGTTACGCCCAACTCCAGCGGGCCGTCCGCCGCCGCGCTTGGTGCCGGCAGCAAAGTCACCGAGCCTTGATCGATCTGGTACTGCAAGCCGCTGCCCTGCAGCAATTGACGCAAAGCGTCTTCAGGGGACAGGTTGCCATCGACGGCAGGCGCCTGCATGCCGGCCACCAGCTCCGGGCTGAAAAACACCTGCAACGAGGTTTGCTGGCCGAGTTGGCTGAGCGCCGCGCCCAAGGGCTGGGCCTGGATGTGAATAGCTTCGGCAGCAAACGCCTGGGGTAGCGCTGCGCTGACCGCAATAGCGAGGGCCAGCGGCAGCCAGCGTCCGGTGGTGGTTTTGTTGTTTTTGGCAGAGGAGTTCTTCACGTCGAACGGTGTCCTGTTGATCGCAAGTATGTGCGGCTGTTAATGCAAACCAGTTGCAGTTGCACAAGAAGACGAAGAACTCGAAAAAAACCTGAATCTACCGTGAAATTATTTCCTGACTGCCGTCATCGAGGGTGCGCACAGCCACCGGCAGAATGCTCGGCAAGGCCCGCAGTAGAGCGTCGGTGTCGTCGGACTTGAACACGCTGGTCAAACGCAGATGACCCACAGCAGCGGTGTCGACCCGCAGCGGTTTAGCGCGATAACGTGACACTTCTTCGGCAACGTCCGTGAGGCTGGCGTTGTTGAACACCAGTTTGCCGCTACGCCAGGCGGTCAATTCGTCGGCATTGATCGGGTACGCCGCCGCGACGTTGCCCTGGGCATCGACCCGAGTGCCCTGGCCAGCGGTCAGGCTGACGAATTGATCACCCGGCGCTTCACGCCCCTGGACCTTGACCGTGCCCTGCTCCACCGCGACGCGGGTTTGCGTGGCGTCGCGGCGCACGTCGAAGCGCGTGCCAGTGACCGTGACCTTGCCGACATCGGTGGTGACCACAAAGGGTCGCGCGCTGTCGTGTTCGACGCTGAACATCGCCTCGCCTTCGCTAAGCTCGATGCTGCGCTGGCCTTTTTCGTAGTTCACTTGCAGGCGGGTGCGGCTGTTGAGGTCGATCACCGAGCCGTCGGGCAACGCCACGTGCCGACGCTCGCCGAGGGCGGTGGCGAACTGAGCGCTGTAATTCGATGTGTGATTCAAACCGCTGAATAAGCCCACACCAAGCGCCACGGCCAGCACACTGGCGGCCACCGCGTAACGTAATAGCGAGCGGCGTTTGGCGCGGGTCGGCGGGGTTTCGCACAGCGCATACAGGCGCGCCTCGGGCAACAGATCGGTGGCGCTCCACAGCCCCTGCAGCACTTCGAATTCTTCACGGTGTTGCGGGTCCGCGCACAACCAGGCTTCAAAGCGGCGCTGTTCTTCGACGTCCACCGCCGGTTCCTGCAGGCGCACGAACCAGCGCGCCGCTTCATCGCGAACCGATGCTTGCCCGTGATCCATCATGGAAAGTCCTGTTGGGCTGGGGAATGAAGTAGAGAGACCGCTCACGGGTGCAATCCGTCGAGGCGGTCGCGCAGATGCCGCAAGGTGCGGATCATATACTTTTCCACCATGTTCTTGGACAGTCCCAGGCGTTCGGCGATTTCCGCCTGGGTCAGGCCTTCGATCTTCTGCCAGACAAACACCTTGCGGCAGTTGACCGGCAGTTCCTTGAGCGCCCGTTCGATGGAGTCAGCCAACTGGATCGCGTGCATGTAATGCTCCGGGTCGCCGGACGATGACTCACCTGGATTGATCGCCTCCATCTCCATGGCGCCCCGCCGATCCTCGCGCCGATAGCCGTCGACCGCGATGTTGCGCGCTGTCTGGTGTAAATACGCCCGCGGCTGCTGCACCGCCGCCGAATCGGATTCGAGCACCCGCACGAAGGTGTCGTGGGCCAGATCCTCGGCCTGCGAACGGTTGCGCAGGCGTCGGGTCCAGGTGCCGACCAACTCTTCGTAATGCTCGAAAAAACCATGTCTGCGGGGCAGCTTGGGCGTCATGGCAGTGCGCTGTGGAAACGGGGCGTGAATAGTAATGCTTCCTATTAAGCCCGGCAATTCATTCCTAGTCGGGCCGACCAGCCGCGTTTGTACACGGCCAATCTAGATCGGATTACTCACCACCCGTAATGCCAGACCCTCGTAAGCATCGAGGTTGATAGTGAATTCGCCTTCAGCCGTCAGGTCGCCCTCCACCCGTTCGTTGATGATGTCCACCACCGGCCCCGGTGCGATGTCGGGCAGGTGCAAGGTTTCGGTGATCGGTTCGGCGCTGAAGTTCAGCGCGGTGATTTGCGTGCCTTTACCGGCCGGCAACTCGTGAACCATGATCAACAAGCCCGGATGCTCAACGTCGGGAATCAGAATCTGCTTGCTCGCGGCGATGTCGTAGGCGCGGCGCACGGCGAGGAGTTTCTTCAGTTGCGAAGCGAAGGATTCCGGGTCGGCTAACTGCGTTGGCAGGCTGCCGTACAGAGATTTCGAACGCGGCATCAGCCCGGCAGACAGTTCGGCGTCAGGGTTGAGGTCGACCAGATCGTAAGCGCCGCGATGGATCCAGCGGGTGTCGCCGTCGAGCATCAGGTGTGCCACTTGCTCCGCTGGCAGCGGCAAGGCACCGACCAAATCCCAGCCCGACAAGGCAAACACCCCCGGCTGCATGGCGTTGTACATCGCCAGCAGCAAATGCACCTGGCGGATTTGCTTGATGTCAGCGTCGGTGATCGCGTCCAGGTCGCGGATACCCAGCGCGGCGGTAATGATGCTCGCGGTGGTGCACGACACGCCGTTGGTCACGAACTTGAGGTTGTACGGCGCGTGCTCGCCAGACAGGCGTTCATACATTTGCTCGCGGATGTGCTCGCGCAGGATGTTGCCGGGGAAGGTCTGGCCCTGATACAGAAAGGTGTCGTGGGCGTGCAGCGTCCAGAAGTGCACCAGTTCCAGAGTCAGCTCATCGTGATTCTGCAACGCGTGGATCAACGACGCCGGGTCAATGCCATAGGCGTGGACCTGGCGCAGCATCAGCCGCAGGAACTCGGCATCGCCCATCAGCAACGCATGCTGGTAGGCCGGGCGCGTGATGAAGTCGTAGGACAGGTCGGCGCCGCCGTGGGACATGGAGGCGATGTCGTCGATGGTCAGGTTCAGTTCCTGGAAACTAAAACCGCCAGCCTTGCGGATCGCCCCGGCGAGCAACTGGTTGCCGGTGATCGACAGCGGATGGCTTTCCGACCACGCGGTGCCGTCGAGCTTGCGCTCCACGCCGAGGAAGCCGTTGGCGTCGAGGCGCAGGATCTTCGCGCCCATCACATCGATGGCATGCAGCGCGTCGCCGATGATCATCTGTTGCGCGGCGAAACTCGGGTCCAGCCAGTTCAGCGACGGCTGGCCTTCCTTGAAGTAATGCAAATACACCCAGCGGCGCGCCTTGCCGTCGACGCCGACCACCACCGGGGTGGCGCTCCAGTCGGTTTCCTTGATGCCGGGCTCGAAGAAAATCACCCGTTGCAACTGGCCGACGATGTAGTGCTTGTCGCGCAGGGCATCAACCTGCATCGGGCTGAGGTTGTGCGCGTCGCGGCCCGGCGGGATCTCCGGCAGCAGCGGCCAGTCTTCTTCGCGGATTTCCACCATGTGGTAAAGGCCGGGGTAATCGCCGTAGGCCATTTCCGCCAGGCGCCAGTCCGCGCCTTTGCCGGTGTGCGACGGGATCACGTCGTCGACGATCACCGCATTGTGCGCGGCGGCGATGCGGCTGAGGCTTTGCAGTTCGGCCTCGGTGCCCAATTCCGGGTCGATGCCGAAACTGATGCGGTCGAAATTGCCGTCGATAGTCGGCGTGTGGGTGCGTCCCTGCAGTCCGCCGGAAGTTTTCAGCGGCCCGTTGTGAATGCCCTGGATGCCGATTTCCGACATGGCATGCCACAGAGTTTCATCACCCAGGGCCTGCAACACCGTGCCACCTTCGGTGGTGACGATCGACGCCGGGTACGCGGTAAACCACACCGACGCCAGCGCTGAAGCATCGCGCGGACGGGTGTGGGCGAAGGGTTTCTGCCAGAGGCGGCCCTGGCCCGAGTAGAGCCTGGCGCGTTCGCGGGCGGCGGCGAGCATCGATTGCTGCTCCAGCCATTGCACGTATTGCGGGTCCGGCGTGGTCATAAACGGGGTTACCTGAGGCGAGGGGCTGTGTGCATCTGAGGTCGACGGATGACCGATCGTTCCCAGGCCGAACGATCTTCACACAGCAAAAAGCCCGGATGCGCCGGGCTTTTGGGGTGGAGCGGTAACTGCGTGGATCAGTAACGCTGGTATTTCGAACCGAATTCAGCGCGGTTGTCAGCGACCAGCACACCGTTGATGGCGGCATTGGCCGGGTTCAGCGAAACGCGGTTCTGTTGCAGACGATCAGAACCACCTTCGGCGACTTGGTTGCCTTTCAGACGATCCGAACCATCGGCGGCGACTTGGTTGCCTTTCAGGCGATCCGAGCCATCGGCGGCGATGCTGTTGGCTTTCAGGTGGTCGGAACCGTCAGCGGCAACGCGGCTTTCGATCAGGCGATCCGAACCGCCTTCAGCGATCATGGTGCGGGAAGTGGCGGCAAACGCATTAACGGCGAAGAGCGAGAAAGCGATGCTGAGGATGATTTGGCGTTTCATGTCTGTGTACTCCAAAGGGTTCTAAGCGGGAATGACGCTAGTGTTAGGCCGCGAGGTTTTTTTGAGAACTTCATTGGCGTGATGGTGACTATCGACACCAGCAATGCGCGGCAATGAAGAAAAAAACGGGCGCGTGAGATGCGGCTCACGCCCCGTCCAAACGCAACACGGTCAATACAGTTCTTTATGCAAGCGATCTGAGACGCTCAGGTCGGCGACATATTCCATGGCCGCTGTTTCACTAAGCTGGCCGAAGGTCATGGCGATGCTCACCAGCGCCTGTTCGATCGCTCGTTCCAGGTTGTTTTTGTTACCGCACAGGTACAGGTGCGCGCCTTGGCTAAGCATCTGCCAGAGGTAAGCGCCGTGTTCGAGCATGGCGTCCTGCACGTAGTAACGACGGTCGCTGTCGCGGGAGAACGCGGTCAGCACCTGGTCGAGCACGCCTTGCTGCTGCCAGGCCTCCAGCCGCGCTTGATAGAGAAAGTCCGAGGCGCGACGGCGGTCGCCGAACACCAGGCAGGTCGGCGCGGTGCGGCCCTGTTGCTGCACTTGCTCGAGCAAGGCGATCAGCGGTGCGATACCGGTGCCGGTGCCGATCAACAGCAGCGGATGATCGACCTGGCGCGGCAGGTGGAAACGCGGATTGCTCCGCGCAAACACGCGCACTTGCGGCTGGCTGCCGGCCAGATAACCGGTGGCGGTGCCCAGGCGTGGACGCTCGTCGAGGGTGTAGGCCACTTCACGAATGCACAGGTCGACGTAGTTCGGGTTGTCGTGGGAAGCAATCGAATAGGCGCGCGGCAGGCATGTCGGCAGCCATTCGGCCAGCTCCTCCAGACTCAATTGACTTGGTGCGCAGAAATCCTTGAGCACATCCAGCACATCCTTGCCGTAGAGGTAGGCTTCAAGCTCTTTGCGGCTGCTGATTTTCAGCAAGCCCTTAAGGGTTTCATGCTGGCTGGTCTTGGCCAAATCGCGCAGCAGCGATTTGCCGAGCTGCCGCAGTTCCTTGGTGGCCAACAGCGCCTGAGCGTCGTCGCGGTTGAACCACTCGCCGATCTGCGCCAGCAGCTGTGGATCGTTGTCCGCCAGCACATACAGGTTATCGCCGGCGCGGTATTTGATGCCGCTGCCCTCGATGTCGAGCCTGATCTGGTGGGCGAACGGCGCGCCACCATTAAGCCGCGTGCGAGAAATCACCCGCGCCGGCCACGCGGCGTTTTCGCCGTAGGCAGTGACTTGCAGATGCAACGTCTGGCCGGCGCGATGGTCGCCGTTGAGCACCGCGCCGAGGGTCGCGCTCCAGGTGTCGAAGAAGCCCTCGAAATCCGTGTCGGCGTCCACCCGATTGATCACCGGTTGCGCCCGGCGCGCCAGTAACGCGGCGTCCAGCGCTTTGGTGAAACCACAAAAGGTCGGGTAAGCCGTATCGCCGAGACCGAAGATGGCGTAGCGCACGTGGCTTAGGTCCACTTGCTGGTTGAGATGGTCGAGAAAGCGTTCGGCGTTGGCCGGTGGCTCGCCGTCGCCGAAGGAACTGCTAAGGATCAGCAGGCGATCACGGGCGGTCAGCGTGGTGAGGTCGAGGTTGTTCAGGTCCTGCACGGCCACTTCATACGACTGCAACAGTGGCAGACGCAACAGACGCTGCGTCAGCCCTTTTGCATTGCCGGACTCAGAGCCATAACCGATCACGATGCGTTCGATTAACTCTGCCATGGCGGCTTACCTGTCGTAGTGTTCGTCGAATTGCTCTTTGCAGAATTCCAAGGCTTCGAAGTCGCTCATCAGGTCATTGATCACCCGGCGGATGCTGATGTACTCGACTATGTTGCCCTGCTCATCGAACAGCGGCTGCACGGTGGTATCGACCACGTACAGGCCACCGCCCTTGCCGACGTTGGGAATCACGCCGCTCCAGATCTCGCCCTTTTTGATGGTGTCCCACAGGTTTTTGTAAACCGCTTTCGGCACCGAGGCGTGCCGCACCAGGCTATGGGGCTGGCCGAGCAATTCTTCACGGCTGTAACCGGTGAGTTTGCAAAACAGGTCGTTGACGTAGGTGATGTTGCCTTGGAGGTCAGTGGTGGAAATCACCATGACGTTGTCCAGGGCACTCAAAACTTTGGCGTTGATGGCTTGCATGGATTTGCCTCTTTAAGGTTGTGGAAATGTCTAAAAAGCGTTGGGGCTGATTCACCGCGGTGAATGCCTGTTATCTGCAATGAACAATTCAACTTCCATGCCTTATTTTTTATTCTTATTTATCAGTAAGTTAATAACTTTAAGAGTCATATAGACACAATCTATAAATAGTCATAAGGACTTTTATTGTAGTCATTAGGACTCTGTCAGCAGACGCTTAACCAGCCGCCGAATCACTGGCGCCGCGAGAATCACCACCGGCAACATCAGCGTCCAGGACAGCGCCCACGCGCTGAGCCAGCGGCTCGCAAATGCGCTGTCGAAAGTATGGGGATGGGTAGCGATGGCGGCCGCGACCGAGCAGGTCAAGCCGGACTGCACGACACCAAAGACAAAGTGCTCATAACGTGCCGGGATTTTCATGGTGAGCCTCTCAGGAAAGCGCTCGTCGAGCGGCCAGGCGCGATGCCCGGCCGCTCTTATCGGATCAAGCCTTCAGCGCAGCGCGCGCCTGTTGCAGCCGAGCGACGGTTTCTTCCGTGGTCCACAAACCGTGGGCAAGGAAGCGGTAGTTGATGATCGCTGCGAGGTAGCCGTCGCCATCCGGCAGACGCGGGCCGGCGGTGGCGTCACGCACCACAACGATTTCAAAGCCCTGCTCGAGCAATTCGCGCAAGTGCGATTCGACGCACAGGTTGGCGGCCATGCCGGCCAGGATGATCTGCGACACGCCCTTCTTGCGCAGTTGCAGGGCCAGGTCGTTGGTTTCCGGACCGTAGACCTTGTGCGGCGAGGCGATGATGGTTTTGCCGTCGAGAATGTAAGGCTTGTAGATCTCCAGGAAATCGGCGCCGGAGCCTTCGAAATCTTCCAGGGTGTTCGGTCCTTTGCGATCGAACATGCAGATGCTGTGCATGACTTTTTCCAGCGGCCCGCCGAAATGCCAGTCGTGGTCGTGCGGGTAGTAATAGTGCGGCGACACGGCGACTGGGAGCTCCAGATCCTTGGCGGCTTTGAACAGTTTTTCCAGATTCTCGACCGTGTTGTTCTCGACGATGCTCTCGCCGAACACCGCCCAACTGGCGCCGGTAGGGCTGAGGAAATCGTTCTGTGGATCGATGACCACCAACGCGGCTTTTGCCAGGTCGAGTTGAAAACCAGTGGCCGGCAGTGCGGGTTCAGCGGGGTCTGCGTAGAGGTTGCTCATGGCGATTTACCTGTGAGGTTTTGCGTGGGGAAACGGAGGTTGGTTAACAATATAAATGACCAGTCGGCTTATTAAAGGAACAAAAAAAACTCACTCCAATAACCGTGGCAAAACGATGGAAACGAAACGCTGCAACGGTGCGCCGTCCTGCAAGACCTTGCCGCGCATCACCGCGCCTTCCCAGCCTTCGACGATCACGCAAGCCAGTTCTTCGGCGTCGCGTTCCTCAGCCAGCTCTCGGCGTTGTTGCGCTTCGCGCAGGCAGCTGGCGAGCAAGCCTTCCCAGCGCGCCAGCACGTCGGCCAGACGTTTGCGGGTCTGCTCGCTGCCGTTGGACATTTCCAGCGACAGATTGCCAATCAGGCAGCCCAGGCTGTATTCATGCTCGCCGTGCTCTTGCACCAGGGCCTGAAAGAACTGGCTGATACGCTCCAGTGGCTTGACCCGCGCGTCGTAGAAAATCGGCCCGTGACGGCTTTCGATCGAGGTCCAGTACTCCTCGAGGATCTCGGCGGCGAAATCTTCCTTGCTGGCGAAGTAGTTGTAGAACGAGCCCTTGGGAATCTCCGCCGCAGCGGTAATGTCCTGCACGCCACAGCCGTTGAAGCCACGGTCATGGACGACCTGACGACCGATCGACAGTAAACGGGATCTGACTTCGAGGTTGACCGGGCGAGCCATGTGGGGAGCATCCATCAGTGAGAAAGTTTTAACAAACTAACCGGTCATCTATTATTGGTCAACTGTTCATTTGAAAACGTGCGCAAAAAAAGGACCCGCAAGCGGGCCCAAAGTAAGGAGTCGGGGTGATCACATGAAATGGTTGTGGCGGTTTATTCCTCCGAGGCCACCAGACGCGCGCCCTTGCGGCTGACCTGCTGACCGACTTCAAAACGCGCATTGGGCGAACGCACAGTGCTGATGTCGCCGTGCGCGTCTCGCACTTCATAAGCGGTGTCAGTCTTGCCGCTGGCCTCCTGCACCGAACTACCGGCGAAGAACCCGGCACCCGCACCGATCAGCGCGCCAATTGGCCCGCCCGCTGCGCCGACCATCATCCCGGTCAACGCGCCGTAGCCTTTGCCGGCAGTGGTGTCGGGGACTTCGCGTATTACTTGGTCGGCCTGACACAGCGGAGACAGCAACGCACATAAGGTGAAGCTGAGAACGATTGAACGATACATGACACGATCCTTTGGCGATTTAGCGTGACGTTCATCGTTACACTCCACAAACCGTGCCAATAAATAAATATATGAAATTCAAAAACTTAAAAGCTCACAGAGTCATAAAGACCCATATCTGAAAAGGTCTTAAGGACACTAATAAAGTCAATATGACCTAGTAGTATTCTGCGCCGACTTATCGCCACCCCCTTCGTCGATCAAGGGCATCCTTCAAGAAAATGACCGGCACCACGCCCGCCGCCTCGCTCAAATAAACAACTGACCACTGACCTGAAAAAGCAATTGCGACAAAATATGACATACGTCATATTACGCCCGTAATAACTACCGCTTCCCTCAGGTAACCGCCATGACCAGCATGCCCGCCGTTGAATCCGACCTCGCCGTGCGCCCCGCTCGCCCGCCGCTGCTCAAGCGTCTGCTGCTGGGCGGAGTGACGCTCGTCGTGCTGATTGGCTTGGGGATGTACGCAGCGCACTGGTGGAGCATCGGGCGTTTTATTGAGGAAACCGACGACGCCTACATCGGTGGCGACGTGACGGTGATCGGGCCGAAAGTGGCCGGTTACATAGAAGAAGTGCTGGTCACCGACAACCAGCGGGTCAAGGCCGGTGACGTGTTGATTCGCCTCGATGCTCGCGACTACCGCGCCAATCTGGCCAAGGCCGAGGGCGCGGTGGCCGCTGAGGAGGCGCTGCTGGCTAACTTGGATGCCACCGAACAACTGCAGCACGCGGTGATCGGCCAGGCCCGCGCCGGCATTGACGCCACCGGCGCGGAAACCGCCCGTTCGCGGGACGACAATGCCCGCTACAAACGCCTGGTCAGCAGCAACGCGGTGTCAGTGGAAAGCGCCCAGCGCGCCGACGCCACTTTCAAAACCGCGCAAGCCCAAGGCGCGCGGGCGCAGGCGGAACTGCTTGCCGCACAACGCCAACTGAATGTGATCGACACCCAGAAACAACAGGCCCGCGCCGCGCTGATGCAGGCCCGGGCCGAACGTGATCTGGCGCAACTGAACCTCGGCTACACCGAATTGCGCGCCCCGGTGGACGGCATGATCGGCAACCGCCGCGCGCGAGTCGGCGCCTATGCCCAGGCCGGTTCGCAATTGCTGTCGGTGGTGCCGGCCAGCGGCCTGTGGGTCGACGCCAACTTCAAGGAAGACCAACTGGCGCGGATGACCGCCGGGCAACGAGTGATCGTTAAGGCCGACGTGTTGTCCGGTCAGGTGTTCCACGGCCGGGTCGACAGCCTCGCGCCGGCCACCGGTTCACAGTTCAGCGTGCTGCCGCCGGAGAACGCCACTGGCAACTTCACAAAGATCGTGCAGCGGGTGCCGGTGCGCATTCGCCTCGACCCGGCCGATGGCGTACTCGGGCACCTGCGCCCCGGACTGTCGGTGACCGCTGAAGTGGACACCCTGACCGCCGCCGAATCGAGTGACGTCGCCGTCACCCAGGCCCAGCGGTAATGAGCGCCACCCTCACCGCCAGCGCCCAGCCATTCAGCGCGGCGAGCATGACCACCGGCGCCAAGGTCTTCGCCTTCGCCTCAATGTGCATCGGCATGTTCATCGCCCTGCTGGACATCCAGATCGTCTCCGCTTCGCTGCGCGATATCGGCGGCGGACTGTCCGCCGGCACCGACGAAACCGCATGGGTGCAGACCAGTTACCTGATCGCCGAAATCATCGTGATCCCGTTGTCCGGCTGGCTGTCGCGGGTGTTCTCGACACGTTGGCTGTTTTGCGCGTCGGCCGTGGGTTTTACCTTGACCAGCCTGCTGTGTGGCATGGCCTGGAACATCCAGAGCATGATTACTTTCCGCGCGCTGCAAGGTTTTCTCGGCGGTTCGATGATCCCCCTGGTGTTCACCACCGCGTTCGTGTTTTTCAGCGGCAAGCAACGGGTGATCGCCGCCGCGACCATCGGCGCCGTGGCGTCGCTGGCGCCGACGTTGGGCCCGGTGATCGGCGGCTGGATTACAGACATTTCGTCCTGGCACTGGTTGTTCTACATCAACTTGGTGCCCGGTATTTTTGTCGCGGTGGCGGTGCCGATGCTGGTAAAAATCGACCAACCGGAGCTGTCGCTGCTCAAAGGCGCGGACTATCTGAGCATGGTGTTCATGGCGCTGTTTCTCGGCTGCCTGGAATACACCCTCGAAGAGGGCCCGCGCTGGAACTGGTTCAGCGACAGCACCATCCTCACCACGGCATGGATTTCCGGGCTGGCCGGCCTGGCATTCATCGGCCGGACGTTGTATTCGGCCAATCCGATCGTTGATCTGCGCGCCTTGAAGGACCGCAACTTCGCCCTCGGCTGCTTCTTTTCGTTCATCACCGGGATCGGCCTGTTCGCCACCATTTACCTGACGCCGCTGTTCCTCGGCCGGGTGCGCGGCTACGGCGCGCTGGACATTGGCCTGGCGGTGTTCTCCACCGGGGTGTTCCAATTGATGGCGATTCCGCTGTATGCCTTTATGGCCAACCGCATGGATTTGCGCTGGATCATGATGACCGGCCTGGGGTTGTTCGCGTTGTCGATGTGGGATTTCAGCCCGATCACCCATGACTGGGGCGGCAAGGAATTGATGCTGCCGCAAGCCCTGCGCGGGATTGCCCAGCAATTGGCAGTGCCACCGACGGTGACCCTGACCCTTGGCGGCCTGGCGCCAGCGCGGCTCAAGCATGCGTCGGGGTTGTTCAACCTGATGCGCAACCTGGGCGGCGCGATTGGCATCGCCGCCTGCGCGACCATCCTCAACGACCGCACCAACCTGCACTTCACCCGCTTGGCCGAGCACCTCAACAGCAGCAACGAGGCGCTCAATCAATGGTTGTCCCAGGTCGGCAACAACTTCGCCAGCCTTGGCCAGAGCGGTGACGCCGGGGTCACCGCCAGCCTGCATCAGCTGTGGTCGCTGACCTACCGCGAAGCGCAGACGCAAACTTACGGCGATGCGTTCCTGATGATCATGGTCTGTTTCATCGTTGCCACGGCGATGGTGCCCTTGATGCGCAAGGTGCAACCGCCGGCCGCGCCGTCAGCCGATGCGCACTGATCACGCCTCAGGCATTTTGCGAAAGCCAATCGCCAGGCGATTCCAGCCGTTGATGGCGTTGATCGCCACGGTCAGGTCCACCAATTCCTTGGCGCTGAATTGTGTGCTGACTTCTTCAAAGACGTCGTCCGGCGCGTGGGTTTCGCTGATCAGGGTCATGGCGTCGGTCCAGGCCAGGGCGGCGCGCTCGCGGTCGCTGAAGAACGGCGCTTCACGCCAGGCACTCACAGCGAACAAACGGCGCGGGGTTTCGCCGTCCTTCATCGCGTCGGCAGTGTGCATGTCGATGCAGAACGCGCAGCCGTTGATCACCGAAGAGCGCAGCTTGACCAATTCAATCAGGGACCTTTCCAGCGGCAGCTTAGTGACCGCGTTTTCCAGGGCCAGCATGGCTTTGAAGGCATCCGGCGATGCGGTGTAGAAATCGATACGAGGTTGCATGGTTGCTCCAGGGCAAGTGGGGATGCCGCTACGTTAGTCCGGCCGGGGTTTTGCACAAATAGCCAATAATCCCGAAGTCGAGGAGACCACCTTCCATCGCCGACAGCGCCCAACACGCGTGGCGGGCGAAATAAAGTGCAAATGAGAATTGCCAGCGCTCGGTACTGGCCACTAGAATGCGATCAATTCTTAATTGCACTCAGGCCAGGATGCCGGACACGAGTATCTGTCTCCCATGTCGTCACTCGATCAGCCTCTGAATCAGCAAATCCACGCCCTGTACAGCGAACACCACGGTTGGCTGCAGGGTTGGCTGCATCGCAAGCTCGGCAACCGCTGCGATGCGGCGGACCTGGCCCACGACACCTTCCTGCGCCTGCTCACCCGCCAGGTGGTGCGGCCGCTGGGCAGCGAACCCCGCGCACTGCTGACGCACATCGCCAAAGGCCTGGTGATCGACCGCTGGCGGCGCCAGGACCTTGAGCGCGCCTACCTGGAAACCATCGCGCACCTGCCGGCGGCGGAAGTGCCGTCGCCGGAAACCCGCCTGCTGATTCTCGAAACCCTGTGGCGCATCGAAGCGTTGTTGCGCGAGCTGCCCGCCGCGACCCGCGACACCTTCCTGCTGTCGCAGATCGAAGGCTTGACCTACGCGCAGATCGCCACGCGCCTGAACGTCTCGCTGATCACTGTGAAACGGCACATGCGCGCTGCGTTCATCGCTTGCCTGAGTGTCGCCTGATGAACCCATCGATGATCAACCCACAGATTCTCGGCGAAGCCGCTGACTGGCTGGTGCAACTGCATTCCGGCAGCGCGACGCCGGCCGATCATCAGGCGATTGCGCAATGGCGCACCCGCAGCGCCGAGCACGCCCAGGCCTGGCAACGCGCCGAAGCGATCCTCGGCGACTTCCGCAACGTGCCCGCGAACCTTGCCGTGCAAACCCTCAAGCGTGCGTCACGCAAGGATGGCCTGAGCCGCCGCCAGACCCTCACTCGCCTTGGCTTGCTGTTGATGGCCGGGCCGTTAGGCATCGCCTCGCAGCATGTGCCGTGGCAGCAATGGACCGCCGACCAGCGCACCGCCGTCGGCGAGCAGAAACACCTGCCATTGCCCGACGGCAGCCAACTGCTGCTCAACACCGACAGCGCGGTGGACATCGCTTTCAGCCCCAGCGAACGGCGGGTCACGTTGCTCAATGGCGAGGTGCTGATCAGCACCGCCCAGGATCCCGCCGCCCGCCCCTTTATCGTCGAAACCCCGCAAGGCACCGCGCGCGCATTGGGCACACGGTTTTGCGTGCGCATCAACGGTTCGCGCAGCCAGGTCTCGGTGCTCGAAGGGCGGGTGCAAATCACCCCGCAACTGTTGCAGCACAGCGCCATGCTTTCGGCCGGCGAGCGCCAGAGCTTCAAGCTCAATCGCTTCGAAGCACTGGAACGTTTCGACACCGCTGCGCTGGCCTGGGACAAGGGCATGCTGCTGGCCAACAACATGCGCCTGGACGAATTGCTCGGTGAGTTGGGGCGTTACCGGCCGGGGGTCTTGCGCTGCCATGCCGACGTCGCGGCGATCCGCGTTTCGGGCTCATTTTCCCTGCGCGACACCGACGCCAGCCTGCGCCTGCTCAGCGATACCCTGCCGCTGAACATCAGCAGCCTGACGCGCTACTGGCTGTCGGTGGAACCCCGCGCCTGATCGCAATGGCCGTGGCCTCAGGCCCGGTGCCGTAACCAGTCCAAAAAGCCCCGTTTCTGCGCGACCTTCGGGGTTTCCCGCGTGAAGGCTTCGGCCGAGTGCATGCGGAAATCCAGCAGCGCCTTCATCGCATCGTTGATGTCGTGCCGGGCATCCAGGCACGGTTTAAGGTAGGACTTCTCGATGCGGTACAGGGTGCAGAAAGTCTTGGCGCTGAAGTCCGCCGGCACCGAACTGTCCGACAGAATCCCCGCCTCGCCGATCACCTCGCCCGGCCCCATGCGTCCAGCCTCGAACTTGGTCCCGCTGCGGCTGAGGGCCACCGAGACCACGCCGGATTCGATGATGAACAGATGGTCGCTGACCTCGCCGCCCGGCAGGATCATCTCGCCCGCTCGGAAGGTTTGCAGGGTCATGTTCTGGCTGAAGGTTTCCTTTTCTTCCTGGCGCAGCGTGGAGAAAATCGTCGAGCTTTCCAGCAAGGCCCGAGGTCGTGACACAGCGGCTGGCGGTTCAGTTTCGACGTTCGACAGTAAGCGGATGCCGGACGCCTGCAAATGCCGGTAAGCCAGGTCGTACAGTGAGTTGCACACCGCACGCTTCTGGTCCATCGACGCTACGAACCCTTTGATTTCGTATTCCACGCCTGCACTGCTGGCGCTTTTCACCGCCACCGACGGCCCCGGCTTGCTCAACAGAAAACGGCAGCCCTGCATCGCCCGTTCCAGCGCTTCGATGACCACATTGGGCCGGGCGTGAGGGCTGACTTGCAGACTGATGGACACGCCGAACATGTCGCTCGGGCGGCTGAAGTTGATGATCTTGGCCTTGGCCGCCAGCGAGTTGGGGATCACCGCCATGGCGCCTTGTGAGGTTTGCATGCGCGTGGCGCGCCAGTCGATGTCGATCACCCGGCCTTCGGTGCCGTCGATGGCGATCCAGTCATCGATCTGGTACGGCTTGGTGGTGTTGAGAACGATGCCCGAGAACACATCGCTGAGGGTGCTTTGCAGCGCCAGGCCGACGATGATTGCCACCGCGCCAGAAGTGGCGAGCACGCCCTTGACCGGCAGGTCGAGGACGTAGGCCATGGCAGCAATAATGGCGATCAGGAAAATCACCGCACCGAGCAAGTCCTGAAGCAAGCGCCCGGTGTGCCCGACCCGCTGCATCATCACCGTGCCGATCAGCACCGTCAGGGTCCGCGCGGCGAACAGCCACCAACCGATCTGCAACGCCGTGGCTGCCAGGTGCAACGGCACGTTGTCGGGGAACGGCGCGGCCTGCATCGGGTTAAGGCCTTCGTTGAACAGCAACACGCTGTACAAGCCGAAAATCCCCACCCGCGCCGCCAGTTTCCAACGGTTGCCGCTGGCACTGAGCAAACGCCACAGCACCATGTCGATCAGGATCAGCACCATGGCGCTTAGCAGCGGATGGTCGGTCAGCACAGGCAGCATCAAGCAACTCCAGCAAAGGCCAATGGCGCGAAGATCGCACAGATTGGCTCAGTGTAGGAGGGTTTGATTTAAGGGAATGCGCACAATCTTGAAAACACTCGGAAAGCCTGTGGGAGCTGGCTTGCCAGCGATAGCGAACGGTCAGCAACCATTACTATGACTGACACCGCGCTTTCGCAAACAAACCCGCTCCCACCAGAGCCGTTACTGGTTCATCCGCCCAAACCGCCCCGACTGAAAATCGGCAAACGCCTGGTGAATTTCCTGCTCGCTATTCATCACGAACGGGCCGTGGCCGACGATGGGCTCGTCGATCGGCTCGCCGCTGAGCAACAGCACCATAGCGTCGTCTTCGGCTTGCAGCGTCAGTTGATCGCCTTCACGCTCCAGCAGCACCAATTGACCAACGCCAGCGGTGGCATCGCCGTTGATCCGCACCGAACCGCGCAACACCACCAGCGCCGTGTTGCGCCCCTCGTGCAAGTCGAGCGTGACCGGTTGGCCGGCGCGCAGGCGCAAGTCCCACAGATCGATCGGTGTGAAGGTCCGGGCCGGACCTTGCTGGCCGTTGAACGAGCCGGCAATCAGGCGCAACCGACCGGCGTCGCCCGGCAGGGCAATGCTAGGAATGTCGCCGTCGAGAATGTTCTGGTAAGCGGCCGGGGCCATTTTGTCCTTGGCCGGCAGATTGACCCACAACTGCACCATCTCCATGGCACCGCCCCGTTGCGCGAACGCTTCGGAGTGAAACTCTTCGTGAATGATCCCCGCCGCCGCCGTCATCCATTGCACATCGCCCGGGCCGATGACGCCGCCACCGCCGCTGGAATCGCGGTGTTCCACCTCACCGTCGTAGACGATGGTCACGGTTTCAAACCCACGGTGCGGGTGCTGGCCGACGCCACGACGCTCGGTGGTCGGGGTGAATTGCGCCGGGCCGGCATGGTCCAGCAACAGGAACGGGCTGATGTGCTGGCCAAGTTCATCGTAGGAAAACAGTGTGCGAACCGGGAAGCCGTCGCCGACCCAATGGCCGCGCGGGCTCGGGTAAATACCGATGATGTTTTTCATGCGGACGCTCCAATAGTGGTTAAGCCATGGATAGAGCTTAAAACTGAAACCAATCGAACGCTAGCCCGCAAAAATCAGCCTGATCGTTCTACTGTTAGAACGATGAATCATCGGCTGGCGGAGTTTTTATTTCGGACATAATATCGATCAGGATTACGCTGATAATTTTCTCTCCACTGCGAGGTGCCTGTATGCCAAACCCTGACCGCGAAATAACGCTGGCCCGCTGGATCGCCGAGGAGCAAGCGATGCGCGCCCGCCTCGCCGGCCCTGGCAGCCTGTCGATGGCGCAAGTCCGCGACCTCACGCCGCAGGAGTTCTTCGATGGCATTGGCAGGGGCGAACTGCCCTCGCCGCCCATTGGCACCTTGATGGACTTTATCCCGCTGGAATGGTCGCCCGGTCTGTTCCTGTTCCAGGGCACGCCGGACGCCCGTCACTACAACCCGCTGGGCAGCGTGCACGGTGGCTACGCGGCGACGTTGCTGGACTCGTGCATGGGTTGCGCGATCCACACGCAACTGAAAAAAGGCCAGGGCTACACCACGCTGGATCTGCGCATCAGCTACGTCCGCGCCCTCAACAGTGCCAGCGGCCCGGTGCGCGCCGAGGGCAAAATCGTGCACCTGGGGCGCTCCACGGCGCTGGCCGAAGGGCGAATCTACGATGTCGACGGTCGCCTGTACGCCACCGGTTCGACAACCTGCATGATTTTCGAGCCGCGCTAGGATGTTATAAAACCGCGTGCCTCAGTCAGGCCGGCCAGCGAGTTCCCGACTCAGATCGAGCATCGCCGCGCGCAGATCCGCCACCGCCGGATGCAGGCAATCAGGGTCGTCAGCGTGACAGGCCTGTTCTACCTGCTCGCAGGCCTGCACCAGCCGTTGCGCCCGCACGATGCGCGCGCCGCCCTTGATGCGATGCGCCAGCGCCCGCAACCCAGCGCGATCTCCTCTGGCCTGCAACACGTGCAAGCGCTCCAGGTCCTCCTGATTACTGCTCGCCAGGTCTGCCAGCAAATGCTCGATCAGGGCTACATCGCTCCCTGCCAATTGCCGCAAATTGCTGAGGTCGATGGCCGTGCTGGCGCTCTCTGCCACCTCGTCCACCGCCGCTCCGTGATCCGGCAATTGCCCGGCCAGGCGCTGGCTCAAGTCGTGCAGGCCGATGGGTTTGAACAGGCAATCGTCCATTCCCACGCTCAAACAATGCTCGCGTTCCTGCGGCTGAGCGTTGGCGGTGAAGCCGAGGATCAGCATCCGCGGCAGGCCTTGGCGGGTCTCTTCTTCACGGATCGCCATGGTCAGTTCATAGCCGCTCATGCCCGGCATGTTGCAGTCGGTCACCACCACATCGAACTCATGCTCGCGCCACAGCGCCAGGCCGTGCTCGCCGTCCTCGGCTTCCAGTACATGGTGGCCGAGGTAGTTGAGTTGCTGTGACAGCAGCAGCCGATTGGCCGGATAATCGTCGACCACCAGAATGTTCAGCGGCAGCGACGGCCCCGGTGCCTTCGCCGGCGGCTCGGCGTCGGCCTCCAGCGGCATCAGCAATGGCAAGTCCAGGCGCACCTCGATCCGCGTGCCCTGCCCCGGCTCACTGTGCAGCGTCAAATAACCGCCCATCATTTCGCACAGGCTGCGGCTGATCACCAGGCCCAGCCCCGAACCACCATGGGACGGCTGTCCAGCCTGAATGAACGGGCTGAACAGGCGCTGCTGATCAGCCTGGCTGATGCCGATGCCGGTGTCGGCAATCACCAGGTTCATCGTGAACCGGCCAACAGCACTTTGTGGCTCGATGCGCAGGGTCAGGCTGACGCGGCCGTGGGGGGTGAATTTGATGGCATTGCTCAGCAGGTTCGACAGCACTTGCTTGAACCGCGTCGGGTCGATCAGCACGTCGCAATCACTGCGCGGGTCCAGCTCGACGTGCCACTGCAAGTGTTTCTGCCGTGCCAGGCCCTCGAACACCTTGCACACCGAGAGCACCAGCGTGCGCACATTGGCCCGTTCCGGCGCCAGCGCCAAGTGCCCGGACTCGATCCGCGCGATGTCGAGAATGTCGCCGATGAGCGCCAGCAACTGCTGCGCGGCATGGGCCGCGACTTCGATGGAGAAGCGATCCGTGACGCCGCTGTCGGCGCGTTTCATTGCCAGCTCCAGCATGCCGATAAAGGCATTCATCGGCGTGCGAATCTCGTGGCTCATGGTTGCCAGGAAGGTGCTTTTGGCGCGATTGGCCTGCTCCGCCGCTGCTTTGGCCTGGCGCACCTGATCGAGCAATTGCTGGCGCCGGCGGATCAACTTGCGCTGGTAGGCGATCCAGCCCAGCGCCAGCAACAGCAGCAGCGCGGCACCGGCAAACCCCTGGAAAATCGTGGTGCGGTAGCGATGCCAATAGCTGTTGTCCACCGGGGCTTCACTGCGCCAGGTGCTGCTCAAGGCGTCCAGTTCTTCTGGGCTGAAACTGAGCAATGCCTTGTTGAGAATCGAGTGCAGCTCCAGTGCATCACGCTGGGTGGCGAAGCCGATCTGCGCCGGTTCCGGGCCGATGGTGCTGGTGATGCTCAACTGCTGCGAGTACTGGCGTGCGATCAGGTAGCGGGCAACGATCAGCGTGCTCAGCGCCGCGTCCGCTTGTCCATTGGCCACAGCGGCCAGCGCCTGGGCCGGGTTATCGACGGCGACGAAGCTCACCCCTGGCGCCTGGGCACGGATGAAGGCCGCCTGGACATTGCCGCGAATCAACGCGAAGCGCTTGCCCGCCATTTCACTCAACACCTGCGGGCTGCCAGGCTTGGCGCGACTGATCATCACGAACGGATTGATCAGGTACGGCCGGGTGAAACGCAGGTCGGCCTGGCGCTCGCTGCTAGGGGTGATCACCGTCAGCAGGTCGATCTCGGCACGGTTGATCTGCTCGATCTGTCGGCTCAGGGAATCCTCGCGCAGCATCTCGAACTGCAGGCCGGTACGCAGGCTGATGCGGTTGAGCACTTGCGCACTCAGTCCGCTGAACTGGCCGCTGCCGTCATAAAACGACAGCGGCGCAAAGCTGCCGATCACCCCGACCTTGACCCGCGGATGCGCCTGCACCCAACGCTGTTCCCGCGGGCTGAGTTGCAGGGTCGTGGTAGCACCGAAGGAACTGCCGGCACTCCAGCGCCGGCTGATCGCCGACCGTTCCTCGACCGGCACCGCGCTGAGTGCGGCATCGACGATACGTTGCAATCGAGTGTTGTCGGCACGAGTCGCAAAGCCGAACGGCGTGGCTTCCAGACGAGCGAAATCCACCAGTTGCACGTTGTTCAGGTGGTTATGATTAATCAGGTAGCTGGCGCTGATGGCATCGCCGATATACACATCGGCGCGGCCGAACGCCACCGCGCCGATGGCGCTCAGGGTCGAGGGGTACAGCTGCAAACGGGCCTTTGGGTAAAACGCCTCGATATCCGCCGGCACCAGATAGTGATTGAGCGTCGCCACGTTGAGGCCCGCGAGGTCGGCCGGCGGTTTGCCGGTTTCGCCGATGCGCGTCACCAGCGCCGGGGTGTCGTCGGCATAACCGCGGGAAACGCGCAATTGGCGGTCGGCGACTTCATAGCCATTGGCGGTACCCAGCAGGTCGATCTGCCCGGCCTTCAACGCGCCAATCACCGCATCCCGCGACCCATAGCGCAGCACCTCGACCTTGACCTTGAGCAACTGCCCGAGCAAGTCGGCGTAGTCGGCGGTGATGCCTTCAAAATCGAAGTCATTGAGGGTCAGTTCGAACGGCGGATAATCCGGCGCCGAAGCCCCCAGGCGCAAGGTGCCTTTGTCCCGCAGCCACCGCTCATCCGCCACGCTCAACTCGACCCGATAACCCTCGACGCTCGAACGGCCCAACAGGTTCAGCACCCGTGGCGCGCCCTCGCCCAACACCGGCAACGACGTCAGTAAGCACACGACCAGCATCGCCACACACAACGCGCGCATGGCCGTGGCACTCAGATCAGGTGATTGCGTTTGGCGAGTTCCCTCAAGCACACCGCCGACGGCACGTTGAGTTTTTCGATCAAACGGGTTTTGTAAGTGCTCACGGTTTTGTGGCTGAGCATCATGGTCGCGGCGATTTCCTTGTTGCTCATGCCCTGGGCCAGGCACAGGAAAATCGTCAGTTCGCGGTCGGACAGTTTGTCGATCATCTGCCGTTCATTGCGTTGCAGCGAATCGAGGCTGACCGAGCTGGCAGGCAGCCGCGGGTAATAGGTGTAGCCGGACATCACCGCGTGAATGGCTTTTTGCAGTTCCTGCAAATGGTTGACCTTGGCCACATACGCCAGCGCCCCGGCGCGCATGCAGCGGTTGAGGTAGAAACTCGGGTCCTGCGAGGTGAACACCAACGTGCGGACGTTGACATGCGCAGCCTTGATTCGCGCCAGCACATCCAGGCCATCAAGACCCGGCATCACCAGGTCGAGGATCACCAGGTCCGGCAGGTGTTCACGCACAATCTGCACCGCGTCGACGCCGTTGGAGGCCTCATAAATGACGTTGACGTTCTCCTGTTTGAGGATGATTTTGACGGCGGCGCGGATGACCGGATGATCGTCAACAATCAGCACTTTCTTCATGACAACTCCCAGTGAAAAAATCGCCGACAGAGCCCGCACTCCGGCAGGCCGACCGCACCGCATCGACACACAGGCTGCGCTGAGACTCTTGCATGAACGGTGGCGGGCATCTACCTGTCAGATCTGACAGTAGCGACGAACGGTAGGTGGAGCGGCGGTCAACCTACGCAGCGTTGATGCAGCGTTGGCGCCTTGAGCAGCGGGTCGATGCGCGCCATCAACGGGCGTATCAGGCTCAGGTCCGGCAGGCTCAGCGAACTGCTCTGCAAACTGCCCAGCCCCGGTTGCGCCGCGCTCAAACCCGCCTGCGCGGCGCCATACACCAAGGCATGGCGCACGTGCCCATGGGCGCGGAAAAAACCTTGCAGGTCAAAGGCATCGCCGGCCATCGCCGCGTTGATCACCACCAGGTCGAAGGATTCGCTGGCGTACTCGATCAGAGTCAGCATCTCCGCAAGCGTGGTCACGGGGGCGACGCGGAAATAATCGAGCTGATTGAACAGCCGCTCAATGTACATGCGGTGAAAGTGTTGCTCGTCAGCGATCAAGATTCGCAGCGCTTTGTTCGACACAGTAGGCACCCGGACTAAGAGAAGTCGGCAGGTGTGGCACCCGCTCGACGCAAAGAGGGGGCGAGCCTAAGGGAGGCGCCTGGATTTTTCTGTAGGACTAATCCGAAAACAAAAGGTTAAACGGAGCCTACACAGGTGCAGCGGATGGGCGGGGGTTTGCCGGAGATGGAGTGCGCGACGCTCGGGTGAGGCGTCCGGCGAGACTTTCCTACGTGGAGCGTGGGAATAATCGGATGGCAGGCTCAGGTTTGACAGCTGCGTTGTCTTGGTTGGCTTCTTCGCGAGCAGGCTCGCTCTCACAACGAGCCGCGTACACGGCACAACCCTGTGGGAGCGAGCCTGCTCGCGAAGACAACGGCTCAATCACCAAACAATCAGCTGGCCGCCGCCAACAACAAATCCAGCATCGATCGGCTGTGCCCGCGGTGTTTGCCATGCTCGTACAAGGAGCCAGCGATTTCATCGGCGCGGATCGGCAGGATCGACAACAGCGTGTCGCTCAAACCGTGGCTGGCCTGACAGAAGCCCTGCATGTAAAGGCCGGCCTTGCAGCGTTCGTCGGTGATCAATTTGTAGTTGCGGTCGACCTCGAAGTCCCCCAGGTACTGCGCCAGCGGTTCGAGCAAGGTGCGGTGCATCTGCCGCTCGTAACCGGTGGCCAACACCACCGCGTCGTAGTGGCGGCTGGTCACTTCACCACTGGCGTTGTCACGCACTGTCAGTTCGATGCCGCGCTCAGTGGCGGTCGCCTTTTCGATGGTGGTCAGGGTGCGGAACGCGTGGCGGGCGATGCCCGATACTTTCTGCCGGTAGAAGATCCCGTAGATGCGCTCGATCAGGTCGATATCGACCACCGAATAGTTGGTGTTGTGGTACTCGTTGACCAGGCGCTCACGCTCACCGCTGTCCTGCTGGAACACCAGGTCGGTGAATTCCGGGGAAAACACTTCGTTGACGAACGGGCTGTCATCCGCCGGTTTCAGCGCCGAGCCGCGCAGGATCATGTCCACTTGCACGGACGGGAAGCTGTCGTTCAGGTCGATGAAGGCTTCAGCCGCACTCTGCCCGCCGCCGATGATGGCAATACTCATGGGCTGGTTATTGACGCACGGCTGCTGCGCCATGCGCGCCAGGTACTGCGAATGGTGGAACACCCGGCTGTCGTCCTTCAGCGCCTTGAACGCTTCAGGAATGCGCGGCGTGCCGCCAGCGCTGACCACCACTGAACGGGACACCCGCACGTGTTGCTGGCCTTGAGCGTCGCGGGAAATCACCCGCAGCGCCTCCACCTGTTGGTTGTGCAGCACCGGCTCAATGGTCAGCACTTCTTCGCCATAACGGCTCTGCTCGGTGAACTGCGCGGCGACCCAGCGCAGGTAGTCGTTGTATTCCATCCGGCACGGGTAAAAGGTGCCGAGGTTGATGAAATCGACCAAGCGCCCGTGCTGCTTGAGGTAGTTGACGAACGAGTATGGGCTGGTGGGGTTACGCAGGGTCACCAGATCCTTGAGGAAGGAAATCTGCAACTCGCTCTGGGCAACCAGGGTGTTGCCGTGCCAGCGGTAGTCGGCCTGCTTGTCGAGAAACAGCACATCCAGCTCGCCCTGCTGCTGTCCACGCTCTTGCAAAGCGATGGCCAGCGCCAGATTCGAAGGGCCGAACCCGATGCCGATCAGGTCGTGAACGATGGGCGATGCAATTGCCTGTGTCATTTCCAGTGTCCTCTGGATAAGCCCTCAACAGGGCACGAATAGCCTGGGTAACCCGACCGCCCGAGTGCGGGGCAGCAGATCGTCTGTTGAGTAGGAACGAGGACAGTGAAACAAAATTTAACAACGAGCGTCCCACTGGCGCATGCGCAAGCGGCAATGCTTCATTGCGTTGACGATGTGTTTTTCCACCAGGGCGCGGGAAATCCCCAGTTGCCCGGCGATTTGAACGTGGGACAAACCGTCGATCTTGCGCAGCAGAAAACTGTCGCGGCACAACCGTGGCAGTTCCGCCAAGGCCCGCTGCACCAGTTCCAGCCGCTGGCTGTGATCGAGGGATTGGTGTGGCGAAGGGGAGAAGTAGCGCTCTTCGTTATCGAGCACGTCGAGGGATTCGAGCTGGCGCAGATTGTTGCGTCGGTGATCATCGATCACCAAATTCAGCGCGGTGCGGTAGAGAAAGGCACGGGGTTGCTCGATCGGCGTGTCGCTGGAACGCTCCAGCACCCGCAGATACGCGTCATGTACCACATCTTCGGCCACCTGGCGGTTGCCCAGCTTGGCGTTGAGGAAACACACCAGCTCGCGATAGTAGTTTTCCAACATGACTCCCGGCCGCACGAGGTGCGATTTCTATCCTTGAGCCAACCTCATGGCGCACTCAACTGGCAGTGGCACGATAGTGGCGTTTCAGGCGCGTAATTTATAGTAATTCTCATATAGATTTAAAGCGTTGCTTGTCATTGCCCGACAAATAGTCGCCGGCTGCAGCTGTAACCCTATGTGTCGACGGGTAAATTCCCCGGGGGTTTGCACGTATACAGAGCAGCTCCCCGTGTCTGTCGCCTTGCTGACAGGCTTCGACCGTCGGCGCGTTTTGCCCGGCGATTGGACAACGGGCCGACTTCCACAGGCCGGAACCCCGCATGAAACGTCCCCGCACCACCCGCCGCGCCCTGCTCGTCGCGCTGTGCCTGATCCCGGTGATCGCCGTGGCCACTTGGCAAATCATTCCGCCCGGCCGCAACCAGTTCGCCACCGTGGCCGTGACCCGTGGCGACATCGAAAACAGCGTCACCGCCCTCGGCACCTTGCAGCCACGGCGCTACGTCGACGTCGGCGCCCAGGCCTCGGGGCAGATCCAGAAGATTCACGCGGAAGTCGGCGATGTGGTCAAGGAAGGTCAGCTGCTGGTGGAAATCGATCCGTCCACGCAGCAGGCGAAACTCGACGCCGGGCGGTTTTCCATCGAAAACCTCAAGGCGCAATTGCAAGAACAAAAGGCTCAGCACGACCTGGCACGGCAGAAATATCAGCGCCAGCAACACCTCGCCGCTGGCGGTGCGACCCGCGAAGAAGACGTGCAAACCGCCCAGGCCGAACAACGGGCGACCCAGGCGCGGATCGAAATGTTCCAGGCGCAGATCCGCCAGGCCGAAGCCAGTTTGCGCAGCGATCAGGCCGAACTCGGCTACACCCGCATCTACGCGCCGATGGCGGGCACCGTGGTCGCACTCGACGCCCGGGAAGGCCAGACCCTCAACGCGCAACAGCAAACGCCGCTGATTCTGCGCATCGCCAAGCTGTCGCCGATGACCGTGTGGGCGGAAGTCTCGGAAGCCGATATCGGCCACGTCAAACCGGGCATGACCGCTTACTTCACCACCCTTGCCGGCGGCAACCGCCGCTGGAGCAGCACCGTGCGGCAGATTTTGCCGGTACCGCCCAAGCCCCTCGACCAGACCAGCCAGGGCGGCGGCAGCCCGGCCAGTTCGAGCAAAAGCGGCAGTGCGCGGGTGGTGCTGTACACCGTGTTGCTCGACGTCGACAACGCCGATAACGCGCTGATGGCGGAGATGACTACCCAGGTATTTTTCGTCGCCGAACACGCGAAGAACGTGCTCACCGCACCGCTCGCCGCGCTGCAACCCGGCGCGCGCCTGAACGACCAGACCGCCCAAGTGGTGGCGCCAAACGGTCGCATTGAACAGCGCAACGTGCGCACCGGCATCAGCGATCGCCTGCGCGTACAAATCCTCGACGGCTTGCAGGAAGGCGATCACCTGCTGATCGGCCCGGCCGACGGGAGTGGCGGCTGAATGCAGACGCCTTTGATTGACCTGCGGGACATCCGCAAAGTCTACGGCGGCGGCGATGCCCCGCAAGTGCACGTATTGCGCGGCATCAACCTGGCGATCCATGCCGGTGAATTCGTGGCGATTGTCGGCGCGTCTGGCTCCGGCAAATCGACGCTGATGAACATCCTCGGTTGCCTCGACCGGCCCACCTCCGGCGAGTACTGTTTCGCCGGGGAAAACGTCGCCGGCCTCGACAGCGATGAACTGGCCTGGTTGCGCCGCGAAGCCTTTGGCTTTGTGTTCCAGGGTTATCACTTGATTCCGTCCGGCTCGGCCCAGGAAAACGTCGAGATGCCAGCGATCTACGCCGGCACCCCGGCCAGCGAACGCCACACCCGCGCCGCCGCCCTGCTCGAACGCCTCGGCCTTGCCACGCGCACCGGCAACCGCCCGCACCAGCTCTCCGGCGGCCAGCAGCAACGGGTGTCGATCGCCCGAGCGTTGATGAACGGCGGCCACATCATCCTCGCCGACGAACCCACCGGCGCCCTCGACAGCCACAGCGGCGCCGAGGTCATGACCCTGCTCGACGAACTGGCGAGCCAGGGCCATGTGGTGATTCTCATCACCCACGACCGCGAAGTCGCCGCGCGGGCCAAACGCATCATCGAAATCCGCGACGGCGCGATCATCAGCGACAGCGCCCTGGACAACCCCGATGCCCAGACCACCGCCAACCCCGGCGCCCTGCAAGCGGTGGACCTGCGCAAGCGCCTGAGCGAAGGCGCCGAAGCCACCGGCGCCTGGAAAGGCGAACTGGTGGACGCTGTGCAAGCGGCGTGGCGAGTGATGTGGATCAACCGTTTCCGCACCGCGCTGACCTTGCTCGGCATCATCATTGGCGTAGCGTCGGTGGTGGTGATGCTGGCGGTCGGTGAAGGCAGCAAGCGCCAGGTCATGGCGCAGATGGGCGCGTTCGGCTCCAACATCATTTACCTCAGCGGCTGGGCGCCGAACCCGCGCACGCCACTGGGCATCATTAGCCTCGATGACGTGGCGGCGGTCGGCAGCCTGCCGCAAGTCACGCGGATCATGCCGGTCAACGGCCAGGAAGCCGGGGTGCGTTTCGGCAACCTCGACCACTTGAGCTACGTCGGCGGCAACGACACCAACTTCCCGGCGATCTTCAACTGGCCGGTGGTGCAAGGCAGCTATTTCACCCTGGCCGATGAGCGCAACGCGGCGGCCGTCGCGGTGATCGGCCACAAGGTGCGGACCAAGTTGCTCAAGGACGTCGCCAACCCGATCGGCCAGTACATCCTGATCGAAAACGTGCCGTTCCAGGTGGTCGGCGTGCTCGCGGAAAAAGGCGCCAGCTCCGGCGATTCCGACAGCGACGACCGCATCGCCATCCCCTACTCCGCCGCCAGCGTGCGGTTGTTTGGCACGCACAACCCGGAATACGTCGCCATCGCCGCCGCTGACGCGCGCAAGGTCAAGGAGACGGAGCAGGCCATTGAGCAACTGATGCTGCGCCTGCACAACGGCAAGAAAGATTTCGAACTGACCAACAACGCCGCAATGATTCAGGCCGAAGCGCACACGCAAAACACCCTGTCGCTGATGCTCGGTTCGATCGCCGCGATCTCGCTGCTGGTGGGTGGCATCGGGGTGATGAACATCATGCTGATGACCGTGCGCGAACGCACCCGCGAGATCGGCATCCGCATGGCCACCGGCGCTCGCCAGCGCGACATCCTGCGCCAGTTCCTGACCGAAGCGGTGATGCTCTCGGTGGTCGGCGGCCTCGCGGGGATTGCCCTGGCACTGCTGGTCGGCGGGGTGCTGATCCTCAGCGAAGTGGCGGTGGCGTTTTCCATGCTGGCGGTGCTCGGTGCCTTTGGCTGTGCCTTGGTGACCGGCGTTGTCTTCGGCTTCATGCCCGCCCGCAAAGCTGCCCGGCTCGACCCGGTCACGGCCCTTACCAGTGAATGATTCCCCGATGAAAGCGCAACTGAGTGTGTTGACCCTCTGCCTGGCGCTGGGCGCCTGCGCCAGCCCGCCGTTACGCCCGGACGCCGGCATCATTGCGCCTGCCGCATGGCAATCGGCGTCGAGCGACCGGGAGGCCGTGAGCAATCGCCAGTGGTGGACACACTTCGGCAGCCCGCAACTCGATCAGTTGGTTGAACAGGCCCGGCTCGGCAGTTACGACCTGGCCGCCGCCGTCGCTCGCGTGCGCCAGGCCCAGGCCAGCACAGTGATCGCCGGCGGCTCGCGCCTGCCGCAAGTTACCGCTGGGCTGAACGCCAACCGCGAGAAACTGCTGCGCGGCAATGGCTACAGCCAGCTCGACACCGACAGCAGCAACAAAGCTCTGGACTACTTTGACGCCAACCTTAGCGCCACGTATGAAATCGATTTCTGGGGCGGCCAGCGCGCGTCTCGGGACAGCGCGCAGTTTGCCTTGCAGGCCAGCGAATCGGACCGCGCCACGGTCGAACTGACCTTGCTCAGCAGCGTCGCCAGCACCTACGCCCAGGCCTTGTCGTTGCGCGAGCAACGGCGCATCGCCGAGCTGAACCTGGCCAACGCACAACGGGTGTTGCGGCTGGTACAGACGCGGTTTGATTCCGGCTCGGCCACGGCGCTGGAACTGGCCCAGCAGAAAAGCCTGGTAGCGGCGCAGCAGCGGCAATTGCCCTTGGTTCAGCAACAGGCCGAGGACGCACAGATCAGCCTGGCGGCGTTACTCGGCCGACCGGTGCAGCAGTTGAATCTGGGGCAGGAAGCTTTCGATCACTTGCAATGGCCGCTGATCAACGTCGGCCTGCCGAGCGAGTTGCTCAGCCGCCGACCGGACATCGCCCGCGCCGAAGCGCAACTGGCCGCCGCACAAGCGGACGTAACCGTGGCGCGGGCGGCGATGCTGCCGAAGGTGACTCTCAGCGCGGAACTCGGCTCCGGCGCCGACCGCGCCGCCGACCTGCTGCGCAGCCCTTTCTACAACCTCACCGCCGGCCTGCTCGCGCCGGTGTTCAACAACGGTCGCTTAAGCGCCGAACGAGACAAAGCCACAGCCCGCCAGGAAGAACTGCTGGAGGCTTATCGCGGGGCAATCATCAACGGCTTCGCCGACGTCGAAAAAGCCCTCAACAGCATCCGCGGCCTCGACGCACAGCGACAGTGGCAAAGCGAAGAACTGAGCCACGCGCAAACCGCCTTCAACATCGCCCAAAGCCGCTACCAGGCCGGCGCCGAAGACCTGCTCACCGTACTGGAAACCCAACGCACCCTGTACGCCGCCCAAGACCTCAACGTGCAACTGCGGCTCGCGCGGGTGCAAGCCAGCGTGGCGCTGTACAAAGCGTTGGGGGGTGGGTGGCAGGCGTTGTGAAAGCCGACTGTCTGACCTGCACCGGTTGGCTGTGCCGACGCTATCGCGAGCAGGCTCGCTCCCACAGTGAACCTGCGCTGGCCACTGAATCTGGGCATCACAAAAAACCTGTGGGAGCTGCGGTGCGACGATTCGACTTGCCCGCGATGGCGGTGTGTCTGACACACATAGGCTGGATGTGCCGACGCTATCGCTGGCAAGCCAGCTCCCACAGGGTTTGGGTAGGTACACAGAAACTGCGTACACCACCAGGCCGTGTGTCAGCTCGCCGCGCTTTTGATTTTGATCCACCCGCCCCGTCGGGAGGCTGAGTGGAGGCATGCATCCGGGGATTGGCGCGCAGCGCCGTTCGACGCAGTCGAACTCATCGCATGTAGGTGCAGCGAAGCCAACCGGAGGGCGATGCCCCCGGATGAATGCCGGAGCGAAGGTACCCCGAGCCACGGCGAGGGGCCG
>NZ_JAVLSB010000050.1:0-29147 GCF_031583775.1 Pseudomonas rhizozeae
GACGCCGTTCTTTGCCAGCAGTTCGCTGTGAGTGCCTTGTTCGATGATGCGGCCGTCGTCCATGACGATGAGCCGGTCCATGGCGGCGATGGTCGACAGTCGGTGGGCGATGGCGATCACGGTTTTGCCCTGCATCATGTCATCGAGGCTTTCCTGGATCGCCACTTCGACTTCCGAATCCAGTGCGCTGGTGGCTTCGTCCAGCAGCAGGATGGGCGCGTTTTTCAGCATCACCCGGGCGATCGCCACCCGTTGCCGCTGGCCGCCAGACAGCTTGATGCCGCGCTCACCGACCAGGGTGTCGTAGCCGGTGCGGCCCTGGCGGTCGCTGAGTTGGCTGATGAACCCGTCAGCCTGGGCATTCGCGGCGGCGGCGCGGACTTGCGCGTCGGTGGCGTCCGGCCGGCCGTAGGCAATGTTGTCGCGAATCGAGCGGTGCAGCAGCGAGGTGTCCTGGGTGACCATGCCGATGGCGCTGCGCAGACTGTCTTGAGTGACATGGGCGATGTTCTGGCCGTCGATGCGGATCTCGCCACTGTCGACATCGTAGAAGCGCAGCAGCAGATTGATCAGTGTGGACTTGCCGGCGCCGGAGCGGCCCACCAGGCCGATTTTTTCGCCCGCCCGAATGCTCAGGCTCAGGCCGCCGAGCACCTGGCGCTCGCCGTTATAGTTGAAGCTGACGTTGTCGAAGGTCACCGCGCCGCCGGAGGTGACCAGCACGCCCGCGTCCGGCGCATCCTGGACCTTGGCGCCAAGGGTCAGGGTGGCCATGCCGTCCTGCACGGTGCCGATGCTCTCGAACAGCGAGGTCATTTGCCACATGATCCAGTGCGACATGCCGTTGATCCGCAGCGCCATGGCAGTGATGGCCGCCACCGCCCCGGCGCCGACCTCGCCGTGGTGCCAGAGCCACAGTGCATAGCCGCCGGCCGCCAGGATCAACGCCACCACCAGGGCCTGGTTGACGATCTCGAACTGGCTGACCAGGCGCATCTGGCGAAAGCCGGTTTGCTTGAAATCTTCCATCGCCGCCCGGGCGAAGTGCGCTTCACGGTTGGAGTGGGAGAACAGCTTGACCGTGGTGATGTTGGTGTAGGCATCCGAGATACGCCCGGTCATCATCGACCGCGCGTTGGCCTGTTCCTGCCCGACCTTGCCCAGGCGCGGCACGAAGTACCACAAGGCCAGCCCGAACAACGCGACCCAAGCCACGAACGGCAGCATCAGCTTCAAGGCAAAGCCGCCGGCCAAGGCGATGATCGCGATGAAGTACACGCCGATCCCGGGCGCGATCTCGATCAGGGTGAACAGCACGTCGCGCACCGCCAGCGCCGTCTGCATCACCTTAGTGGTGACCCGGCCGGAAAATTCATCGGAAAAAAACGAGAGGCTTTGCCGCAGCATCAGGCGGTGGAAGTCCCAGCGCAGCCGCAGCGGCAGGTTGATCGCCAATATCTGGTGCTGAACCATGGTGCGCAACGCCACCAGCCCGACACTGGTCACCATGACGATGCCCATGCCCCACAACACGCGACTCTCCTGCGCCGCCGCTTCACCGCCGGCCTGCCAGGTCGACAGCAAATCCACCACCTGCCCGAGGAAGGAAAACAGCCAGGCCTCGTAAATCGACACCGCAGCGCCGAGCAGCGCCAGCAACAGAATGTAACCGCGAGCGCCTCGGGTGCAGGCCCACAGAAAGCGCACCAGGCCATTGGGTGGCGGCGGGACTTCGTCCGGCGGAAAAGGGTCGAGCCTTCGTTCAAACGCACGAAGCATGGTGGTCTCCAAAACGATCAGTGAAGGAGATTCTGCCATTGAACGGGTGGCTTGCGGGTTTTGTGACGCGCAGGGACGGCGCGGGTGACGGCTTGCTGCGGTCTCAAGCGGCTTCACCGCGCTGCCTTCCCAGACGCTGCTACCGTCATTTCAGGCCAATCGAACCCGCTGATTTCGAAGGCACCAGGCCAGCCAGTTCAACCCACGGCGTGGTGCCAAACCGGCAGTTGAGGCAACCCGGGCTGTGCACGAAATTCAGTGCCTGGTCCAGTTCTTCCTGACGAACCTGGCAACTTTTACAGGTGATCACCCCTGCGCTGAGCCGCCATCGCGTACTCCAGTTGAGCAACTCGTCACTCATCGTCATCGCGATTTCCTCGTAGGGTCATTGACGATTGAGTCGCGCGGCAGCAGTACGTTCATCTCATTTTCAAATGAATGACCGAAGGATCGCTCTTGAGCCTCGATCCGCTCCCCAAGCCACGCCCGCGATGGCCTTGCCCGAGCGGTTATCGGCGGGCATGATGACCCCCACCGCGGCCAGCCTGGCTCTGGCTTTCCGGAGAGATCGCATGGATCTTCAACATCGCAATAACGTGACAGTCTTGGGCGATGGCCAGGCGACGCTGATCTTTTCCCACGGCTTCGGCTGCGACCAGACCATGTGGAACTATCTTTACCCGCACTTCACCAGCCGCTTTCGGATAGTCATGTATGACCTGGTGGGCGCCGGCCAGTCCAACCTGGCGGCCTACAGTCGCGAAAAATACGGCTCGCTGACGGGCTACGCGCAGGATCTGAATGAAATCATCGAGCGCTATGCCGTCGGTCCGGTCATCCTGGTCGGCCACTCAGTCAGCGCGATGATCGGCGCCTTGGCGGATCGTCTGACGCCCGGCCGGATCGCCGGCCACGTGATGGTCGGCCCGTCTCCTTGTTACATCGACTCCGGGGACTATGTTGGCGGATTCAAGCTCGAGGACATCCATTCCCTGCTCGACACCCTGGACAGCAATTACCTCGGCTGGTCGAGCACCATGGCCCCGGTGATCATGGGCGCGCCCGGGCAGCCGCACCTGAGCGACGAACTCACCAACAGTTTCTGCCGCACCGAACCGGACATCGCCAAGCAATTCGCCCGCGTGACCTTCATGTCCGACAACCGCCAGGATGTCGCGGGCCTGCGCACGCCGACGCTGATCCTGCAATCGACCGAAGACCTGATCGCACCGGTCGCGGTGGGCGAATACCTGCACGCCATCATGCCCGACAGCACATTTTGCCTGGTGCCGAATGTCGGCCATTGCCCACACATGAGCGCCCCCAGCGCCTGTTCCGAAGCCATGGATCGCTTTCTGCTGCCCTGGGCAAGTAAACATGCCGACTGATCACCCGCCCCTGCCCGACGCGGAAGCGCTGTTCGACGGCGCGCCTTGCGGGCTAGTGGTGTCCACCGAAGACGGCACTATCGTGCGGGCCAATTCGATTTTCTGTACCTGGATCGGTCGCAGTCCGTCCGAGCTGCAAGGTGTGCGCTTCCAGAACCTGCTGACCATGGGCGGCCGCATCTTCCATCAAACGCACTGGGCGCCGCTGATGCAGATGCAGGGCTCGGTCGCCGAAGTGAAACTGGATCTGGTCCACCGCGACGGCCACACCGTGACCATGCTGCTCAATGGCGTCAGGCGCGAACAGGCCAGCGGCGCGTTTTATGAACTGGCGTTGTTCGCCACCACCGACCGCGATCGCTATGAATGCGAGCTGCTCAGCGCGCGCAAACACGCAGAGGAATTACTCTCGGAGAAAACCGCTGCGGAGTCGGCGCTGCAGCTGGTCAAAGCGGAATTGAGCGTCGCGTATGAAAAGTCCCAGCGCCGCGCCTTGTTCGCCGAACAAATGGTCGCGATTGCCAGCCATGACCTGAAGAACCCACTGACTGCGATAAAAATGGCGTCTGACTTTCTCGGTCGCGGCGAGCGAAGCGCAAAAGAAAGCCAACTGATCCAACACATCAGCCGCTCCACCGAGCGCGCGCAACGGATGATCGCCGACCTGCTCGACTTCGCACTGGCCCAGGTCGGGCACGGCATCGCCATCACGCGCCGCCTGCTGGACCCGCATCAAGTGGTCAGCCAAAGCCTCAGCGAACTACGCGTCGCCTTCCCTCAAGCCACGCTGATACACCGCATCACTGGCACCGGCAGCGCCGAACTCGACGCCGACCGCATCCAGCAGGTCATCGGCAATCTGGTGGCCAACAGCATCGCCTACGGCGACCTGCGGCATCCTGTGACCATCACTTCAAACGTCACCCGCCAGATGACTTCGATCTCGGTTCACAACGAAGGACCGCCAATCGCCGAGTCAGTGATGGGCCACCTGTTCGAACCCATGACCCGCGGCAGCGTAAAAGACGACGACGTCAGAAGCGTCGGACTCGGCCTGTTCATCGTCCGGGAAATCGCCAATGCCCACGGCGGCGTCGTGGCCGTGAGCTCTAGCGCCGATGAGGGCACGGCTTTTGTGATTACGATTCCGGCATCGGGGACGGTGGTCCATCCAGTCGACGAGTGATCGGGAGCAGCGGGCGCTTTACAGTTTCACCGGCGCGCCTGAAAAACTATCGCTGCACCGCGATGCACTTGATCTCCACCAGCAACCCCGGCCGAGCCAGTTCACTGACACCGATGCACGTCCAGGCACAGGTGCTCCTGGGGAAGACGTCATCCTTCACCCGTCTGAAGATTGGCATGTGGCGGTGCATATCGACGTGATACGTCGTCATCTCAACGACGTCCTCAAACTCGCAGCCACCGGCCGCCAACACCAGCCGAAGATTCTCCCACGCGGCCAAAAACTGCTGCTCAGGGTCTTCGATCACTGCTAATTCCGGCGTCCGGCCGACCTGGCCGGCGCAGTACAGCGTTTTCCCAACCTTTACCGCCGGCGCATAACCCGCACGCTCGCTGAGAAATTTCATACTGTCTGGAACGATGATCTGACGATCAGTCATGGTCGTGGTGCCCACCTTATAAATGGATTCGAACCTAACTTAGGTGGTGGCGTGGCGTCTAGTTGGGTTATGTCTTATTGAGCGGTTGGTGTTGACGGTTGTGATGGGCGGAAAAGGATGGCTTGGGGATGGGTTGAAGTCAGTTGCGGATGGCGGGTATCGGCCAATAGCGGACGCTTAGTTGACCAGCTTCCATCCTTAAAACAGCACCAGTATTAACTATGATCAGCTGACAGCTGCGCGTTGCTCACGGTGGCGATATACGAGCAATGACGCCAAATTGGTGTTCCTACCCCCACCAGCTAACCTGCAAGTCTTAAGCCATCAGTCATGGACGCTCCTAGATGCAGCCACCCAAGAAATACTCTGTTGTTTTAGTCAATTTAGATGGTGAGCACACGCTCTATCCGATGAAAGAATGGTGCCGTCAGAATCCCAATGAAGCACCACCTATCGATCCAAACACGAATTCTCAGCAGCTACGTCGTGCATTCACGCGAATGGGATGGGTAACTGAAGAAACTGAAACACAGGTACTGGTTCTGCGTCCCGGCACACCTAAAACAGCCATCCAAGCCATCGAAGACGAAGACTTGGCTCTTGGAGGCGAAGACACGCCAGATTCAGATCGAGAGACAGTATTTGAACTGGAATGGCAGCTACGCGACTTCATATCTCACAACATCGAATCGCTGAAACTTGAAGGTAAGTCCCTTCGCCTCTATGTCGACCCTCAAGGTCGTGATGGAGTGGAATACCCTACCGACGTTGGGCCAATCGACATCCTCGCACTTGATTCAGACGACGCGTTCGTGATTTTCGAACTGAAACGTGGACGTGTGGCAGATCGTGCTATCGGTCAGATCAGCCGCTACATGGGCTGGATCAAGAAGAACCTTGCGCACGGGAAGATGGTGAGGGGCGTTATCGTCGCGAAATCTATCAGCTCAAACCTACGTCACGCTATCGTTGCAGTGCCGAATGTCTCGCTTTTTGAGTATGAAGTGGCGTTCAGCCTGAACCAAATCCTTGAAGCAGATGGGCCAAAGGCAGATGAAATATAAGGAGGAATAGCCCCACTTTGGTAATGCCATCGATTGGCCGCTACTGGCCGCAATCAGTCAGTCACGCATGGCCGCTATCGGCCAACTGCCCTTCACATCGAGCAGCAGTCAGCCAATAGAGGTCACTCATTCACGTCGGTGCGGCCGCGTGCTATGCGATCGCTACACCACGATCAGCATAGGTGATCACAGGCTCGTTAAGTCGCCGCTATCCCCTCTCGGATCACTCTGATGCAGGTAATCGGGCGGGTAAGCCCGATTGGGCTCTCACGCTCAACTGTGCCAACCAGATATCGTGCTGTTCAATCAAGCCTTGAGTGAACCCTTCAGTCGCCCAGATACCTAGCGTACTGATTTGAGTTTCATCCGTAATCAGCAAGGTTCCCCCGTCCGCTAGCGGATGCAGATACCAGGTGTGATAGGCCTTTACTCCGTCAGCAACGGCGATCCATGCAACACGCCGCTCAGTCTCGAAATCATGAACTGTCGAGGTGAGGCGAAATCCGAAGGTCGTCCATTTGAAAACAGAGCCGGCTTGTAAGAAAGGGCCAGGCCACACCACAAAGTCGACGTCCTGAGCGTTCGGATACCATTGCGGCCAGCTTTCTGCGTATGTCAGCCATGCCCAAACTGTAGCAGGGGATGCAGGAATCACTAGATGGTTACGGGCGTACAAGGGGGCATTTTGTGGATGATAGTCACTGGGCCATCGTATTTGAGACCTAGCGTTAGCTAGTACAGCTTGAAATGCTGATTCACTCATTTTCATATCCTTCGTTGAAACACCATGGAAGTGGTTTTAGGTCTACGATCTGGTGGCCGAATCTGCTTATCCCGGCCTGGAATTGCCTTGCGCCAATGTGAGGCGTTCTTCCCAACCGCCACCCAGCGCACGAACGAGATTGACGGTGGCAATGGCTTGCACTCCCCTCAATTGCACTGCTCCCTGGCGCGCTTGAAGTGCCGTGCGCTCGGCATCGATCACCGCGAGGTAAATGACGTTGCCTTCCATGTATTGGCTGCGGGCAATTGCTGACGCTCGTTCTGAAGCCGCGACCGCGCGATCCTGCTCTGCGGTTTGAACCCGTAGGATCCTCAAGTCGGAAAGACCGTCTTCCACTTCCTGAAAGGCGATCAGCACTTGCTCGCGATAAAGTGCCACGTCCTGTTCATAAAGCGCCCTGGCGTTTGCCAGGTTGCCCTTGCGTAGCCCGCCATCGAAGATCGGCACATTCAGCGCCGTGCCCACAAGCGGACCGAGCAGGAAGGTGCGGCTACTCCACTGGAACAAGTTACCCAGCGAGCCGGACTCAAAGCCGGCAGCTCCGGTCAGGTGCAACGCAGGGAAAAATGCTGATTTGGCCATGCCGATCCGGGCATTGGCTGCCGCCATTGAGCGTTCGGCGGCGGCGATATCCGGTCGACGCTCCAACAGGGATGACGGCAAGCCCGCTGGAATACGGATGTCTACGGTTTGCTGAGGACTCGGTTTCAGCGAAAACTGCGCCGGCGTTTTACCCAGTAGTACCGCCAACCTGTGCTCGGCTGCAGCACGCAGGCGCTGCACCGACAACGCATCAGAGCGCGCGGTAGCCAACTCCGATTCAGCACGGGCGACATCCAGCTCACTGATGTCGCCCAGTTCAAATCGTTGCCTTACCAATGCGAGTGCTTGCGTACGCAACCTCACAGCGTCTGCGAACGCATCGATTTGCGCATCCATTTGCCGCAGCACGAAGTAATTCTCTGCAACGTCCGCCTGCACACTTAACTGCACCGAACGCATCAACGCTTCGCTGCGCTCAGTTTCAGCATCGGCCGCATCCACAGTAGAAGCAACGCGACCGAACAGGTCGACCTCGTATGACACACCTGCCTGTGCACGCCAAAGGGTTTGCTGCGCCCCATCGCCCCGATCCGACTGCGACGGAGATTGTGACGCTGGCGACAGACGTTGGCGTGTAGGACTGAATCCGGCTTCGAGAGTCGGGAACAGGCCGGCCTGCGCAGTTTGGTTTAGCGCTCGGGCTTGCTTGAGCCTCGCCGCTGCGACGTGCAGGTTCTGGTTTTCCTGCATGGCTTGATGCTCAAGGTCGTTGAGCACAGCGTCATTGAAAACGGTCCACCACAGCCCACGTTCCAGCGCTTCAGAAGGCTCGGCAGTTTTCCAGCTACCGCCCTCCTCATTTGACAACTGCGCCTCATCCTTGAAAGCCGAGGGTGGCACCAGAGCTTCTTTGTCATAACCCGGTTGCAGGGAACAACCCGCCACGGTCAACACTGAAAAAACCCCTGCACAGCGCCCCAGAAATGAACCTAAGGAAAATGCTTTCATGATTCTAATACTCACTGTGGGTGCGCAACGCCAGGGCCGCTGTGAACATGGCCGGCTGCAACACTCTGAAGACTTGGGTGCATCCCGTGCTTATCAACCAGATGTTCGACACCCGACAATTTGCGCAGCAGCACGTAAAACACCGGCGTCAACATCAGGCCGAACAGCGTCACGCCGAGCATGCCGAAGAAGACCGCGATGCCCATCGCCTCGCGCATTTCCGCACCCGCTCCGGACGAAAACACCAGCGGCACCACCCCCATGATGAACGCGATGGATGTCATCAGGATTGGCCGCAAGCGCAAGCGGCTAGCTTCAACTGCCGCCTCGATGATGGTGCGGCCCTGCATCTCCAACTCCCTGGCAAACTCAACAATCAGGATCGCGTTCTTCACCGACAGTCCAACCAACACCATCAACCCAATCTGGGTAAAAATGTTGTTGTCGCCGTCGGTCAGCCAAACACCGATCAACGCCGAAAGGATGCTCATCGGCACAATAAGGATAATTGCCAGCGGCAAGGTCAGGCTTTCATAGAGAGCTGCCAGCACCAGGAACACCAGCAATACACTGATCGGAAAAATCCACAACGAAGCATTCCCCACCAATACCTGCTGATAGGTCAGATCCGTCCATTCGAATTTCACGCCACGGGGCAATACTTCGGCAGCAATTCGTTCGACAGCTGCTTGCGCCTGGTCGGACGAATAACCTGGTGCCGGGCCACCATTGATGTCTGCTGCGGGGTAACCGTTGTATCGCACCACTGACTCTGGACCATAAGTAGTAGTGACCTTTACCACTGACGACAGAGGCACCATCTCTCCGGCGGCGTTACGGGTCTTGAGCAGCCCGATGTCCGCCGCGGTGGCACGGAACGGCGCGTCGGCCTGGGCACGAACCTGATAGACCCGTCCAAACTTGTTGAAGTCGTTGATGTAGGTCGACCCCAGATAGATTTGCAGCGTGGCGAACACGTCGGTGACCGAAACCCCCAATTGCTTGGCTTTTACTCGGTCCAGTTCTACGTTGAGTTGCGGCACGTTGATCTGGAAGGTAGTGAACGACGGACCCAACTCGGGCGCCTGCGCCGCCTTCGCCAGGAATGCCTGGGTCGCGTCATTCAACGCTTCATATCCTAGCGAGCCACGATCCTCGATCTGCAACTTGAAGCCACCCAACGTGCCGAGTCCCAGCACAGGTGGCGGAGGAAACGCCGCCACACTCGCCTCTTTGATCTGCGAATATTCGCCGTTCAATTGAGCGACGATGTCCTCTGTCGATTCGCCTTCGCCGCGCTGGATCGAAGGCTTGAGGATCATGAAAATAACCCCCGCGCTTGATGAGTGGGTGAAGCCATTGATCGACATCCCCGGATACTGAACGGCACGCTCGACACCCGGTATCCGGTGCGCGATTTCGGCCATGCGCCGCACCACCTGCTCAGTACGTTCCATGGAGGCGCCATTGGGCAATTGCGCCACGGCCAGCACGTAGTCCTTATCCTGTTGCGGAACGAATCCGCCTGGTACGACTTTGCCCATGAAAACTGCCGCACCGAGAAGCAGACCGTAGATGACCAGCATCACCATTTTGCGGTTGACGAGACGATTAACCCCATGGCCGTAAGACTTTGAGCCGCGGTTGAAGACGTTGTTGAACCCATCGAAGAAGCGCCCGAAGAGGCGATCCATCACTCGGGTCAACCAGTCTTTCGGAGCGTCGTGACCTTTGAGCAGCACCGCCGCCAGCGCCGGTGACAGGGTCAGCGAGTTGAACGCAGAGATCACTGTCGAGATGGCAATCGTCATCGCAAACTGTTGGTAGAACTGCCCAGTCAATCCTGACATGAACGCCAGCGGCACGAACACCGCGACCAGTGTCAGGGCAATCGCAATGATCGGCCCGCTGACTTCCTGCATGGCTTTGTAGGTCGCATCGCGGGGTGATAGCCCAGCCTCGATATTGCGCTCTACGTTCTCGACGACAACAATCGCATCGTCGACCACGATGCCGATGGCGAGCACCATACCGAACAGCGAGAGCGCGTTGATCGTATAACCGAATGCCAGTAACAGCGCGAACGTGCCGATGATCGAAACCGGTACGGCCAACAGCGGAATCAGCGACGCGCGCCAGGTTTGCAGGAAGACAATCACCACCAGCACGACCAGGGCAATCGCTTCGAACAGCGTCATGATCACTGCATTGATGCTTTCCTGAACGAACTGACTGGGGTCATAGGCAATTCGGTATTCCAGATCCTCAGGCATGTCGGCCTGCAACTCGTCCATCGCGGCGCGAACATCCCGGGAAATCTGCAAAGAGTTCGCGCCGGGTTGCTCAAAGATCACCACCTGTGCCGACTGCTCGTTATCCAACAGCGAGCGCAACCCGTATTCGGCCGCACCGACCTCAACCCGTGCGACATCGGAGAGATGAGTCACGGCGCCGTCGACTGAAGACTTGAGGATGATGTCCAGGAATTCCTGCTCTGTTTTCAGTCGACCCTGAGCGTTGATACTTAGCTGCAAAGGGACGTTCGTCATCATCGGTGCGCCGCCGACCATCCCCGCTGCGACTTGTACGTTCTGCTCGCGAATGGCATTGACCACGTCGGTCGCTGTCATGTTGAGGCGCGCGATTTTCTGCGGATCCAGCCAGATGCGCATGGAGTAATCGCCACCGCCCCACAACCTCGCCTCGCCGACGCCGGGAATGCGCGCAAGCCGATCTCGCACGTTGATCAGGAGATAGTTACGCAGGTAGGGCATGTCGTAGCGACGGTTCGGTGAGACCAAGTTCACCGCGATGGTCAGCGTCGGCGATGACTTGATTGAGGTCACCCCCAGGCGCTGGACTTCTTCGGGCAGGCGCGGAAGCGCTTGGGCTACTCGCGTCTGGATAAGCTGCTGGGCAAGGTTGGGATCGGTGCCCAGTTTGAACGTCACCGTGGTGGTCATGTTGCCATCGCTGGTCGCCTGCGACTGCATGTACAGCATGTCCTCGACGCCATTGATTTGCTCCTCGATAGGCGAAGCAACTGTGTCGGCAATCACCTTGGGATTTGCCCCAGGGTACTGGGCATGCACAATCACAGAAGGCGGTACGACTTCCGGATATTCCGAGGAAGGCAATTTCATCAGAGCGATGAGCCCGGCGAGTACGACCAGCACTGACAAAACACCGGCGAAAATCGGCCGATCGATAAAGAATCTCGAGATATTCATGGGACTTGCTACGCCTTAGGCCGCGGGCTTGATTGAAGGAGCCAGGCTCGCCATATCGACGCTTTGAGCATTTACTGAGTCTTGTGGCCGCACGCGTTGCATACCATTGACGATCACCCTGTCTCCGGCTTTCAGGCCGCTCAATACCACACGCAGTCCGTCATGCAAGTTACCCAGTACCACCTCGCGGTATTGGGCGCGATTCTGCTCATCCACCGTCAGCACGAACTTGCGCGTCTGGTCGGTTCCGACCGCCGCATCATTGATCATCACTGCCGTGTGCGGCTGACCACCGCTGACCTTGATGCGGGCGTACAGGCCCGGTAGAAGTGCGCCGTTGGCATTGTCGAAACGGGCGCGGACACGGATGGTGCCCGAGCGGCTGTCCAGTTGATTGTCGACCGAATCGATCCTGCCTTGACGGGAATAGCCAGATTCATTGGCCAGCCCCAGCGATACCGGTACCGCCAGACGAGAAGCACCACTGAGGTAGCTCAGATATGTCTGCTCATCGACGTCGAACGAGGCATAAATCGGAGACACCGACACCAGCGTAGTCAGACGCGGCGCAGCGGCACCACTCGCAACGACATTGCCCAGCGTCAACTCCGCGCGGGACACCCGACCGGCCACAGGCGCAACTATCTGGGTGTAGCCAAGATTGATCCGTGCGGAATCCAACGCGGCCTGCGCTGTTTTTACCTGCGCTTGGGCTTCGCGCAGTGCATTGTGTTTTTCGTCCCGATCACGCTTGGAGATCGCGTTGGCATCGATGAGTCGGTCAGCACGCGCGGCGTCCGCCGTGGCGAAAACTGCGCGCGATTGTGCCGCGGCCAACACGCCCGCGGCACGGTCCAATTCAGCCTGGTAGGGTTTGGGGTCGATGCTGAACAACAGCTCGCCTCGCTTCACCAGACTTCCGTCCTTGAAGTGAACGCCAACAATCGTGCCGCCTACCAACGGCCGAATGGCAACCTCATCAATCGCCTCCAGTCGACCGGAATAGGATTGCCACTCTGTAATGGGTTGCGACACTACAACCGCAACACTGACGTCAACGACCGGCGCCGGAGCGCTGGCTGCTTCGGCAGAGCTGATAAATGCACCTTTGTGACGCTGCGCAAAAGGTACGCCCGCAGCACAAACAACTATAAAGAGCGCACCTAGTGCCACGGACACACTTTTACGACTAGCTAACATCATGATGATTCCTGGTAATCGGATCAGATAACGCTAGGACTTGCGACCTATCGCCGGGGCCGGACCAGTTCATCGGATGGATCACACAGGACCGGAGGCGTCCATTGTGGAAGCCTCTTACGGATTGATAAACGATGCGCAGGGACACCCATTGTGGCGTTTATCGACACAATGAAAATCGAGGAAAATCAGCCAGCCAACATGTTGACGATCCAATTGATCAGCGGGCTGGATGCCGAATGCGGGTGCCAGGCCACAATCAACTCATATCCAGGGGGACTGACATTTTCTTCCAGTTGCACGATTTTCAAACCGGGGTATGGCAGAAGGCGGGAGGGAATGAACGCCACAGCGCCAGTGGCTTTGACCATCTGCCCAACCAGTAGAAAATGCGGCACCGAGAGAATGATGTTGCGTTGCAAGCCGCGTTGCTCGAACCAACCATCTGCCGAGCCCTGCAAATTGGCCCTGGCGGGCGAAACCACCACATGAGGCTGTCGAGCCAAGGCGTCCAGACTGACCACACCATGGCATAGCTCAGACGCCTCTTGCGCGACGCACACATAGTGCTCATGAAACAGAGTCCGCCGCGGAAAGTTCGCCGGAACGTACTCAGGAAGGGAAATCGCAATGTCGATCTCACCGCTGGCCATTTTTCCAGCCAGAGAATCGATTTGCAGCTCGCTCAGGATCAACTTTAGATGGGGGGCCTGCTCACGAATGTCACTCAGGCGAGGAGCGAGGGCGACATAGTGCGCGTAGTCCGCCCCACAAATATTCACCTGAGCAAACGCCTGTGCTGGATCGAAAGGTGCTCGATCTATTAGCCGATCAAGTGCGCAAAGGATTTCATTCACTTCGCCCGCCAGTTCCTGTGCTAGCGACGTGGACGTAACTCCACGGCCCGTGCGCACGAACAACGGATCGCCAAAAACCTCCCTTAACGTCGCTACATTAGCGCTAACGGCTTGCTGAGTTAGCCCCATCTGGTCGGCGACAACACTGAGATTTTTTTCCTTGAGCAATGCGGAAAAAATCCGCAGCTGTTTGATTCCTAGCCTCGCTACTCTGTTCATATTTGTATCTTATACAAAAAATGATTGTTTGTTGTTGTATCAGCTGCGCCATAGGCTGCGATCCATAGCCTCCAACACGGTCCTTCCATGCTAAGCCTTTCCACGCTGCCGTATTACGCTCAGCCGGCATTTCGCCGCACCTTTGAAGAAGGTCAATTGACACTGGGCGCGGTCTTTCCTATCGAAGCCTACTCAGGCGCATCCCCAACCATGCAGCACCAAGCAGAACGAGCACGGCAAGCAGAAGCCGCGGGATTTGCCGCGTTATGGGTTCGTGATGTGCCTTTACTGGATCCTGACTTCGGTGATGTCGGTCAGGTGTTTGACCCATTTGTTTACCTTGGTTACATCGCTGCACAAACCGAACGTATCGCGCTCGGAACAGCATCTAGCGTGGTGCCTCTTCGCAATCCCTTGCACTTGGCCAAAGCGGCCACAAGCGTCGACCAACTGAGTGGCGGTAGACTGCTACTCGGGGTTGCCACGGGCGACCGTCCGGTGGAGTTTCCGGCATTCGGCGTTAATCCCGAACACCGTGGTGAACTGTTTCGCGAATACATCGAAGTACTGAGAAAATCGCAAACCACTCGTTTTGAGGCCTTGCGATGGAGTAATGGCCTGCTGTCTGGCGGCGATATGGTCCCCAAGCCCTTCGCCAATGAAATACCTTTGTTGATTACAGGAAACAGTCGCCAATCCATTGAATGGATCGCTGCCAATGGCCATGGCTGGATCAATTACCCGCGACCGCCAGAGCATCAGCAAGCCATCATTCGCCACTGGCGGGCGGTCGTGCAGCAACAATGTGGCGAGGTTTTCAAGCCTTTTTGCTGCTCGCTCTACGTCGAACTGACCGATAACCCCGACTTCCCTCCACACGCCATTCATTTAGGTTATCGGCTGGGCCGCAACCACTTGAAAGCGCTCCTGGAATTGCTGCGCGATATTGGCGTTAATCACGTCATGCTGAATTTCAGATTCGGCCAGCGACCGGCCCAAGAAATGATCGAGGAGTTGGAGCAGTTTGTGGTGCCACATTTCAGCGCTAGAGCGAACTGAAACAACCCGTGAATCACCGATTGGCCACCAACAATAACTCGATCCGATTCATCGCGGGGATGAGCGCGGTGGCAATTTTTATGGCTTTGGCGGTAGGACGCACACCGTGCTCGGCCCGAAGAAATAAACGATCGCGGAAGTGCAATCGCAATTGAGCCAGCGAGTTACTCACCGCAGGTTGCTTGACGCCTAGACAAAGGGCCGCCCGGGACACGCTGCACTCACGATAGACCACTATGAAAGTAGTCATCAGATTGAGATTGAAATCTATGAAACACTTTTCATTAATGGCCATCAGTCACTCGCATCTGCACGCGGATGAGACTGAGGCAACTTGGGAAAAACATATATGCAACGTATTGCCCGCCCATCTGAACCTATCCGAAGTCCGAAAAAGAATGCTGTTTCGTTGAGAATAAACAGCAACCGCCTGTTGATAAACGATGCCGAAGAAGACGCTTTGTGGCGCCAGGAGAGACAATGATCAGACGGTCTGATATTTCGATGCCCGATATAGTGACATTCACCGCCGTTGCTCAAACCGGGAGCTTCACTCGTGCCGCTGAGGGCCTGGGCACAGATAAATCCAACGTCGGAAAAGCCGTGCAACGCCTGGAGAAACGCCTTGGCACCCAATTGTTCCAGCGGACCACGCGGGTAATTCGTCTCACCGAAGATGGGGAAATCTATTTAGTGGGGGCTTTGACCGCTCTGGATTATCTCAAAGAGGTGGAACATTCCCTTAAAGTTCGGCGCAGCGAGCCAATTGGACGCGTGCGACTCAATCTCCCCGCAAGTTTTGGCCGTCTGCTTTTGCCCACGTTCGCAGCCCTCGCTGGGCGCTATCCGAAACTCACCCTGGAACTGGCCATCACCGATCAGGTGTCAGACCCTGTTGCAGAAGGCTGGGATATCGTCGTGCGCATCGGCGAATTGCTGACCGACAGTGAAATGACCGTGCGAAAGTTGTGTGACACGACCTTTGGACTTTATGCATCTCCGGACTACATCGCTCGCAGGGGCGACCTTAAATCGGTGAGTGATATCGCCAACCACTCAGCGTTGATCTTCCGTGGTCGTAACGGTCGTTTGCGTCCATGGACGCTACTTGATGAAGGCCATATCAGGGAAATCTCCCCTGAGCCACAAATAATCACATCAGATACACAGGTCATCATCGACGCTATGGTTAAAGGCCTCGGCGTCGGCCAAATACTCGACCGCATGGCCCAACCGTATATCTGTGAGGGCGCGCTCGTGCATTTGCTGCCTCAGTCAAGTACAGCCGGATTACCTGTGCATGCTTTGATCCCCTCAGGACAAAAAATGTCGGCAAAAACTCGGGTAGTTTTGAATCATTTGTCAGAGAGCTTGAGATTACCCGCAACTTAACACAATCCTGAGCTCGGTTACCGGTAATAGCTGGAGAACTACAACGGCGACTGATATCAGAAATAATGATGTGTTATGCAACTATAAAATAGCGGCCCATTTAAATCACTACTATCACACCTACTGAAATTAATAAACACTAAACCCTTGCCCTGAGGCGAATGGTTTTTAATTATCACTATCGGCGAAGTCGATTATGCCGAATCCAGAAAGCCGATAAGCTATTACCAAGCGAAGCATAAAGCCATACGAATCAACCTTGTCTTTTTGTTCCGCTTACCTTTGGTTTTACTTTTGACCCGCCCGCAAGCGGGTCTTTTTTTGCCCGAAATAAACAGAACGTTATTGTGGTAAAAAACGCCACAAAGTGTTTCGACAAACATCATTTATCAACTCATCAACCAAGATCATAATCTCGACACTCATTCTGATCTCAGACCAAAAGCACGCAAGAACCATCTATTTTCAGAATGCTTTGCGCTTAAGTAGGTCAACAGACTTAGACCGGAGGTCAAATGCCATTGTTAGAGGCTCAAGCGTTTTATCTTCTAAACACTAAGAGCATAGGCTTTAGCCAGCCCATTGATATATTCGGTTGCGATACTTGGATGGTAAACCATCTGAGCGGAGCAACCCGCGCTCGCAGCAGGCCTGCGGACTATTCAATGCTTCATTCCGAAAGATTCAGCACTCCAAACCTTGTACCAACACTCGACTAAAAAGTATTTAATTGCTGACTGAGTGTTTATTTCCATCCACCAAAGGAAGTCAGAGTTATGAGTAATCTTAATGGCAAACGCGCACTGGTCACAGGCGCAAGTCGTGGTATTGGTAAAGCAATCGCCCTAGCATTAGCAGCCAAGGGGGCGGACGTTGCGATTACCTATGAACGATCTCATGAAAAAGCGGAGGCACTGGTAAAACAAATCAAAGAGAGCGGACGCAACGCTGTGTCATTTCAAGCCGATAGTTCAGACCCCGAAGCGGTCAAAAACTCCGTCAATCAAGCCGCTCAAGCTCTGGGCGGTCTGGACATACTGGTAAACAATGCTGGAATTTTCCAGTACGGTCCGCTCGATGAATTAGAACTCGACACTCTAAATTCAGTGTTAAACATCAATGTTAAGTCTGTAGTGCTGGCAAGTCAGGCTGCACTGGTTCATTTACCTAATGGTGGCCGCATTATCAATTTAGGTAGCTGCTTGGCTGAACGCGTACCGATGGCCAATCTAAGCATTTATTCAATGAGCAAAGCGGCACTCATTGCGCTGACCAAAGGCCTGGCGAGAGACGTGGGTGCCCGCGGCATTACTGTCAACATCGTACACCCCGGGCCTACAGATACAGACATGAACCCCGCCGATGGCGCCGGTGCCCAAGCGATGCGAGATGGCATCGCGCTGGGTCATTACGGCAAAGTCGAAGACGTAGCCAACATGGTGGCATTCCTTTGCGGACCAGATGCACGGCATATAACCGGTGCAGGGTTTACCGTTGACGGTGGCTTCAGCGCTTAGAGCATCCTCACGGTTTATAAATCACGTTCGATTCAAGGAGCTGGAATAATGACTATCGGCTATACCGGGGGATGGGTTGCAAAGTCTGGCTTACTGATTAATAACATGACGAACGGCAACTCTGTATCGAATAGTGTCAAAGTCAGACATATGTTGGCGCTGGTAGGAAATAATCCTAATGCTCTTAACACGGCCAAAATGGATGAGCAGAAAGTCTATAAAAACGTTAAAGGCTTCGACCCGGAAAACGTGTCATCAAAGCAGTTAGGAAATCTTAGTGCTTTCTTAAGGGGCAAGGGACTGATATCCGATATAACCTCCATGACATTAATGAAAGCCGGAGATAGATTCGATAGATTTGGTCTACAGAATGATCCAGACGCCAAATTCAATGCACTGCAATATTTCGCCATGCAATTAGATAGCATTCAAGCCAACAGCATCAAAGGCGACAAGTACGCTACTAGCCTTGTACCCGAGTACACGACGGCTATCCATGTCCTGAGGAACTTACAAACTTATGGCAAAGGCAATGGCATGACAGTAAACACTAAAATATAAAAAAACACACAAACTCCGTAGGCCTTGGCGCCCTTTGGCACCACCGATGCGTATTGGTCGGCGAATCTGCCGATCATCGAGGATCAGTTATTCGTGAAATGCTGCATCTGGGTGAAAGTGGACGCTCGAGAGCGGCGACTATCGACGCATTGCGGATGTTCAACCGCTGGATGCATGCAAAAAACACTGCAAAGCGGCCACGGCAACCGCATCAGCACATGCGCAATGTCATTAGTGTAAAGACAAGTCTAGAATCAGGATTTGTCATGTAGAAATCAGTACAGAATGCGTGGATCTGAATTTTCCGAGCTGAAGGCCTTTGTCGCGGTAGTCGAGCGGCAGAGTTTTGCACGAGCAGCAGAACACCTTGGCCTGTCTCCTTCTGCGCTCAGCCAGACCATTCGCCAGCTGGAAAGCCGCATTGGCAGTCGCCTGCTCAATCGCACCACTCGCAGTGTCGCGCCGTCGGCAAGCGGCGAGTTGCTGTATCAGCGCTTGGCTCCCCTATTTCGGGACATGGACGTGGCGGTTGCCGAAGCCAGCGAGGCCGCGGGGCAGATGAGTGGGACGCTGCGGATCAACACGCTGGGGCTCGGCGCCCGGACGATCATTGCGCCACGCCTTGCACGCTTTCATCAGGCCCACCCCGATGTTGTGCTCGACATCGTGGTGGATGATGCGCTGGCCGATATCGTGACCGGCCGCTTCGATGCAGGCATCCGCGTAGGTGGGCAGCTCGAGAAGGACATGGTCGCCATCCGCCTGACGCCGGACATGAATATGGTCGTGGTCGCGTCCCCGGACTATCTCGCGCGTCACGGGACACCCAAGTCACCTGCCGATCTGCATCAGCATGCCTGTATCAATTGGCGGCTGCAGATGGAGGGAAGGCGTTATCGATGGGAGTTCAAGAAGCGTGAGCAAAGCGTCGAAGTCGCGGTCGATGGGCCTGTCGTTACCAATCACGCGGACATCGGCATTGCCGCCGCGCTGAACGGGCTCGGGCTCGCCTATCACTTCGAGCAGGACGGCGTGGGTGAGTTGCTGGAGCAGGGGGCGGCTGGTCCAGGTCTTGGCCGATTGGTCGATTATGCGGCCTGGGCTTTTCCTGTATTACCCCGATAGACAGCATCGATCCGCCCTCCTCAGTGCGTTCATCGACTGTCTGCTGGATCGGGGACATTTCGAGCAACCCTGACCATCTGGCTGATTATGCACGCTAATCTACATAACCCATGCCAATTCTAGAGTATTAACTAAGCAAACGTCAGCGCGCACTATAGAGCTTCAGTCACCACTTGAAGCCACGAATATGAACGCCCTGACGCTTCCCGAACCCATCGCGAAATACTTCGCGTCCGAACACAATCCGCAATCGTTGGCACAGTGCTTCAAAGCAGATGCCATCCTGAAGGACGACGGTCATACCTGTGAAGGCGTCGATAGTATTACGGCCTTCCTCGCTGCGGCATCGGTCAAGTACAACGCGACGAGCGTGCCGTTCGATATCGAAGACAACGACGGCTTCCACGTCGTCCGCGCCAAGGTCACCGGCAACTTCCCCGGCAGCCCGGTCACCCTGTCCTACCGTTTCGGCCTCGATCGCGGGCTGATCAACATACTGGAGATCAACGTATGAGCTTCGACCTCGAATTGACAGGCAAGCGCGCACTGGTCACGGGTGGCACCAAGGGTTTGGGCGCCGCCCTCGTCAAGAGCTTGCAGGATGCCGGCGTGAAGGTGATGACGTCGGCTCGCTCGGCTCCGGAGAATCCGCTGCCGGGTGTGACTTACGTAACGACCGACCTGTCGACGGCCGAAGGCGTGGCCGAGCTGGTCCATGCGGTCGAGAAGCGCTGGGGCACCGTCGACATCCTGATCAACAGTCTCGGGGGCTCGAGCGCTCCGGTCGGTGGTTTCGCGGTGCTTGATGACGACGCCTGGTTCAATGAGCTCAACCTCAACCTCATGGCTGCAGTGCGCCTGGATCGCGCACTGGTGCCGCGAATGCTGGCAAAGGGCGCGGGCGTCGTACTGCATGTGAGCTCGATCCAGCGCATCCTCCCGCTCTGGGCGTCGACCACCGCTTACGCCGCGGCCAAGGGTGCGCTCTCGACCTACAGCAAGTCACTGTCGAAGGAAGTGACGCCGAAGGGTGTGCGCGTCTTGAGCGTCTCGCCGGGCTGGATCGAGACCGAGGCGTCGGTGGAGTTCGCCGAGCGCATGGCGCGCGAACACGACACAGACTACGAGGGTGGCAAAAAACTGATCATGGACTGGCTCGGCGGAATTGCAGTCGGCCGCCCGGCCAAGCCGCAGGAAGTTGCGGATTTCATCACCTTCCTGGTGTCGCCACGCGCCGCGTCATTAGCAGGCTCGGAACATGTGATCGATGGCGGAACGGTTCCGACCGTACAGTGAGTGACTTGCGGTAGTGTGATGCCTAGTCGGCGGTGAAGCGATGAGTGGACCTTTTAAGTTCAAATTATGAACTGTTGGTTCACACATTAAGATCCGTAACCCGCATAGTAAATTTCGCTTATATTTCATATGGTTCTATCCGTTTAAATCAATCGTAAACGGCCATGCCAACACCAGATCCAAGTAATACGTTGAGCGCGAGCTATGTATGAGCTTGTTTGTGCTGAGAAGAAGCATCTCCCCCTTTTGATAGAGCTCGTTTCTACAACGGGCATCTACAAGAGGGGCATCGAAGGAAATAAGCTTGGCCTGAGCTTTCAGGAATTTATGCTTCGCTTTGTGCTTACTCCGTCACTTCTAATGCATGCTTATGTATTGATAGATAGGTCATCTCAAGACGAAGCAGTGGGTTGTTTGATAGGCGGTCGCACGACCGATCTAGATCGAGATAGCTCTGACTGGACGCTTCATCTTCACGATGATGTTTATGACGGCATAGTAACGCCTTTAAGCGCCCTAAAGGCACCAGGGCAGTTTCTTATTCATTCGTTGGCCATTCGTGATGACTGGCAAGGGCGTGGTCTAGGGAGGAAGTTGTTATTGGAGGCCGTATCTATTGCCGAGCGAGCTGGCTGCGATAATGATCTATCGCTTGTCGTATGGGCTAATGATGTATGGGCAATTGCACTTTACAACTCTGCGGGCTTCGTTGTTACGGATGTGGCACGTCCAAGCCTTGTGGGTTTTCCTCCCCTTTTGCTGATGCAGAGAAATAACGACTATTTGTCCTTTGAGGAAATATCAACTTGATAAGCCGCTAATCCCTGCTTCCAGCAGGATTTCCCGCCACCCAGGCATCAACACGATCCTGTACGTTGCGCCTCAGGTTCGCGTAAAAAATCCCGTAGTCGTTCAGGTGATAACTGCCTGTGACCCAGCTCAGAACGTCACGAAATTGCGCGGCGGATGAGCCGGGGATGTCGACCTCAAGCAAGCCATTGCGGCACTCGGCGCCGGTCAGGTGGGGCGTCAGCGCCGCGAGGGGTTGAGGCCCTGTGGGGAAAGGCGCTTCAGGAAACGGCAAGCTGCCGGCGTTGGCTTCACGGGGCGCCGATCCTTGCTGTTGCCAGTTCAATGGATTCACGCAAAGCGCCAGTGCTTGGCCTTCGCGCTTGTTTGCGCCTTTCCACCAGTAGGTCTTGTCATCAATCAACAGGCGCGCACCGGACCGCCCAGTCTGACTGGTGTTATAGGAGAGCACGCAGCCGACCTGTCGGGCGTCGTTGCAAGTCGGCAGGCCCACTTCAGCGAAGTTGTCGGGAACGTAGCCGCCGATCAGGTACGCCGCCACCAGACGCTTTTGCAACGGCGTGTCGAGGATTTCCTGCTGCAGCAATTTGATCGCGTGGGCCGTGCCTTGACTGTGCGAGGCGATGACAAACGGTCGGTTGCCGTTCTGATGGGCGATAAAAAAGCGGAAGGCCTGGGCGATATCCGTGTAGGCGAGGTTCATCGCCTGATCGTTGTTGAGCCCGGCCAAGGTCGCCTGACGGTAGCGTGGCGCGAACAGCCGACAACAATCGTTGAACACGCTTACCTGCCCCAGCAATACAGCGGGATTAAGCGGCGCGGCGACGTCGAACGCATCGAACGGCGCGTTCCAGACATCGCTGCCCTTGTACGTCGTTGGATGGATAAAAAACACGTCGGCCTCAAGCTGTTTACCCTGCTTTGGCACTATTCCCGGCACGCTTGATAACTCCAACCCTGCCCGCCCAGGGATCGCCAGCCAGGCGTTGGTCAGGCGGTAATCCGGCGCGGGCGGCGTCTCAGATGGCGAGAACGGCGTCGCCGGCCCGCGCAGGTTACTGAGCACGCTGCATCCCCCGAGTAGGAGCAGCATGCCGATGGCCAGCAGTCCACGGATATGGGTCGCTATCTTCCTCGGATAGCCGATACCCGCCTCCTGCGCGTACCGCGTCAACGGATCTTTCAAGGCCACTCCTGGCTTAAGGCATACGAACCTCATCCTGATGACTTTTGGCCGTTGGCAAAAGCCTTTTCGCGCTCGAAGGCGGCAAACGCGTAGCTGCTCTGATATTGATCGCTTGCCGCATTCGCCGCGTCGAGGGCCTCGGCCAGTGGCCCCTCCTCCACCAGATCGCCGACAGCGCCGACCAGCCCATCGGCCAGAATCTGGCTGTAGATGGTCAGCAGATTTTGCGCCTCGCCACGGTACATCTCCTCGGCAACGCCGGCCGCTACCCGATTCGCGTAGGCCTTGTGGTGCAGATAATCTTCCAGGGCGTCGACTTCATGGCCGCTGAGTTTGAGAAATATCGGGGCGTTGCGGGACTTCTTGATGTCGTTGTTCATTGTTATTACCTCGATCGCTACTGGGGCGTTTCTTCAGTTTCCTGAATGGCTGCAAACTCTTCCTCGGGCGTGCCGGACACCAGGTGATGGCGGCTGTACAACGCAAAGTAGGCAATGAACAGGCCGTAGATCGCCGCCGTCCCCAGCATCACTTTCGGGTCGACCAGGAAACCGGCGACCAGGGCGACCGCCGCCAATAACAGGGCCACCGAAGAGGTGACAATGCCACCCGGTGTGCGATACGGGCGCTGCATGTCCGGACGACGGATGCGCAGGGTAATGTGCGCCGCCATCATCAGCACGTAAGACAGGGTTGCGCCGAACACCGCCACCAGGATCAGCAAGTCACCCTGCCCGGTCAGCGACAGGCCGAACCCGATGATTCCCGGCACGACCAGCGCGTAGACGGGCGCCTTGTTGCGGTTGGTCACCGACAGTTTGCGCGGCAGATAACCCGCTCGCGACAAGGCGAAGATCTGCCGTGAATAGGCGTAGATCACTGAAAAGAAACTGGCCACCAGACCGGCCAGGCCCACCAGATTGACGAACTGGCTCATCCAGGTCGAACCGCCATAGACCGCTTCCAGCGCCGCCACCAGCGGGTTGCCGGAATCCAGCAATGCCTTGGCTCCCGCCGCCCCCGGCCCGACCAGCAGAATCAGCGCGGCGAAGATCAGCAGCACCAGCATGGAACCGATCAAGCCCCGAGGCAGGTCGCGGGTGGGGTTCTTGGTTTCTTCTGCGGCCAGTGCGACACCCTCGACGGCGAGGAACAGCCACATCGCGTAGGGAATGGCGGCCCAAATGCCGACATAACCAAACGGCAGGAAGCTGCTGGCGCCCTTGGCTTCGGTCACCGGGATGTCGAACAGGTTGGCCACTTCGAAGTGCGGAATCATCGCCACAATGAACAGGCCCAGGGCAATCGCCGCCACCGTGGTAATGACAAACATCAACTTCAAGGCTTCGCCGGCGCCGAGCACATGGATACCGATGAACACAGTGTAAAACACCAGGTAAATCGGCCAGCCACCGACGCCAAACAGTGACTCGCAGTAGGCGCCGATGAAGCAGGCAATGGCGGCCGGCGCGATGGCGTATTCCAGCAGGATCGCCGCCCCGGCGAAGAACCCGCCCCAAGGCCCGAACGCGGTGCGGACAAAGCCGTAACCGCCACCGGCGGTGGGAATCATCGAAGCCAGCTCCGCCATGGAGAAGCACATGCACATATACATGGCGGCCATCAGCAAGGTGGCGAGAAACATCCCGCCCCAACCGCCCTGGGCCAAGCCAAAGTTCCAGCCGGCAAAGTCACCGGAGATGACATAGGCCACCCCAAGGCCAATCAGCAGCACCCATCCTGCGGCGCCTTGTTTCAACTGGCGATTCTGGAAGTACTGCGCGTTGACACTTTCAGACTCGACACCGCGCGCGAGGGTAACGGTGTGGTTTTTTTGAATGGACATGAGCAAGGTCCTCTTCGTGACGAGTAGTGACGTTGGCAGGCGTTAAAAAAATCCTAGCGGGTTGACGTCATAGCTGATCAGCAAATTCTTGGTCTGTTGATAATGGTCGAGCATCATCTTGTGCGTCTCGCGCCCGATGCCGGACTTCTTGTAGCCGCCGAACGCGGCGTGCGCCGGGTACAGGTGGTAGCAGTTGGTCCACACGCGACCGGCCTTGATCGCCCGGCCCATGCGGTAGGCGCGGTTGATGTCGCGGGTCCACAGCCCGGCGCCGAGGCCGAACTCGGTGTCGTTGGCGATGGCCAGGGCTTCGGCTTCGTCCTTGAAGGTGGTGACGCTGACCACCGGGCCGAAGATCTCTTCCTGGAACACGCGCATCTTGTTGTGGCCCTTGAGCAGGGTCGGCTGGATGTAATACCCGGACGCCAGATGGCCTTCGAGTTGTTCCACCTTGCCGCCCGTCAGCAACTCGGCGCCCTCGCCCTGGGCGATGTCCAGGTACGAAAGAATTTTGTCGAATTGCTGCTCGGAAGCCTGAGCGCCGACCATGGTCTCGGTATCCAGCGGGTCGCCGCGCTTGATCTGTTTGATCTTCTTCATCACCTCGAGCATGAAGGCATCGTAGATCGACGCTTGCACCAGCGCGCGGGACGGGCAGGAGCAGACCTCGCCCTGGTTGAAGAAGGCCAGCACCAAACCTTCGGCGGCTTTTTCGATAAAGGCTGGCTCGGCGTCCATGATGTCTTCGAAGAAAATGTTCGGCGACTTGCCGCCCAGTTCCACGGTCGAGGGAATGATGTTTTCGGCGGCGCACTTGAGAATGTGCGAGCCCACCGGGGTGGAGCCGGTGAACGCAATCTTGGCGATGCGCGTGCTGGTGGCCAGTGCCTCGCCGGCCTCGCGGCCAAAACCTTGCACCACGTTGAGCACGCCGGGCGGCAGCAGGTCGCCAATCAGCTCCATCAACAGCGTGATCGACAGTGGCGTCTGTTCGGCGGGCTTGAGAATCACGCAGTTGCCGGCGGCCAGGGCCGGAGCGAGTTTCCAGGCTGCCATCAACAACGGGAAGTTCCACGGGATGATCTGCCCGACCACGCCCAATGGCTCGTGGAAATGATAGGCGGCGGTGTGTTCGTCAATCTCGGCGGCGCTGCCTTCCTGCGCGCGAATGCAGCCGGCGAAGTAGCGGAAGTGGTCGGCGGCCAAGGGGATGTCGGCGTTCAGGGTTTCGCGGACGGCCTTACCGTTGTCCCAGGTTTCGGCGATGGCCAGCAGCTCGAGATTGGCCTCGATGCGGTCGGCGATTTTCAGCAGCACCCGCGCACGGTTTTGCGCCGAGGTCTTGCCCCAGGCGTCGGCGGCGGCGTGGGCGGCCTCCACAGCCAGCTCGATATCTTCGACGCTGGAACGGGGAAATTCGCCAATCACCGAGGCATCGACCGGGCTGGTGTTGACGAAGTACCGACCCTTGACCGGCGCAACGAATTGGCCACCGATGTAGTTGGCGTAACGTGGCTTGAGTGTGAGAGCCGCGTCGGGTGTTCCGGGTTTGGCGTAGATCATGGTGTTCTCCGTGACATTGTTCTTGTGATTGTCGAGCGCAATGTTGCTGCGCCGGTCAGAGCCGCTCGAGCACGCGCTCCAGGCTGGTGAGGAAGATCTCCGCGTGCTCGCGCTGGAACACCAGTGGCGGCCGGATCTTCAGCGTATTGACGTGGGGACCGGCGGCGCCGATCAGCACGTGTTCCTCGCGCAGGCCATTGACCACTTTTGCCGCAGTCGCGGCGTCGGGAGTGCCGGCCGCGGTGGTGAAATCGACGCCCAGGTACAGCCCCATGCCGCGCACATCACCGATCACCGGGTGGCGTGCGGCCAGGCTTTTCAGGCCATTGAGCATGAATTTTCCGCTTTCATGGGCATTGGCGATGAGGTTTTCCTGCTCGATCACCTCCAGGACCGCCAGCCCGACCGCGGACGAAACCGGGTTGCCGGCGAAGGTGTTGAAATAACCGGACTCGCTGGCGAAACGCGCCAGGATCTGCGGTTTGATGGTGAGCCCCGCCGTGGGGTGACCGTTGCCCATCGGCTTGCCCAGGGTGACGATGTCCGGCACCAGGTCATGGCACTGAAAGCCCCACATATGCCGCCCCGAACGGCCGAAGCCAGGCTGGACTTCGTCAGCGATATACAACGCGCCGGCCTCTCGCACCGCCTCAACGGCTTCGCGCAAGAAGCCTGGCGGCTCGAAAAACCCGCCGTCACTGGTGAAGAATGAATCCAGCAACAGGGCCGCTGGCTTGATGCCGTGACGGTGCATGTCGGCCAGCGCCGCACGCACGTCGGCGGCAAAAATCCGCCCGACTTCTTCAGGGTTGTTCGGGCTGTGAATCGGCGCTGCCACCGTGCGCGCATCAGGGTTCGCGGCGATCTGCGAAAACTGCGAGGACGACAGTTCGGCGATGCTCGCGGTCAGGCCGTGATAGGCGTATTGGGTGATGATCACACCGGTACCGCCGGTGTAGTCGCGGGCGATGCGCACCGCCAGATCGTTGGCCTCGCTGCCCGTGCAGGTGAACATCGCCTGGCTCAGTTCGCTGGGCATGGTGCCGAGCAGTTTTTCCGCAAAATCCAGCAGGTTGTCGTGCAGGTAACGGGTGTGGGTATTGAGCAGGCGCGCCTGGCGGCACAAGGCGTCGACCACATAGGGATGGCAATGGCCGACTGACGGCACATTGTTATAAACGTCCAGGTATCGCTGGCCTTCGGCGTCGTACACCCACACGCCTTCACCACGCACCAGGTGCAGCGGGTTTTGATAGAACAGTTGATAGCCAGGGCCGAGCAACCGCCGCCGCCGCTCGATCATCTCGCGGTTGCGTGGTGAAAGGGTGTGGCTGTTTTCCTGCGAAAAAGCGTTGGTCTTCAACATGGTGAACCGGGCCTCGCTAGGCATGCAGAAAGTGCGACACGCGGCGGGCGCGTATCAGGTGCTTGCTAGCGATAGTGCCGCCGGTTTGATCCCGCGACTTGACCTTGGACGATTGCTTTTCTGCTCTGCGGTCAACTTTTCGTTCGGGATGGCGTAAGTGTTGTCTGCGGTCAAATTCACTCAGCCTGAGGTCAAGCGCATCCACGCCAGTCTCTCCATTCTGATTCTGACTTTTGCTCAGAACACTTTCTTCCTAACCACTCGGGAGCTGACGTATGACCACGGCACAACAACAAGAACTCGACGTGCAGACCTTGCGCGACGTGGCTGTCCGCACGCTCGCCCGTTGCTATCCACCCCATGTGCAAGGGCAAGTCACGTTGCTGTGTCATTCAGAAAACGCCACTTACCGCATCGATACCCCCGACGGCCAACGTTATGCCTTGCGCGTGCACAAGCTGGGTTATCACCACACGAGCGAGATCGAGAACGAGCTGGTCTGGCTCAACGCGCTGCAGGCGTCCGGCATTCAAGTGCCGCGCCCCATCGCCGGCCTGGACGGGCACCCGGTGCAGCAAGCTCCGGTGGGTGGTGGGCAAAAACTGAATCTGGTGTTGTTCAACTGGGTCAGCGGCACAGAGCCCACCGCGGATGTCGACCTCAGTGCGTTCAAGCGGCTGGGCGCGATTACCGCGAAGCTGCATCAGCACAGCCGGGAATGGCAGCGGCCCGCTGATTTTCGCCGGATCATCTGGAACCACCGAACCATGGTCGGACCTCAGGGGCACTGGGGAAACTGGCGAGCGGCGGCCAACCTGGACAGCCACGCCGTGGGCCTGATCGAGGAAACCTTGCAGCGCGTGGAGCGCGAGCTCGCACGTTATGGCCAAGAGGAACAGCGTTACGGTTTGATCCATGCCGACCTGCGGCTGGCGAACCTGCTGGTCGATCAGGAGCAGACCCATGTGATCGATTTTGATGACTGTGGTTTTGGCTGGTACATGCACGACCTGGCGGCCGCGCTGAGCTTTTACGAACACCATGAGCGGCTCAATGACTGGATCGAACACTGGCTCGCCGGCTACGTCACGGTCGCCCCGCTGAGTGCCGAGGACATCGCCATGATCCCGACCTTTATCATTCAGCGGCGAATCCAGGTGCTCGCCTGGATCGGCAGCCACGCCGACACCCAGCAAGCACGCAGTGTCGGTGCGGGCTGGGTGCGGCAAAGCGTGGAGTTATGCCAACGCTATTTGAACGGCGAGTTCGCCAAGGTCGCGGTGTGAAAATCCATCACGACGTTGGGCGGCTCATACGCTCAGGCACAGGTATTTGATCTCCAGGTAATCTTCGATGCCGTACTTCGAGCCTTCACGCCCCAGGCCCGAGGCCTTGATGCCGCCGAACGGCGCGACTTCGTTGGAGATCAGCCCGGTGTTGACGCCGACCATACCGTATTCCAACGCTTCCGCCACGCGGAAAACTCGGCCCAGGTCGCGGGCGTAGAAGTACGAGGCTAGGCCGAACTCGGTGTCGTTGGACATGGCGATCACTTCGGCTTCGTCCTTGAAGCGGAACAGCGGCGCCAGCGGACCGAAGGTTTCTTCCTTGGCCACAGCGGCGTTGTTCGGCACGTTGACCAGGATGGTTGGCTCGAAGAAGTTGCCTTCCAGGGACTTGCCGCCGGACAGCACGGTCGCGCCTTTGCTCACCGCGTCGGCGATGTGTT
>NZ_JAVLSB010000051.1:0-2583 GCF_031583775.1 Pseudomonas rhizozeae
GAGCACGAGAAACTTTGTCTGAATATGGGGGGACCATCCTCCAAGGCTAAATACTACTGACTGACCGATAGTGAACTAGTACCGTGAGGGAAAGGCGAAAAGAACCCCGGAGAGGGGAGTGAAATAGATCCTGAAACCGTATGCGTACAAGCAGTGGGAGCCCACTTTGTTGGGTGACTGCGTACCTTTTGTATAATGGGTCAGCGACTTATTTTCAGTGGCGAGCTTAACCGAATAGGGGAGGCGTAGCGAAAGCGAGTCTTAATAGGGCGTCTAGTCGCTGGGAATAGACCCGAAACCGGGCGATCTATCCATGGGCAGGTTGAAGGTTGGGTAACACTAACTGGAGGACCGAACCGACTACCGTTGAAAAGTTAGCGGATGACCTGTGGATCGGAGTGAAAGGCTAATCAAGCTCGGAGATAGCTGGTTCTCCTCGAAAGCTATTTAGGTAGCGCCTCATGTATCACTGTAGGGGGTAGAGCACTGTTTCGGCTAGGGGGTCATCCCGACTTACCAAACCGATGCAAACTCCGAATACCTACAAGTGCCGAGCATGGGAGACACACGGCGGGTGCTAACGTCCGTCGTGAAAAGGGAAACAACCCAGACCGTCAGCTAAGGTCCCAAAGTTATGGTTAAGTGGGAAACGATGTGGGAAGGCTTAGACAGCTAGGAGGTTGGCTTAGAAGCAGCCACCCTTTAAAGAAAGCGTAATAGCTCACTAGTCGAGTCGGCCTGCGCGGAAGATGTAACGGGGCTCAAACCATACACCGAAGCTACGGGTATCACTTAGGTGATGCGGTAGAGGAGCGTTCTGTAAGCCTGTGAAGGTGAGTTGAGAAGCTTGCTGGAGGTATCAGAAGTGCGAATGCTGACATGAGTAACGACAATGGGTGTGAAAAACACCCACGCCGAAAGACCAAGGTTTCCTGCGCAACGTTAATCGACGCAGGGTTAGTCGGTCCCTAAGGCGAGGCTGAAAAGCGTAGTCGATGGAAAACAGGTTAATATTCCTGTACTTCTGGTTATTGCGATGGAGGGACGGAGAAGGCTAGGCCAGCTTGGCGTTGGTTGTCCAAGTTTAAGGTGGTAGGCTGAAATCTTAGGTAAATCCGGGGTTTCAAGGCCGAGAGCTGATGACGAGTTGTCTTTTAGACGACGAAGTGGTTGATGCCATGCTTCCAAGAAAAGCTTCTAAGCTTCAGGTAACCAGGAACCGTACCCCAAACCGACACAGGTGGTTGGGTAGAGAATACCAAGGCGCTTGAGAGAACTCGGGTGAAGGAACTAGGCAAAATGGCACCGTAACTTCGGGAGAAGGTGCGCCGGTGAGGGTTAAGCATTTACTGCGTAAGCCCATGCCGGTCGAAGATACCAGGCCGCTGCGACTGTTTATTAAAAACACAGCACTCTGCAAACACGAAAGTGGACGTATAGGGTGTGACGCCTGCCCGGTGCCGGAAGGTTAATTGATGGGGTTAGCTAACGCGAAGCTCTTGATCGAAGCCCCGGTAAACGGCGGCCGTAACTATAACGGTCCTAAGGTAGCGAAATTCCTTGTCGGGTAAGTTCCGACCTGCACGAATGGCGTAACGATGGCGGCGCTGTCTCCACCCGAGACTCAGTGAAATTGAAATCGCTGTGAAGATGCAGTGTATCCGCGGCTAGACGGAAAGACCCCGTGAACCTTTACTATAGCTTTGCACTGGACTTTGAATTTGCTTGTGTAGGATAGGTGGGAGGCTTTGAAGCGTGGACGCCAGTTCGCGTGGAGCCATCCTTGAAATACCACCCTGGCAACTTTGAGGTTCTAACTCAGGTCCGTTATCCGGATCGAGGACAGTGTATGGTGGGTAGTTTGACTGGGGCGGTCTCCTCCTAAAGAGTAACGGAGGAGTACGAAGGTGCGCTCAGACCGGTCGGAAATCGGTCGTAGAGTATAAAGGCAAAAGCGCGCTTGACTGCGAGACAGACACGTCGAGCAGGTACGAAAGTAGGTCTTAGTGATCCGGTGGTTCTGTATGGAAGGGCCATCGCTCAACGGATAAAAGGTACTCCGGGGATAACAGGCTGATACCGCCCAAGAGTTCATATCGACGGCGGTGTTTGGCACCTCGATGTCGGCTCATCACATCCTGGGGCTGAAGCCGGTCCCAAGGGTATGGCTGTTCGCCATTTAAAGTGGTACGCGAGCTGGGTTTAGAACGTCGTGAGACAGTTCGGTCCCTATCTGCCGTGGACGTTTGAGATTTGAGAGGGGCTGCTCCTAGTACGAGAGGACCGGAGTGGACGAACCTCTGGTGTTCCGGTTGTCACGCCAGTGGCATTGCCGGGTAGCTATGTTCGGAATAGATAACCGCTGAAAGCATCTAAGCGGGAAACTAGCCTCAAGATGAGATCTCACTGGGACCTTGAGTCCCCTGAAGGGCCGTCGAAGACTACGACGTTGATAGGTTGGGTGTGTAAGCGCTGTGAGGCGTTGAGCTAACCAATACTAATTGCCCGTGAGGCTTGACCATATAACACCCAAGCAATCTGTGAACTCGACAGAGACCAGATTGCGGTGTGTGAAGACGAAAC
>NZ_JAVLSB010000052.1:0-49333 GCF_031583775.1 Pseudomonas rhizozeae
GAGCCTTTGGTTACTTTGGGCTTTTCAAAGTAACCCGCTGTAAGAGCGGAACCTATATCAGTCATCACCAAAGGAATGGATATGTACACCATTAAAATCTCTAGTGCCTGATAGAAGGCCATCGCTGGCAAGTCAGCTCCCACAGGGTTTGCAGTACATCCGATCAAGACCCAGCGCCTGATAGTCAACCACCGTCGGACTTACACACCCCTGCGAAAGATAATCACCGCCGCCCGCAATTTCCCACGGCCGAAACTGCTCATCTTCTCGAACTCCTGATGACTCACCGGCACATGCTGGCAATCCATCGGCTGGCGATGCTGGCTGTGATCGACGTCCGGGTCATGCAGGTAGACGAACTCATCGTCGCAATCGGTGACCACCACCCAATGCGGGGATTTCGAGCGCGTCAGGCGATAGCTGCTGATCAGCACCAGCGCCTGGCCACCTTCGGCCATTGAGCGCGGCAGGGACAGGCGACCGCCCACCACTTGCTCGACATCGGTGGCTTGCAACTGCTCGGCAAAGTCTTGATGGACCAGGCGCATGACGTCTTTTTTATGCGCGTCGCGCACGCCGTCCAGGAACAATGCGCCGCTCATACTGACTTGCAACTGCACGCGAAAACCCCGTTGCCACGCCGCCAACGCCAGGCCTTGCGGGCTGCAGCCGCCATGCCCGGAGGTCATGAACACCGTGGTCGCCTCGCGCCACAGTTGCAGTTCTTCGCGACGTTCCATCGGCCGGTCGGCTTGCAGCGCCGCCATGGCCATCAGCAAGCACGCGGGGCCGCAGGTGAAATCGGTGGTTTGCGGGTAATACGGCACGCGCACGCTGCGCGATTCCTGATGCTGGACGATGCGTTTCTCCAGGCGCAAGGCGTCGGCGTGGTCTTCGTAGTAATCGTGAATCGTCGCGAAGCGCCTGTAGCCATTGCGCTCGTACAAGGCAATCGCCGCCGGGTTGTCGGTGCGCACCTCCAGGCGCAAATAAGCGCAATCGTGTTCAACCGCACAGGCTTCAATGCGCTGCAGCAGCAATTTGCCCAACCCCGTGCCCCGCGCCTGCACGGCAGTAGCGATCGAATACAGCCTTGCCAGCGAAGTGCCACGATGGAACAGCACCAGGGCATAGCCGAGCAACTCGCCGTTCCGTTCAGCCACCAGCAACTGGCCGTGGGCACGGGTGAGCATCCACTGGAAATTGCGGCTGTTAAGTCGATCCATGGTGAAGCATTGCTGTTCCAGGGCCAGCAACGCCGGTAAGTCGGTTAATACCGCCAAGCGAAAAACAGTATTCATATGACCGCCGTAAAAGTTGCGTAACGAAACGGGACTTTCGAAAAAGTTCGTGCTTAATAGGAAAGGTCTTGTTCTCCAACGGATCAATCACTATGTCAGCGGTACCAGGTCATTGGCGCGCAGTATCCGAGCAAAAGTTACCGGTAGCAATCACTTCCGCCACCTATTTGAATGACGCAGCAGGAACTTCCAGCCAACTGATGATTATCGTCGAGCGTCGCGAAGACTGGGCTTCTTACTTTCCCAGTGAAGACATTGTCACGGCCCAGGAATACCTCGAAACCAATCACGAAAACGCCTCGGGCAAACGGGTGCAGGTGATCAACCTGTGTCGCAGCTACAAGTACCTGGGCCACGGCTACTACTGCTCGCTGCTGGCCGAGGCCCGTGGGCACAAGGTCATTCCCTCGGTACGGACCATCAGCGAACTGACCCGAAAATCGCTGTACGGCCTGGCCCTGGATGACCTGGATAAAACGTTGGAAAAAGCCCTCAGCCATCATCTTTACAGTGATACCGAAGGTTTTACCCTGACACTTTATTTCGGTAATACGCATATCGAGCCGTTGCAGGACTTGGCGCGCCAGTTGTTTGAAGTGTTCCCTTGCCCGATCTTGTTAGTTGAGTTCAAAAGATCCAATGGCTGGCACATTGACGGCATCAAGTTTGGTGCGCTGCACAAGTTGCGTGATGATCAGGAAGATCAATTCGCGTATTCGCTGGATAACTTCAGCCGCAAGATATGGCGCCAGCCGCGTTCGCGACGCCTGGCCCGTTATGACTTGGCGATTCTGCATGACCCGCAGGAAGCACTGCCGCCATCGAACCCCAAGGCGCTGGCTAATTTCGTCCGGGTCGGCAAGACCCTGGGCATCGACGTTGAACTGATCGAGCGCAAGGACTACGCGCGCATTGCCGAATACGACGGCTTGCTGATCCGCGAGACCACCAGCGTCGACAACCACACCTACCGCTTCGCGAAGAAGGCCGAGAGCGAAGGGCTGGTGGTGATGGACGACCCGGCGTCGATCCTGCGCTGCACCAACAAGGTCTACCTCACTGACCTGCTGAAAAGTCATCAACTGGGCATGCCGGCCACGGAAATACTCTACAAGGAGCGACCGGAAGATTTCGAACGGGTTGGCGAGCGCCTGGGCTTCCCGCTGGTGCTGAAAATCCCCGATGGCTGCTTCTCCCGTGGCGTGATCAAGGTCGAGAGCCAGCAAGCCTTGCTCGATGCCACTGCCGAATTGTTCGAACATTCGGTGCTGTTGCTGGCACAAGAGTTTTTCTACACCGAGTACGACTGGCGCATCGGGGTGCTCAATCGCAAACCGATCTTTGCCTGCCAATACTTCATGTCCAAGGGCCATTGGCAGATCTACAACCACAAGGCCAAGGGCCAGGACGTCAACGGCGAATGCCGGACCCTGGCGGTACACGAAGCACCGCGCGCGGTGGTGGAATTGGCGGTGAAGACCGCCAACCTGATTGGCGATGGCCTGTACGGGGTCGATCTCAAACAGTCTGGCGACAAAGTGGTGGTGATCGAGGTCAACGACAACCCGAACATGGACGCCGGAATCGAAGACGCTTATTTGCAAGACGATTTGTATTCACTGGTGCTGGAAGAGTTCGTGCGTCGCCTGGAGCTCAAGCGACGCGGCCAGGCTTGGTGAACGGACGATGATCAACAGTTTTCATCTGCGCCACGGCGCGTTACAGCGAGTCGATCGCCTGGACGCTGATGTCATGCTGTTCAGCAACCCGGACGCCGCCGAGCGGGACTTGCTGCACAGCCACTTCAAAGTCGACGAACACGCGCTGGCCTCAGCGCTGGATCCGGACGAGGTGTCTCGCATCGAGTTTCACCCGGACAACCTGTTCCTGATCTGGAAACGTCCGGAAAACTATTCCGGCGCCGGCAGCCTGGCCTTCGAGGTCTCGTCCTGCGGCCTGTTGTTCTCACCGGCACGATTGCTGGTGATCGCCCCGGACGACTCGCCGCTCAACGGCGTCGGCACCCACCAGCCGCTGAACACGCCGCTGGACGTATTGCTCGATCTGCTCTTCAACAACATCCATCACTACCTCGGGCATCTGAAGGTAATCAAACTGGTGGCCCGCGAACTGCAACAGAAATTCAACGCGGCGATGGACAACCAGCACCTGATCCAGATGTTCAACCTCAGCGAAAGCCTGATCTATTACCTCAACGCCCTGCACAGCAATGGCGCCGTCCTGACTCGCTTGCGCAACCACGCGGAGAAGGAACACTTCGGCGCCGAAGCCATTGGCCGTATCGACGACCTGATCATCGAAAACAACCAGTGTTACAAGCAGGCCGAGATCTACTCCACCGTGTTCTCCGGACTGATCGACGCCCGCGGCAACCTGATGAACAACAGCATGAACAACCTGTTGCGCAAACTGACGCTGATCAACGTGGTGTTCCTGCCGCTCAACCTGATCGCCAGTATTGGCGGCATGTCCGAATTCAGCATGATGACCGCCGGCACACCGTGGTGGATCGCCTACCCGTTGTTTTTGATGGCCATGATGGGCGGGGCGGTGGCGATGGTGTTTGGGTTGCGGCGGTTGGCCAAGTGAAAGGTGAAGGCTTGAGGACGTCTTCGCGAGCAGGCTCGCTCCCACAATTGAACTGAACCCGGGTCAGCTTACTCGCACGGCAATCGCAGTGTTGGCCATCTTCTAGCCATCGTCGATCTCACTGTCCTGAGCTTGCAATTTGCAGGGCGACTAAAGGTGATTCTTGCAATTTGCAACAGGCAAATTGATAGCATGCCTTTTAAGTGCTTGATTTTTATAAGGCACCACCGCAAAAGAAACGGGCATGTTTTATGCTCTAGAGGTTTCTAAGCTGGCCACGACGGTTGATGAGTCAGCGTTGAAACGAAAGAAGTGGAGAGGTGATTGGGCCAGGGATGACCCACGGACATTTCACCACTGACCGACGTTGATCTTTTATTGGCTATCTCACATAAGGAGAGAATCGCCATGTTTCTTTCTGCCTTGGAACTCCGCAATATCATTGAAAGCAGTTTTCTTCCCAAGCGCTGCCAATGCACAGTGGCGCCGGATCTTTCGATGACGGTAAAAGTGTATACCGATCGCCAGACCGACCAGCTCGATTTGATGGTGACCGGTATCAATGCCCAGCGCTTGAACTCGAGTCGTGAAATCAATGGTCTGATCGCTGAATTGCGCACAGACCTGGCCTCTCGAACCCTGCTGCACTCGCAACCGTTGCACACCGAGCGTCGGGCGGTTTAACCCACGCGTTCAGCTCTACCGTCACGCACCGGGCCTGGATCTATGCCAGGCCCAGCGCGTTTTACGGTTAGCTCAGTTCTGATTCCTGGTACACGCTTTTGAATGTGAGATAGCTCGTCGTTCGACGTGTTATCGACTTTTAGTCACGTCAATGGATTAGCCCAATTGCGCGCGATACGGCAAGTCCGGCCCGGTTTTGCTGCAGGTCAGGGCAGCGGCGCCGACGGCGAAGTCGAGCATGGCGCTGATCTGCTCGCGCCCGAGACCTTGCACGCCGTCCACCGAATCCAGGCGTTGTTCGGTCAGCCAAGTGATCAACGCCGCCTGAAAGGTGTCACCCGCACCCACGGTGTCGGCGATTTCCACCGAGCGTGCTGGCACTGACCAACTGCCGTGCTGGCGGCTGAAGACCGTCGCGCCTTCGCCACCACGGGTCAGGAACACCACTTGGCAGCGGTGCTGCAGCCAGCCTTCGATGATGGTTTGGGGATCTTGCTCGGGGTAGAGCAGGTGCAAGTCCTCATCGCTGACCTTGATCAAATCCGCCAGTTGCACCAGTTCGCCAATCCGTGAGCGCCACAATTCGATGTCTGGCTGCGGGTTCAGGCGCACGTTAGGGTCGAGACTGATCAGGCGTTTGCCGCTTTCCCGGCGCACCAACGCCAGCAGGGTATCGGCAATCGGCTGCACCACCAGCGAGTACGAGCCGACGTGCAACCCTCGCACCTCGGCCCCCAGTTGCGGCAGGTGTGCTGGGGTGAGTTGCCGATCGGCGCAGCCTTCGCCACGGAAGCTGTACTGCGGCGAACCGTTGGCGCCGACGGCAACCATCGCCAGGGTGGTCGGCGCGTCGAAGTCCACTAGGTACCGCGCGTTGACGCCTTCATCCTGCAACACGTGCAGCAGACGACGGCCGAGGTAGTCAGTGGACAGCCCGGCGAACAGCGCCGTGTCGACCCCCAGACGGCGCAGGCCGACCGCGACGTTGAACGGCGACCCCCCGGCAATCGCCTTGAAATTCACCCGAGATGCCAGGCCGCTGGCATCGTTTTCACTGAAGAAGTCAAACAGCGCTTCGCCACATACCAAATACATAGTGCTCACTCTTTAAAGGGTCGCGACCCACTGTTGATAGCGTTCGTAGGCCTGCTGACACGCCGCCACGTTGCCGGCGACGGGCAGCGTTTCGCTGGCCAGGTCGAGCGTGACGCAACGCTCGCACAAATCCTGCAGGCTGTTTTCATCGCCGTTCGACCACGACCGGCACCACGCCGCCTGGATCGCCGCACCGAGGGCGGCGGCTTCGCTTTGTTCAGTGCAGACCACTGGGGTGTTCATGATATCGGCGACGATCTGCCGCCACACTGGGCTTTTCGAGCCACCGCCGGTCAAGCGGATGCTGCGGCTTTGCAAGCCGTTCTGGCGCAACAGGTCGAGGCCATAGCGCAAGCCGAACGTGGTGCCCTCGACCACGGCGCGGCACAGGTTCGCCCGGGTCAGATTGGTCATGGTCAAACCGTGAAGGCTGCCGGTGGCGTGGGGCAGGGCCGGTACGCGCTCACCGTTGAGAAACGGCAACATGCACACGCCTTCAGCGCCAATCGGGGCTTGCTCGACCAGAGCGTTGAACTGTTCGATGTCGAGGTCCAGCAGCTCGCGAATCGCCCCGGTGGCGTTGGTCAAATTCATGGTGCAGATCAGCGGGAGCCAGCCACCGCTGGAGGAACAGAAAGTCGCAACCGACGCGTCGGGGCTGACCCGCGGTTGATCATCGTAGGCATACACGGTGCCGGACGAACCGAGGCTCATGGTGATCGCCCCCGGCTGAATGTTGCCGGTGCCGATGGCGCCCATCATGTTGTCGCCGCCGCCACTGGAGACGATGGCGTTCGGGTTGATGCCCAAGTGCTCAGCGATACTCGGCAACAGCGGGCCGACGGCCTCATGGGCATCGATCAGCTCTGGCAACGCTGCTTGCAGGCGTCCGCTCGGGTCGATATCGCACAGCAGTTGCAAGTCCCATTGGCGGGTGCGCACATTGAAATAGCCGGTGCCCGAGGCGTCACCGTATTCGCTGCAACGACGCCCTGTGAGCCAGAAGTTCAGGTAGTCGTGGGGCAGCAGGATGGCCCCGATACGGGCGAACACCTCAGGGTGTTGCTCCTTGGTCCAGAGCAATTTGGAAACCGTGTAACCCGGCGCGATCACCACGCCCAGGCGCTCCAGCGAGCCGCTTTCGCCGCCCAGGTGTTTGAGCAAGGTGTCGTTTTCCGGCGTGGTTTCGGTGTCACACCAGAGCTTGGCCGGGCGCAATACCTGACCTTGGTCGTCGAGTAACACCAGCCCATGTTGCTGGCCGGACACGCCGACACCGAGGATGTGCTGGCCGTCGACATTGGCCGCGAGCAAGGCGCGGCGGGTGGCCAGGGCGAACGCTTCGAGCCACTGTGCGGGGTCTTGCTCGCGTCGGCCATTGGCGGCGCTGATCATGCTGTGCGGGGCCGACCCCAGTCCCAACACCTGGCCGCTGGAGGCATCAAGGATAATTGCCTTGGTGCCTTGGGTGCCGCAATCGATGCCGAGGAATAATTGTTGTTCTGGCATGGGAGATCCTTTGTTCCGTCAGGTCCGTTTCATTGAGGTATTCGCGAGCAGGCTCGCTCCCACAGATTTGCGCGGTCTTGTGGGAGCGAGCCTGCTCGCGATAGCGCCAGTGCATTCACCGCTGTCCTCGGCTCAGCTCACCTTAGCCAACAACCGCTCCAGCGTGCCCGTCACACCCACCTCGCGCAAGCTGTCGAGGCAGCGCTCGAACGCCGCGACAAACTCGGCTGAGTTGGGGATGGCCTTGCCGAAAATCTCTTCCACACCCAACAAACGTTGAGTCAGCAGCGCATCATCGGCCACCAGCCCTTGGCAGAACGTCGCACGCGGATCAGGGATCGAGTAGGTAACGCCATTCTCGTCGACGCCTTTCAGGTACAAGGCCCACGCCGCCACGACCAGCGCCGCGCGTTCGGTTTCCTGGCCATCGGCGATCAGGCGATTGAGCGTCGGCACGGTGAACTTGGGAAACTTCGACGAGCCGTCGGAGCACACGCGCTCCAGTTGATCGGCGATGGCCTGGTTGGAGAAACGCTCGACCAGGGTGTCCTTGTAGTCGCTGAGGTCGATGCCCGGCACCGGCGCCAGTTGCGGGGTCACGTCAAGGTCCATGTAAGCGCGCATGTAACGTACGAACAACGGATCGTTCATGGTCTCGTGGACGAAACGATAACCCTTCAAAAAACCCAGGTAGGTCAGCGCCAGGTGGCTGCCGTTGAGCAATTTGATCTTCATCTCTTCGTAAGGCGTGACGTCGTCGGTGAATTGCACGCCGACCTTTTCCCAGGCCGGCCGGCCATTGACGAACTTGTCTTCCAGCACCCACTGCACGAACGGCTCGCACACCACCGGCCAGGCGTCGTCCACCGCGTGTTTGTCGGCCAGTTGCAGGCGATGGGCGGTGCTGGTCATGGGCGTGATGCGGTCGACCATAGCGTTGGGGAAACTGACGTTATCAGCGATCCAGTCCCGCAGATCGGCATCCCGCAGGCTGGCGAAGGCCAACAGCGCCTTGCGGGTCACCGCGCCGTTGTGTGGCAGGTTATCGCAGGACATCAAGGTAAATGCCGGGATGCCGGCGGCGCGGCGTGTGGCCAGGGCTGCGCAAAGGAAGCCGAACACGGTCTTCGGGTCGTCCGGATGCGCCAGATCGTGCTGAATCTGCGGCAGGTGCGTCATGAACTCGCCGTTGCTGTCATCGATGCAGTAGCCGCCCTCGGTGATGGTCAGCGAGACAATGCGGATATCCGGGCTGGCCAGTTTATCGATCAGCGCCTGGGCGCCGTCCTCGGCCAGCAGCATGTCGCGGATCGCCCCGATCACCCGGACTTCGGTGTCATCGGTGTCGCCGAGTTCGAACAGGGTGAACAGATAATCCTGCTCCTTGAGATCGTCCCGAGCGCGGCGGTCTTCGACGCGCAGGCCGACGCCACAGATCGCCCAGTCAAGGCCTTCGCCGGTGTTCATCAAGGCATCGGTGTAATACGCCTGGTGCGCCCGATGGAAGCCACCGACACCGATGTGCGCGATGCCTTGGCGGGTATCGCCCAAGGCGTAGGTGGGCAGGGCCACTTCAGGGTTCATATGGTTGAGGTTGGCGCTATTGAGTTTCATCTTGGCTTCTCGAATTCAGGCGGCGGCGCGCAACGGGCGGGTCAGGGCCACGCCGTCGGCATCGAATAAATGGCAGTGTTCGGCGTCCAGGTGCAGGCTCAGTTGCTCGCCGTAGCGGCTCGCCAGGTCACCGCGCACGCGCATGGTCAGGGCTTCGCCGGACGTGGTGACGACGTGGCAGAAGGTGTCGCTGCCCAGGCGTTCGCTGACATCGGCGGTAACTTGCAGGGTGCAATCGCCCGGTTGCGCCAGCTCCAGGTGCTCCGGGCGAATGCCCAGGGTCACCGGGCTGCCGACGCTGAGGTTGGCGCCGCTCAGCGGCAGGCTGATGCGAGTGCCGGCATCCAGCTGAACTTCGCAGCTTTGGCCATCGACGCGGCTGACCTGGCCTTTGAGGAAGCCCATTTTCGGCGTGCCGAGGAAACCGGCGACGAACAGATTGGCCGGCTGGTGGTAGAGGTCCAGTGGCGAGCCGACCTGCTCGATTTTGCCGCCGTTGAGCACCACCACTTTGTCGGCCATGGTCATGGCTTCGACCTGGTCGTGGGTCACGTAGATCATGGTCGCTTGCAGGTCTTTGTGCAGGCGCAGCAGTTCCAGGCGCATTTGCACGCGCAGGGCGGCGTCGAGGTTGGACAGCGGTTCATCGAACAAAAAGATTTTCGGGTTGCGCACGATGGCCCGGCCGATTGCCACGCGCTGGCGCTGGCCGCCGGACAATTGTTTAGGCTTGCGCTCAAGCATCGGCCCCAGTTCGAGAATGCGCGCCGCTTCACCAACCTTCTTCTCGACTTCGGCTTTCGGCACGCCCGCCAGATCGAGGGCAAACGACATGTTCTTTTTCACGGTCATGTGCGGGTACAGGGCGTAGGTCTGGAACACCATCGCCAGGTCACGTTTGGCCGGGCTGACTTCGGTGATGTCGCGGCCATCGAGTTCGATGGTGCCGCCACTGACTTCTTCCAGGCCGGCAATCAGCCGCAACAGGGTCGACTTGCCGCAGCCCGACGGGCCGACGAACACCACGAATTCCTTGTCGTTCACTTCCAGGTCGATGCCCTTGATGATGGAAAAACCTTCGAAGCCTTTTTGCAGATTCTTGATTTTCAGGTTGGCCATGATGATGGGCCTCCGCTTGTTGTTATTCAGTTGAGCCGAGCTGTCGGGAACGACGCTGTACCCTGTGGGAGCGGGCTTGCCCGCGAAAGCGCCGTGTCAGTCACATTGATGCTGGATGTGCCGACGTATACGCGGGCAAGCCCGCTCCCACAGGGTTTGCTGTTGATCAGCGGTTGCGTACACACCGGTCATTTCACAGCACCAAACGACAGACCGCGCACCAGTTGTTTCTGGCTGATCCAGCCGAAAATCAGGATCGGCGCGCAGGCGAGGGTGGACACGGCGGACAACTTGGCCCAGAACAACCCTTCGGGGCTGGAGTAGGACGCAATCAGCGCGGTCAGCGGCGCGGCTTTCGACGAAGTCAGGTTGAGTGACCAGAACGCCTCGTTCCAGCACAGGATCAACGACAGCAGTACCGTGGAGGCCAGGCCACCCTTGGCGATCGGCAGCAGCACCCGGACCATTTCCTGCAACAGCGTGGCGCCATCCAGGCGGGCGGCTTCGAGGATGTCCTTGGGGATGTCTTTGAAGTAGGTGTAAACCATCCAGACCACGATCGGCAGGTTGATCAGGGTGTAGATGACGATCAGCGCGATGCGTGTGTCGAGCAGGCCGAAGCTCTTGGCCAGCAGGTAGATCGGCATCAGCACGCCCACCGGCGGCAGCATTTTGGTCGAGAGCATCCACAGCAGCGTGCCCTTGGTGCGTTTGGTTTCGTAGAACGCCATGGAGTAGGCGGCCGGCACCGCGATCAGCAGGCACAGGGCCGTGGCGCTGAAGGAAATCACCACCGAGTTCCAGGCGAAGCTGAAGTAATCGCTGCGCTCATTGATGTGCAGGTAGTTTTCAAACGTCGGCGTGAAAATGAACTGCGGCGGTGTGGCGAAGGCGTCGATTTCGGTTTTGAAACTGGTCAGCACCATCCAGAAGATCGGGAAGAAAATCAGGATCGCGATGGCCCAGGCCAGGGTGCCGAGCAGCAGGCTTTGCAGGCGGCGGGATTGTTGAAGGGTCATGGCGCAGGCCTCAGGCTTTGTCTGTCAGGTTTTTGCCGATCATCCGCACCAGAATGATCGCCGCGATGTTGGCGATCACCACGGCGATCAAGCCGCCGGCGGACGCCATGCCGACGTCGAACTGCACCAGCGCCTGGTTGTAGATCAGGTAGGCAAGGTTGGTCGACGCGAAGCCCGGGCCACCGTTGGTGGTGGTGAAAATTTCGGCGAACACCGAAAGCAGGAAGATGGTTTCAATCATCACCACGACGGCGATGGGCCGCGCCAGGTGCGGCAGGGTCAGGTGCCAGAAGATCGCGATTGGGCCGGCACCGTCCAGGCGCGCGGCTTCTTTCTGTTCCTGGTCGAGGGACTGCATGGCGGTCATCAGAATCAGGATCGCGAACGGCAGCCATTGCCACGAGACAATGATGATGATTGACAGCAGTGGGTAGTGCGCCAGCCAGTCCACCGGCTGCGCCCCGAACAAGCGCCAGACGTAGGCCAGAATCCCCGAGACCGGGTGGAAAATCAGGTTCTTCCAGATCAGCGCACCGACCGTGGGCATGATGAAGAACGGCGAAATCAGCATCACCCGGACGATGCCGCGACCGAGAAATTCACTGGCTTCAAGCAGCGCACTGATCAACACGCCGAACACCACGCTGATCAGCAGCACGCTGCCCACCAGCAACAAGGTGTTGGTGGCGCCGGGCATGAAGCCCGAATCGGTGAGGAAATAGGTGAAGTTCTCCAGGCCAACGAACTCATTCTCGCCGGGGTAGAGCAGGTTGTAGCGGATCATCGAAAAGTAAACGGTCATGCCCAACGGCACGATCATCCACAGCAGCAGCAACGCCACCGAGGGGCTGACCAGAAACCAGCCTGGGTTGGCCATGCGGCTTTTACGCGCCGGCGCGGTGAGGTCGATCTGGGCTTTGGCAGTTGAAATAGTCATGGCGTTAAAAACCGAGTGGCGACAGGTTCAATGGAGATCAAGTGTGGGAGCGGGCTTGCTCGCGAAAGCAGGTTTTCCTGCCACGATGATGTGGCGGATGTACCGGCCTCTTCGCGAGCAAGCCCGCTCCCACATGATTGCGGTGAACCTGTGGGAGCGTGGCTTGCCCGCGATGAAGGCAACTCGATGTCAGGGCAAACAGCAGAGTCGCATTCACCGCACGTGTTGCTTACTTCGGATACCCGGCGCGCTTCATCTCGCGTTCAGTGCTTTGCTGGGCGGCGGTCAGGGCCTGCTCGACCGTGGTCTGGCCGATCAATGCGGCGGAGAACAGCTTGCCTACCGAGGTGCCCACGGCCTGGAACTCAGGAATGGTCACCAGTTGAATGCCGATGTAAGGCACCGGCTTGACGCTCGGTTTGCTCGGGTCGGCGGCTTTCAGCGATTCGAGGGTCACTTTGGCGAACGGTGCCGCTTTCATGTACTCATCGCTGTAGGTCGAAGCGCGGGTGCCTGGCGGTACGTTGGCGATGCCGTCGGTCTTGGCCACCAGCTCACCGTATTCCTTGGAAGTGGCCCAGGCGCTGAAGGTTTTCGCCGCGTCTTTGGCTTTGGAACTGGTCGGAATCGCCAGTGCCCAGGAATACAACCAGGCCGACCCTTTGTCGGTGGTTTCGTGCGGGGCGTAAGTAAAGCCAACGTGCTCGCTGACCTTGCTCTGGCTCTTGTCGGTGACAAACGAGCCGGCGACGCTGGCATCGACCCAGATCGCGCACTTACCGCTGTTGAACAGCGCAAGGTTTTCGTTGAAACCGTTGCTGGACGCGCCTGGCGGGCCAGATTGCTTCATGGTATTGACGTAGAAGTTCAGCGCGTTCTTCCATTCCGGGCCGGTGAATTCCGGCTTCCACTGTTCATCGAACCAGCGCGCACCGTAGGCGTTGGCCACGGTGGTGATCAGCGCCATGTTCTCGCCCCAACCGGCCTTGCCGCGCAGGCAGATGCCGTACTGCTCCTTGTCTTTATTGGTGAGCTTGCCGGCGAACTCGGCAATCTGGCTCCAGGTCGGACGCTCAGGCATGGTCAGCCCGGCATCCTTGAACAGGTCCGTGCGGTAATAGGTGATTGAGCTTTCGGCGTAGAACGGCAACGCGTACAGCGAACCTTTAACCGACAAGCCTTCGCGCACGGAAGGGAAGACGTCGTCGAGGGCATATGTGGCCGGCAAGTCTTTCATCGGTTCCAGCCAGCCTTTGGCGCCCCACAGAGCGGCTTCGTACATGCCGATGGTCAGCACGTCGAACTGCCCGCCCTGGGTGGCGATGTCGGTAGTCAGGCGTTGGCGCAGGACGTTTTCTTCGAGTACCACCCAGTTCAACTTGATGTCCGGATGCTCGGTCTCGAAGGTTTTCGAGAGTTTTTGCATACGGATCATGTCGCTGTTGTTGACGGTGGCAATGGTCAGGGTTTGCGCGCCGAAACTGACGCTGCTGAGGGTCATGCAGGTGGAGACAAGCAGAGCTTTTACCGAAGGTTTCATCGCGCACTCCTTTTCTGCGCCCAAGGGCTACAGAAGGACAGTTATTGTTTTTGTGTCTTCCGGATGAAGGGAAGAATCTGCGCTGATTACAGCCTTCAATCGGAGGGATGACAAATCATTCATCGCACTTGAATCGATACTTTTTTGCACTCATGCCCGGCCTGCAAAGCGCGTAGACCGGCGTTTTTGATCTACAGCGTCGTCGATTCCGTATCAGAAACCAGAGTCAGCCGTGGTTTTGCTCGGTCAGGCGTTGTACCGCCAGGCGCCGGTAATGGGAGGGTGTCATGCCTTTGAGTTGCTGGAATCGGCGGTTGAAATTGGAAATATTGTTGAAGCCCGACTCGAAGCAGACATCGGTCACGGGTTTATCACCGTCGGCCAACAGCTCGCAGGATTTGCTGATGCGCAGGCGATTGACGAATTCGATGAAATTGCGCCCGGTGGCTTGCTTGAACACTCGGCTGAAGTAGGTGGGCTTCATGCCGAGGTACTCCGCGACTTCTTCGAGCGGCAGTTCCCGGGCGTAGTGGGCGAAGATGTAGTCCACAGCGCGGTTGGTGCGGTCGACGTTATGTTCGTCCGCCAGTTGCGCAGTGGTGGCGCCGGACAGCAACTGGTAATCGTCGCAATTGCTCAGCAGCTCCAACAGGATGAAAAAATGCCCGAGGCGGGTGATGCCGTGGCTGTCGGCGATGCGCTGCATCAGCTTGGTCGCCTCGCGGAGGGTGCGCGGGTCACGGAACTCAATGCCGTATTGCGCCCGTTCCAGCAGCGGAGTCAGGGTCTTGAGTTCGGCGAACACTTGGTGGCCGCCTTCAAAAAGCTCATCGGTAAAATTCACCAACATGTCGCGCTTGGGCACCACTTCGTCCTCGGCGACCTGGCTGATCCAGTTATGCGGCAGGTTGGGGCCGGTGAGGAACAGGCTTTGCGGGTAGAAATTACCGATGTAATCGCCAATGAACACCTTGCCGGAACTGGCGACGATCAGGTGCAGTTCGTATTCCTTGTGAAAGTGCCAGCGCACCAAAGGGCACGGAAAACCATGCTGGCGATAAATGATGGACAAGCCATTGTGGTCGTCCATCAGTTCGTAGGAAGGGTCGGTGACTCTGGCAGTTCGGGTCATATCGAGGGCTTTTGTTGTTTTGGCCGTGTCCGGATCATGCCTCTTTACCGGCCGAGAATGCCAGTGTCCAGGTCAGCAAGCCGCGTCGGTAGTGCCCGGACCACCCCGGAAGGATTGTGCTGCACGGCTTTCATGTTGTTGGCCACCCAGCAATAGCCAACGATTTCCGACTCGTCGAAAAAGTCGGTGCTGATGATGCTGCACTGCGTCACCCAGTCTCGCGAGGAATGAAACCACTCATTGATATGCTGCTTGATGTCCATCGGCCCACCGAGAAATGAGTAGCTGGTAGCAGTCAGCGACCAGAGAAATGAGCCGTAGCGCGGGGTCTCCAGTGTCGTTGTGATATGGCGACGCAAGTCCTGGACATTGGTCAGCCGGTTGCCGCTCCAGCGATGGGGGATGCGCAGCCAGAAATACGTTTTGTCGAGTTCCGTCGAGGCGCCGGCCGAGAGCACCACGCGTTTCAGTGCACTGTTGGCCTTCAGTTGGCCCAGCGTGCGGTCGCCATGGCTAGGGTGGATCGCCCGAGGCCCGAGGCGCCGCACGATCAGCTCATTGAATTGGCGGAAGTCGAAAAAGCGCTCGCCATCGCTCAACTGATGGAAGTCGAGGACGATGAACTCATCCGGGTTGCGATCGAGAAACGCCGAGACCGCGTCGATCAACTCATCCAGCACCCGGTGTGATCGGTAGCCGTTGTGGTGGAAGTAGAAAATACCCGCCGGCGCATCAGCGGTGTAGCCGAGGCGCAAATCGAAGGCGCGGGCGCCTTTCTCCAGTTGCCAGGCGAAGGAGCCGTTCTGGCAAGTCGTCCAGTGGCCAACAATGACTTGGTAGTTGGGGGCTTTTTTGTCCATTCCGGCGTTGTGCGCGCCGGGCCAGATCAATTCGGTGAGCGGCAAGTGGTCGAGTTCGGGGCTGGCACTGATCCAGCGCTGGGTATCGACATTGGCGGTGGGACTAAGGGACATGAGCGGCTCCTGCCTGGGCTCGCACGCTTTCCTTGCATGCGAAAAGGGTTGTGGTGCCGGCGCGGCGATCTGCAACGCGCCGACTCATGATCCAAGCCTAGAACCCGAGCGGGTTATTTCAAGCCGCTGAAACATGATTCAAAACATAGCGTTGAGCCAGCTATTTCAAGTGAATCAACACACTTTAGATTCAGAAACGGCTGACAAACCCTGACGATTTTTCGCTTCGATCCACTGCGACATGTACTGGGTGCTTTTATGCGCATGGTGCCGCAGCATGGCCCCGGTGAAATTGTCGCGCCGACGGTTTTCGAGGTCGCGGCGGCAGGCCTTCAAGCGTTCGATCAGCGCCGGGCCATGCTCTGCCGGTTGATAGCCGGCCTGCAGTAAACGAGTGCCGTTGGCCTGGGCTGCATGCCATAGCGTCTGGTCTTGATACAGCGCAACTGCTGCTTCGGCCAGAGCTTCAGCGGATTCGCCCACCGCGCCGGGCCAGGGCAAGCCGCGATCCATCCCTTCGGCGCCGATCGGCGTGGTGACGGTCGGCGTGCCGCAGAGCAGGGCGTCGATAATCTTGCCCTTGATCCCGGCGCCAAAGCGCAACGGCGCCAGGCAGATTCGCGCGGCAGACATCACCTGCAACGCATCCTCGGCCCAGTTCATCACATGAAAACCCTGCACCGGGTTGTGCAGCGCGGTGGCTTTCGGTGGGGTGTAGGCGCCGTAGAGGTGCAGTTGAGCGCCCGGCAGGCGCTGGCGGATCAGCGGCCAGACGGCGGTTTTCATCCAGAGCACCGCGTCCCAGTTCGGCGCATGGCGGAAGTTGCCGATGCTGAGAAAGTGCGCGCGGTCCTCGTAGGCCGGGACCGGCGCTGAAGGCATATCGGGCATCAGCGGGCACCAATGCAACAGACCTGGCGGCAGGCCGAATTGCTCGATCAGCAACTGGATCTCCACCGGTGAAATCATCAGGTTCAGGTCACAGCGGTAGAGCGCGGCGATTTCCCGTTTGGCCAGGTCGGTGTTGGCCATCAATTCGAATTCCTCCCGCAGCGCCGGGGCGAACAGTTCGCTGAAGTCGTTTTCGTCGCTGCTGGCTTTCAGCCGATCCTTGAGGCGCTGATGCCGGGCGTGGCGCAGGCTCTGCAGGTCGGAGGTCTCCAGCACGCGCAAGGCTTTCGGGCAGTACTTTTCGACACGCCAGCCGAATTGCTCTTCCATCATGAACTGGTCGAACAGCACGATGTCCGGGGCTAGCGCACTGATAAAGGCATCGAAACTGCTGTTGTTCAGCTCGATCGGGCACTCGCGGATCCCCAGTGCCTTCAAGTCGGCGCGGTGTTCGCCAGTGCCGGCGGGGCTGCTGAACGTGACGTCCCATCCTTGTTGCAGGAAGGTCTGGAGAATCTGCATCACATGCCCGCTCGCCGCCGAGGAACGGGGCTCGGGCCAGACGTAGCCGATGACCAGGACTTTGGTGATGTCGGGCTGATTCATAGGGGGCTTTCCTGGCGATGCTGAAAAAGAGCGCAATTAAACCACAGCCCGGATGACCTACAGCCTGCGTCGCCTGAGCGGCGTCGCCCCATAAAAAAATCCCCGATGGAACCGGGGATTGATTTTTCAGCTACCGCAGAATCGTCAGGCAGTTGGCAATATCGATTTGACCTTGTCGCGCAACTGGTCGATGGAAAACGGTTTGCCGATGGAGTGCATGCCCGCCGGCACATCAATGTTTTCCGCATAGCCACTGGCAAACAGGATTGGCAACTGGGGCCGCAGTTCTCGGGCTTTTTCCGCCAGGTCCCGACCGTTCATTCCCGGCAACCCCTGGTCGGTCATCATCAAATCAATAACGTTGCTCGAATCACGAACAATCTCCAGCGCCGCTTCACCGTCTTCAGCCTCCAATACCGAATATTCCAGTTCCTCCAAAACGTCGACGATCAACATGCGAACGATGGAGTCGTCTTCAACGACGAGGATGGTGGTGGACATGGTGGGGCTCTCGAGTAGTAGAAGGGTGGCGGTCGGTCGCTGGAACGTGCCGGGCTCAAGCATGAGTAAGTGGCGCATCCCGACAAGTTCCCGACCCGCGCATAAAAGTCAGCGCCGGGCAGATAGCCATCAGCATAACCCCTTGGTCATGATCTGAAGCAGTTTTATGTAGGATTTTGCTGGCGGAGGTGTCAGAAAATTGGATCAAACCGGCGCGAATGGGGCAAACTCCCTCCTTTTCAACAGTTCACCAAGGTCTCCCCATGTCCCTACCGTTGTCGGTTGATGAGCAGAGTTTCCGCAAACTCCTGAGCCGTAACATCTCTCTGCCGCTGGGTGTGGGGGTGGTCAGTGCAGTGTTTTTCGTGTCGTTGATCACTTATTTACTGTCCGTTATCCAATGGGTCGAGCACACCGACCGAGTGATCAATAACGCCAACGAAGCGGTAAAACTTTCGGTCGACCTCGAAACCGGCATGCGCGGCTATCTGCTGAGCGGCGATGAGCATTTCCTCGATCCTTATGAAACTGCCAAGCCACGCATTGCCGTAGCGATCAAAACCCTCAAGGAGTTGACCGGCGACAACCCGGCGCAGACTGACCGGCTCAATCGCTTGGAAGCTTTGCAGCAGGAATGGACGCAGTACGCGCAGTCGATGATCGACCTGCAGCGCACCAGCGGCGACTTCCGTGGCGCGGTGAAGGCCGGGCGCGGCAAGCGCCTGACCGACGAAATCCGTAAACAATACGAAGACGTTATCGAAACCGAACAGACCTTGCGTACTGCGCGCAATGAAGACGTGCGCCGTACCACCATCTGGAGCATTGGCCTGTACCTGTTGTTCGTCGCCGGTATCAGCGGTTTGCTGGCCTACGCCGGACGACGTGATCTGGTCGCGCTGTCGAACAGCTACAGCGACACCCTGGCAGCCCAGCAGAAAAGTGCGCTGCGCCTCGAACAGCAAGCCTGGCTGCGCAACGGCCAGACCGAGTTGGCCGAGCAAGTGCTGGGGCAACTGACCTTGAATGTGTTGGGGCGCAATATTCTGCAGTTCTGCGCGCAGTACCTCGGCAGCGTGGTCGCGGCTATTTATGTGCGGGAAGAGCACGGCGGCCTGCGGCGCGTGGCGTCCTACGGTTTCTCCCGGGAACAGGAAGAACAGGAGCAGTGGATTTCCAACGGCGAAGGCATCATCGGCCAGGCGTCGCAGGAAGGCCGCTTGATTCGCCTGGACGACGTGCCGAGCAACTACTTCAAAGTCAGCTCCGGTCTGGGTGAAGGCCTGCCGCGTAGCGCACTGGTAGTGCCGACGAGTGACGACGACCGGGTCAACGGGGTGGTCGAACTGGGCTTCCTGCGTCCGTTGATCGAGCGCGATATCGAATTGCTCGAATTGATCGCCGGCAACATCGGCACCTCCATCGAAGCCGCGCGTTATCGTCAGCGCCTGCAAGAAGTGCTGGCGGAAACCCAGCAATTGAACGAAGAGCTGCAAGTGCAGCAGGAAGAACTCAAGACCGCCAACGAGGAGCTGGAAGAACAGTCCCGGGTGCTCAAGGAGTCGCAAGTCAATCTGGAAACCCAGCAAGTTGAACTGGAACAGACTAACGAGCAACTGGCCGAACAGGCGCAGATTCTTGCCGACCAGCGCGACGCGATGGACCAGAAGAACACCGCGCTGAACGAGGCACAGGTGCAGCTCGAAGAACGCGCCGAAGAGTTGCAGCGTTCGAGCAAGTACAAGTCCGAGTTCCTCGCCAACATGTCCCACGAACTGCGCACGCCGCTTAACAGTTCGCTGATCCTCGCCAAGTTGCTGGCGGAAAATCCGCAAGACAACCTCACCGCTGAGCAGGTGAAGTTCGCCGAGTCGATCTACTCCGCTGGCAACGACTTGCTCAACTTGATCAACGACATCCTCGACATCTCCAAAGTCGAGGCCGGCAAACTTGAAGTGCGCCCGGAAAACACCAGTGTGGCGCGTCTGGTCGAAGGCTTGCGCGGGATGTTCCTGCCGCTGGCCGCCGACAAGCGCCTGGACTTCCAAGTGCACTTGCAGCCTGACGCGCCGCACATGCTGTTCACCGACCGTCAGCGCCTGGAACAGATCATCAAGAACCTGCTGTCGAACGGGATCAAGTTCACCGAAAAAGGCTCGGTCAGCCTGACCGTGGCGCGTCACCCAGGGGCCGGTATCGCGTTTGTCGTGCGCGACTCGGGGATTGGTATCGCCGCTGATCAGCAGGACAGCATTTTCGAAGCCTTCCGCCAGGCCGACGGCACCACCAATCGACGTTACGGCGGCACCGGCCTGGGCTTGTCGATCTCGCGGGACCTGGCCAGCCTGCTGGGCGGCTCGATCAGCGTCAGCAGCGAGCCGGGGCAGGGCAGCACCTTCACCCTGGTGATGCCAGAGCACTACGTCGAGCCGGGCGAAGTGCCGGTCGAGCCGATTCGCCTGCAACCGTTCGCCGCGGCACCGCTGCCGCAGGTCACACCGCCACCGGCACCGCTGATTGCCGAGGTCGACATCCCACGCTTTGCCGACGACCGCGATAAAGCGCCGTTCACCACCCGCTGCATTTTGGTGGTCGAAGACGAAGCGAATTTTGCCCACATCCTCTACGACTTGGCTCATGAGCTGGGTTACCAGTGCCTGGTGGCGCACGGAGCGGACGAAGGTTACGACCTGGCGCGCCAGTACGTACCGGACGCGATCCTGCTGGACATGCGCCTGCCGGATCACTCCGGACTCACGGTCTTGCAGCGCTTGAAAGAACACGCCGAAACCCGGCACATCCCGGTGCACGTGATTTCCGTGGAAGATCGGGTCGAGGCGGCGATGCATATGGGCGCCATCGGTTATGCAGTCAAGCCCACCACCCGCGAAGAGCTCAAGGACGTGTTCGCACGGCTGGAAGCCAAGCTGACCCAGAAGGTCAAACGGGTGCTGCTGGTGGAAGACGATGATTTGCAGCGCGACAGCATTGCCCGCCTGATTGGCGACGACGACATCGAAATCACCGCCGTCGGCCTGGCCCAGCAAGCGCTCGACCTGCTGCGCGACAACGTCTATGACTGCATGATCATCGACCTGAAGCTGCCGGACATGCTCGGCAATGACCTGCTCAAGCGCATGTCCACCGAAGACATTTGCTCGTTCCCGCCGGTGATTGTCTACACCGGCCGCAACCTGACCCGCGATGAAGAAGCCGATCTGCGCAAGTATTCGCGCTCGATCATCATCAAGGGCGCGCGGTCGCCGGAACGCTTGCTGGACGAGGTCACACTCTTTCTGCACAAAGTCGAATCGCAGTTGTCCCATGAACGGCAGAAGATGCTCAAGACCGCGCGCAGCCGCGACAAGGTTTTCGAGGGTCGCAAAATCCTGCTGGTGGACGACGACGTGCGCAATATTTTCGCCCTCACCAGTGCGCTGGAACATAAAGGTGCGGTCGTGGTGATCGGGCGTAATGGCCGCGAAGCGATCGAAAAACTCAATGAAGTCGAGGACATCGACCTGGTGCTGATGGACGTGATGATGCCGGAGATGGATGGCTTTGAAGCCACCATCGAGATCCGCAAAGACCCGCGCTGGCGCAAGCTGCCGATCATTGCGGTGACGGCCAAGGCCATGAAGGACGATCAGGAGCGCTGCCTGCAGGCCGGCTCCAATGATTACCTGGCCAAGCCCATCGACCTGGATCGCCTGTTCTCGCTGATTCGCGTGTGGTTACCGAAGATGGAACGTATCTAGTGGAGCGAAATACCGATATCGAACTGCGGCTGTTGATCGAAGCGATCTATCTCAAATACAGCTATGACTTTCGCGATTACTCCGGTGCTTCCATCAAGCGTCGGGTCAAGCACGCGCTGAGCCAGTTCGACTGCAGTACCATTTCCGCCCTGCAAGAACGCGTGCTGCACGACCCCACCATGTTCATGCAACTGCTGCAATTGCTGACGATTCCGGTCAGCGAGATGTTTCGCGACCCGTCGCACTTCCTGGCAATCCGCCGGGAAGTGGTGCCGTTGCTGAGGACCTATCCGTCGATCAAAGTGTGGATCGCCGGTTGCAGCACCGGGGAGGAGGTGTACTCCATGGCCATCCTGCTGCGCGAGGAAGGCTTGCTCGATCGCACGATTATTTACGCCACCGACATCAACCCGCATTCGCTGGAGAAAGCCAAGCAAGGGATTTTTTCCCTGGAAAACGTTCGTGCCTACACCTCGAATTATCAGCAGGCGGGCGGACAGCGCTCGTTTTCCGATTACTACACGGCGGCGTACGACTACGCGATTTTCGACAAGACTCTCTGCGAAAACGTGACCTTCGCCGACCACAGCCTGGCGACGGACAGTGTGTTCTCCGAAACGCAGTTGATTTCATGCCGTAACGTACTGATTTATTTCAACAAGAAGCTGCAGGATCGGGCGTTCGGGTTGTTTCACGAGTCACTGTGCCATCGCGGCTTTCTGGTGCTGGGCAGCAAGGAAACCCTGGATTTCTCGGGCTACAGCAAACAATTCGAAGCGCTGGTCAAACAAGAACGGATCTATCGCAAATCATGAAGGATGCAGCGACTTTGCCTCGCATCGAGGCCATTGTGATCGGGGCCTCCGCCGGCGGCGTCGAGGCCTTGCTGACGCTGTTCAGGCCGATACAACAAGGCTTCGGTTTGCCGATTATCGTGGTATTGCATATCCCTGATGAACGCCGCAGCCAGTTGGCCGAAGTATTCGCCCGGCGGGTCGCCATGCCGGTGCTGGAAGCCGCGGACAAACTCGATATCCAGCCGGGCACTCTGTATTTCGCCGCGCCGGGTTATCACTTGTCGGTGGAGCAGGACCGCAGCCTTTCGCTGAGCCTTGAAGCGCGTCTGCACCATTCGCGGCCGTCGATCGATTACCTGTTTGAGTCCGCCGCCGACGCCTACGGCGAAAAACTGGCGGCGGTGCTGTTGACCGGCGCCAACCAAGATGGCGCCCGTGGCCTGGCGTTGGTCAAGCAGCACGGCGGCCTGACGGTTGTGCAGGACCCGGCTGAAGCCCAGGTGTCGACCATGCCTGAAGCGGCGCTGGCGTTGCACCAACCGGACCATATTCTCCCTTTGCACGGCATCGGCCGTCTGCTTGTCGAGCTGGAACGAATCGCATGCTAAGTGACATCCAAGCCAAATTGCTGATCGTCGACGATCTGCCGGAGAACTTGCTGGCCCTCGAAGCGCTGATCAAGCGCGAAGACCGTGCGGTCTACAAGGCGCTGTCCGCGGACGAAGCCCTGTCGTTGCTGTTGCAGCATGAGTTCGCCATGGCGATCCTCGATGTGCAGATGCCCGGCATGAACGGTTTCGAACTGGCGGAGCTGATGCGCGGGACCGAGAAGACCAAGAACATCCCGATCATCTTCGTCAGCGCCGCCGGCCGCGAACTGAACTACGCGTTCAAGGGCTACGAAAGCGGCGCGGTGGACTTTCTGCATAAGCCGCTAGACATCCACGCAGTCAAGAGCAAGGTCAACGTCTTCGTCGATCTGTTCCGTCAGAGCAAGGCCATGAAGGAACAGGTCGAAGCTCTGGAGCGAAGCCGGCGCGAACAGGAAGCGCTGCTCACACAACTGAAAAGCACCCAGTTGGAACTGGAGCAGGCGGTGCGCATGCGCGATGACTTCATGTCGATCGTCGCCCATGAGGTGCGCACGCCGCTCAACGGGCTGATACTCGAAACCCAGTTGCGCAAAATGCACTTGGCTCGGGACAACGCCGCGGCGTTTACCCTGGACAAAATGCACGCCATGGTCGACCGCGACGAGCGGCAGATCAAAAGCCTGATCCGTCTGATCGAAGACATGCTCGACGTCTCGCGGATTCGCACCGGCAAGTTGTCGATCCGGCCGAGCCGGTTCGACTTGGTGCAACTGGTCAACAACCTGCTGCAGAACTTTGCACCGCAGGTCGAGGCTGCCGAAACCTCAGTGGTGTTCGAGTCGTCGGAGCCCGTGGAAGGGCAGTGGGACGAGTTTCGCATCGAGCAAGTGATCTCCAACCTGCTGACCAACGCCTTGCGTTACGGCGGCAAGAGCCAGATCCAGGTGCGCGTGTACAGTCATGGACGGCTGGCCGTGGTCGAGGTGCAGGACCATGGCATCGGCATCAGCGAAGAGAACCAGAAGCGCATATTCCAGCAGTTCGAGCGGGTCTCGGCGAAAACCGTAGTCGCCGGATTGGGCCTGGGGCTGTTTATTTCCGAGCAAATCGTCGCCGCGCATGGCGGCACCATCACCGTCGAGAGCAAGATCAACGAGGGTGCCCTTTTTCGCGTTTGTCTGCCGCTGTAGGAAAACAGCCCTGATTTACGCAACCTCTGTGTGACCCCATGGTCGTATCAGCAGCTATTGACCGAACAAAGGCTTCCCATGAGTGAAGATGCACAAGACGTTGTATTGATCGTCGAGGATGACCCCTCGATTCTGATGGTGCTTGCCGCCTATTTATCCGGCGAAGGCTACCGCGTATTACAAGCCGAGAACGGTGAACAGGCGTTCGAGATCCTCGCCAGCAAACCGCACCTGGACATGATGATTACTGACTTCCGCCTGCCTGGCGGGATCTCCGGCGTGCAGATCGCCGAGCCTGCGGTGAAGCTGCGACCGGAACTCAAGGTGATTTTCATCAGCGGCTATCCGCAGGAAATCCGCGAGACCGACAGCCCGATCACGCGCACTGCGCCGATCCTGGGCAAACCGTTTGATCTGAATGTATTGCAAGAGATCATGCAGGACATGTTGTCCTGAGCTTGCGCGAGAGATGATCGGCGATCAATCGCGGATCATGTCCCGGACCTTGGCGGTCAGCAGGTCGAAGGTGAAGGGTTTGGTGATCATCTGCATGCCGGGATCGAGGAAGCCACCGCGCACCGCTGCGTGCTCGGCGTAACCGGTGATAAACAAAACTTTCAGATTGGGCCGGTATTGTCGGCCGATTTCCGCCAGTTGCCGGCCATTCATGCCCGGCAGGCCCACGTCACTGATCAGCAGATCGATGCGTTGCGCAGAGTCGAGGATTGGGACTGCGCTGTCGGCATCCGCCGCTTCGACGAAGGCATACCCTAACTCGCCTAATACCGCACTCACCAGTACACGCACGGCCGGGTCGTCTTCGACGATCAGCACGGTTTCGCCTTCGCGCGCGTAAGGCAGTTGCTGGGCATCGGTGGCGGTATCGGGCAACGGTTCGCCACGGAATCGCGGCAGGTAGAGCTTGACCGTAGTGCCTTGGTCGGGCTCGCTGTCGATGGTGACGTGACCGTTGGATTGCTTGCTGAATCCGTAGATCATCGACAGGCCGAGGCCCGTGCCCTGGCCGATCGGCTTGGTGGTGTAGAACGGATCAAACGCACGGTTGATCACGCTTTGCGGCATACCGCAGCCGTTGTCGGTGACAATCAGCACCACGTAATCGCCTGGCGCCAGGTTGTTGTAGGCACTGGTGTAAGCAGCATCCAACTGTTCGTTGGCCGTTTGCACCACCAGTTTGCCGCCATCGGGCATAGCGTCCCGGGCGTTCAGTACCAGGTTGAGCAGGGCACTTTCCAGTTGATTCGGATCCGCCTCGGCCACCCACAGACTGTCATTGAGTTGCATGTCCAACTGAATGCTTTCATTGATGCTGCGCTTGAGCAGCTCGCTCATGGAGGTCACCAGCGCATTCATGTCGACTGCTTTGGAGTCCAGCGACTGCCGGCGCGAAAACGCCAGCAAGCGGTGGGTCAGGCTGGCGGCTCGGTTGGCGGAGGTCACGCCAAGGTCGATCAGGCTGTCGAGGTCTTCGGTGCGGCCCCGGGCCAGGCGCCGACGCAGCAGTTCAAGACTGCCGATGATGCCGGTGAGCATGTTGTTGAAGTCGTGGGCAATGCCGCCTGTGAGCTGGCCGACCGCTTCCATTTTCTGGGACTGGCGCAGGGCTTCTTCGTTGTGCCGCAGTTGGGCGGTGCGTTCCTCGACCTGCTGCTCCAGGGTTTCGAGGGTGGTTTGCAAGCGCATCTCGCTGTTACTGAGGTCGATCAGCCGATCCCTGGCATCGTACTGTCGTCGTCGCCCGCGCAGCGCGGTGGTCACCAGACTTATCAGGGTCGCAGGGTGGAAAGGGCGCTCGAGGAACGTCACGTTCCCCAACTGCGCCCCGAAGCGCGCCGAAGGGTTGTTCTCCGGTCCGCCGTGGTGAGTCAGCAGCACGATCGGCAAGTCGGACCACGCCGGTTGCTGTTCGAGATACACCAGCAAGGTTTCCAAATCAGGGCCAAGCAAGGCTTCGGCGGCAACCAGCACCAGCCCCGCGCCACGATTCAATTCGCTGCATAGATGACTCAGGTTGGGGCAAATGTCTCCGGCGAAGCCTGCCTCTTTAAGCAGCATCTGCGCCACTTGGCTGTCACGGCCCAGCGGCGCGAGAATCAACGCACGTTCGGCTAGCGGTCCCGGCACACTCACTGGCTATCGTCCTTGAGCAGCGGGTTACTGGCGCCAAGATAGGTCGGCACGCCGCGCAACACGCCTTGGAAAGCATCCAATGGTTCGCCGATGGTCATGCCTTTGCCCGAGATACGATATTCACGGATGGTCGATTCATGGCTGCCGGTGCGTTTCTTGATAATTGAAATGGCACGGCGCACCTTGCCCACGGCTTCGAAGTAGCGCAACAGAATCACCGTGTCGGCCAGGTAAGTGATGTCGACCGGTGCCTGCATATCGCCTACCAGACCGTGTTGGGCGACGGTCATGAAGGTCGCCGCGCCTTTGCGGTTCAGGTACAGCAACAGTTCGTGCATGTGCAGCACCAAGGCATTCTCTTCCGGCATCGCGGCCTGGTAGCCGTTGATGCTGTCGATCACCACGGTCTTGATCTGACGTTCGTCTACGCAACGGCGCACGCGGTGGGAGAACTCCCCCGGTGACAGCTCGGCGGCGTCAACTTGTTCGATCAGTAGATTGCCGGTGGCTTGCAGTGCAGCAAGGTCGATGCCGATGTTCTTCATGCGCTCGAACAGCAGGCCCAGTTCTTCGTCGAAGATAAACAGCGCGGCTTTCTCGCCACGCCTGACCGCGGCGGCGGCGAAGATCATCGAAATCAGCGATTTGCCGGTACCGGCCGGGCCGAGGATCAAGGTGCTGGAGCCGGTTTCGATGCCGCCTCCGAGCAACGCGTCCATTTCGGGGATGCCGCTGCTCAGTTGCAGGCGTTCGTAAGCGCCGCGGTGTTCGGCCGCCACCAGTCGCGGAAAGACGTGCACGCCGTCGCCCATGATGGTGAAGTCGTGGAAGCCACCACGGTATTTCTGCCCGCGATATTTCACCACGCGGATGCGTCGACGCTCGGCACCGTAGTTCGGCGTGAGTTCTTCGAGGCGAATCACGCCGTGGGCGACACTGTGTACCGTTTTGTCCAGGGATTCGGTGGTCAAGTCATCGAGTAGCAACACGGTCGCGTCGTACCGCACGAAGTAATGCTTGATCGCCAGGATCTGCCGTCGGTAGCGCAAGGAGCTTTGCGCCAGCAGGCGGATCTCCGACAGACTGTCGAGAACCACGCGGGTGGGCTTGACCCGTTCCACCACTTCGAAAATCTGCTTGGTCGCTTCGCCCAGCTCAAGGTCCGAGGAATACAGGAGGCTTTGCTGGTGTTCGGCGTTGAGCAGGCTTTCTGGCGGGGTCAGCTCGAAAATGTGGATGTTTTCATCCAGCTCCCAGCCGTGGGACAGCGCGCCTTGGCGCAATTCACGTTCGGTTTCCGACAGGGTGATGTACAACGAGCGCTCGCCGGCTTTGGCGCCCGCCAGCAGGAAGTGCAACGCGACCGTTGTCTTGCCGGTTCCGGGTTCTCCCTCCAGCAAAAACACGTGGCTGCGAGAAAGACCGCCGGACAGGATGTCATCCAGACCTTCGATGCCGGTTGCGGCCTTGGCGCTGATGAACTCGTTGGATGTGCTCAAAAAAAACCCTCTCATGACTAGGGAAGTGAGGCAGCAGGGCTGTTGTGCCTGAAAAGACTGCCTGATCAACTGACCTTTTGCCATCACCGGGGTTCCGAGGAGTTTAGCGTCAATTTCAAAGACCTTGCTGCAATGCCGGGTCGTCCGGATTGAGTTGTTCCAACTGCGCCAGGAGGATTTGCACATTCTGTAACTGGCCGCTTTCTTTCCAGTAATTGATCAGCAGCACCCGTGCCTTGCGATCGGCCGGATAACGCTGGACGATTTCCTCCAGTTGCTTCTGCGCTGCCTCCAGTTCCTGCTCGCCGTGCAGGGTGGTGGCGAGGTCGTAACGGTAGTCTTTGTTGTTCGGCTCCAGCTCCACCGCTTTCGACAAACCGAGCACCGCGTACTCTGGCTGGCCGTGGTGCAGCAGCCACAAACCGAGGGCGTGTTGCAGATAGGCGGAGTTCGGCTGAGCTTGCAGTTGCTTGGCCAACAGCTGGCGCGCGGCGTCGTTCTGGCCCTGGCGGTCGAGCACTTCGATCTGCATCACCAGCGCCGGCAGATTGCCTGGGTCCAGACGCAGGGTGTTTTCCAAGGCTTGTTGCGCAGCCTTCAGTTCGGCGTTGTGCAAATAGAGGCGGGCCAATTGATAGGCGTTGGCAGCACTTTCCGGCTGGCTCTTGATCTGCGATTCGTAGGCGTCGATGGCCTGTTGCAACGGCGCGAAGTACAGGCCCAGTTCATCTGGCGACAAACCCAGCAAAGCATTGACCGTGGCGAAGCGCACGCTTTGCACCGGGTCGTCGAGCAACGGCCCGAGCAACAGGCTGCGCTGGCCACTGGGCACCAGGCCTAGCACGCTTTTGATTGCGGCCTGGCGCACGTCCACAGCGCTATGCAGCAAATGTGCATCCGCCAGTTTCAGGGCCTGAGGGCTTGGGTAGTTGGGCAATTCGTTAAGCAGCCAGATACGCCGCTTGGCCGACAGGTCCGGGCGCCCGAGTTGCTGATACAGTACCCGCGCGGCGCCCGGCTGACCGTTGCGCGCCTGGGCCAGGGCTTCGCTGTAACCATGCTTGATCGCATCGGGGATGACCGGCGCGCTGGTACGCAACAAGCCCCAGGCGAGGCCCAGGACACACACAAGACAGAGGCTGACGAGCAGAAAACGGCGGGGCTTGGACATGCAGTGATCCGACAGCTGACAAGCGATTGCAAAGATGCCAGCTTCGGTCAGCACGCGCCTTGAGTCAAACGCAGACTGGCTTTAGCCTACCCGGCCTGGCGATTTTGCCCACAACACCCGGCGGCTTCGAAAGCTGTCGAGACCGCCAGTCTGTGTCTACGCTTGCTGGACCCGCCCCCTTTGAGCCTGACCATGCCGTCGCTGATCCTTTATTTCAAAGCCATCCTTCATCCCAACCAAGGCATGCTGTTGTTTGCTCTGACGACCATTGTCGCCGGCTTGCTGACCTTGTACCTGGCGTTTGTCTTCGATCTCGACCAACCCAAGTGGGCCATCATGGCGGTGGTCATTGTTAGCCAGCCGCTGGCGGGGATGGCCCTGGCGCGCAGTTTCGGCCAGGTGATCGGCACCACCGTTGGCGCAGTGGTGGCGGTGTTGATCATGGCGGTATTTCCTCAGGCGCCGTTGCCATTCCTGGTCACGCTGGCGCTGTGGCTGGCGCTGTGCACTGCGGGCGGCACCTTGCTGCGCTACACCAGTTCACAGGCATTTGTGCTCAGTGGCTACACCGCAGTGGTTGTGGCGCTGCTGGCGGTGCCAGCGCCAGACGGCACCTTTCAACTGGCGGTGACCCGCGTCACCGAAACCCTGCTGGCGGTTGCCTGCGTCTGCGTGGTCAGCTTATTGACGGCGCGCCCGGAAGCGGTCGCCCGAGGTTACTTTGCCAAGGTCGACCAAGTGATTCGCCTGCTGGCCGTTCATGCAGCGGCGGTGTTGCGAACCGAGGAAAGCGACGCCGACTTCCATCGCCGCCAGACCCAACTCCTCGGTGAGATCAGCGCCCTGGAAGGTTTGCGCCGCCACTTGTATTTCGACGCCCCCCGCCTGCGCATCGCCCATCAATTGGTACAACTGTTGGGCAACCAATTGGTGCTGCTGACCTCGCGCTTGACGATATTGCGCCATCAACGGGAGTTGATTCGCGAGCACTGGGTGGGTGAACTGCCGGCGCACGTCCAGGAACTGCGCGAGCAGGAACTGGCATTCCTCGATGAGCTGGCGCAGAACGGCCGCGGGTTGTCAGAGGAGTGGCGCCAGCGCTTTGTGGCGTTGCAGAATCGCTTCGACAAGCAAGCCTACCTGGCGGAGCAGATGACCGAAGACCTGCCGGCGACTCTGCGCTCCCTGGCCTGGTCGTTGCGCTGGGAGCAGGCGCGGCTGCTGCAACAGCTCGAGCATATTCTCGAACTCAGTGACGCCATACAGGACGGCCGCGAAGCCAGCTGCATGTACCGAGGGCAACAAAATCCTTTGCATCTCGACCTGACACTGGCGGCGATGAATGCGACGCGAGCGTTCGTCGCGCTGCTGATCGGCGGGTTCGTCTGGATCGAAACCGCGTGGGACGGTGCGCGTGGCGGGCTGATCCTGGTGGGCATTCTGTGTTCGCTGATGGCGACGTTCCCACGACCGCTGCTGGCCAGTCAGAGTTACGCCCGAGGCATGGCAATGGCGCTGGTGATCTCGGCGTTCTACCAATTCATGCTGGTGCCGATGGTCAGTGACTTCGAATTGCTGGCGTTGCTGCTTGCGCCGCTGCTCTACGTGGTGGCGATTGGCTTGTCGAGCCCGGCCACTGCCGGCATGGGTATTGGCCTCGGGTTGACCAGTTTCCTGCTGCTCGGACCGCAGAATATCGGCACTGGGCAGAACACCGCGATGCAGTGGTTCGAATTTGCCGGCGCCTATGTCAGTGCCGCTGCATTGGCGATCATGGTCTACGCCTGGATTTTTCCCTACAGCCCGGGCTTGCGCATGCGTCGGTTGTTCAAGGAGAACCGCGACGAGGTGCACGCCTTGCTGCAGAACATGGCCAGCGACGAGCGGCAGTTCGCCTTTGAAAGTCGGCTGGTCGATCGCCTGACCATGATGCAAGCGTTGTTGCCGTCAATTAAAGACGCTCGCTCCGCTGAGTTATATGAAGTCAGCCTAGCTTTTATGGCGCTGGGCACGTCGCTCAGCCAGCTCCAGCAACAGGCGCAGCACAATCGCTTGTTGGGAGCGGACTTGCAGCGCCGGTTGCTGGCCGCAGTGTACGACGCCGGACGCAGGGTCGGCGGGCAGGTGGAGGCGAACTTGTCAGAATTGCTGGGCCAGTTGACGACCCTGGGTGACGAACTGGATAACCTGCATATCAGCGGTCACGAACACCTCTGGTCGGTGTTCCGCATGCGCGTCAGCGTGCTGATCGTGATGTCGTTCCTGCAGCGTTATCACCCTTATCTCGAACCCGAAACCACAGGAGTACCGGCGATTGCCCATTGATTTCGAAGTCGGCGGCGTCTATCTGCCGCCGATCGCCCAAGCGCTGTTGCTGGCGATTCCGCTGTTTCTGATGCTCGACTGGGGGCTGCGGCGCTTGGGGTTGCTGCGGTTTGTCTGGCACGAAGCGCTGTTTGAAGGTGCGTTGTACGTCTGTGTGTGCGCCACGCTTATTTTGTGGATGGGGAGCTTGAATACGTGAAGAACATTCTTCCGCGATTACTGACCGTCGTTGTGGTGCTGCTGGCGTTCGTCCTCGGCTGGTTTGCCTGGGAGCATTACACCCGTGCGCCCTGGACCCGGGACGCACGGGTGCGCGCGGACGTGGTGACGCTGTCGGCGGACGTCTCCGGGCGTATCGTCAGCCTCGGCGTGCAGGACAACCAGCATGTGGAAAAGGGGCAAACGTTACTGGAAATCGACCCGGCCCGTTATGCCTTGGCGGTGGAGCACGCCAAGCGTTCGGTGGAAGTGGCCAAGGCCTCGCTGGGGCAATCCCAGGCGACCATCACGTCCAGTCAGGTGTTGCTGAAACAACGCGAGAGCGAAGAGCGCCGTCGCCGTTCGCTGCGCCAGGGCTTCGCAATTTCCGGGGAAGAGTACGAGAAATCCAACACCGAAGTGGCCGTCGCCCAGGCTGACCTGTTGCGCAACCAGGCCAATCTCGGGCTGGCGCAGGCCAATGTGCAACTTGCGGTGGCCGCTTTGCACCAGGCCGAACTTGACCTGCAACGCACCAGGGTGCTGGCGCCGGTCAGCGGCTACGTGACCAATCTGCTGACCCGTCAAGGCGACTACGCGGTGGCCGGCGGGGCTTTGCTGGCGCTGGTCGACAGCGAGTCGTTCTACGTCAGCGGTTATTTCGAAGAAACCAAGTTGCCACGAATAGAAGAGGGCGATCGAGTGAGGATCGAGTTGATGAGCGGCGAACGCTTTGGCGGTACGGTGCAAAGCATCGCGTTTGCCATCACCGATCGGGAGAACGCGCCCGGCAATCGATTGCTGGCCGACGTCAATCCGAGCTACACCTGGGTCAAACTCGCGCAACGGGTGCCGGTGCGGATTGCCATCGACCCGGATTACGCAGGCATCGACCGCTTGCGCGCGGGAACCACGGCCACGGTCACCGTGGTAGAAAAACGCGAGACGAAAAAAAGCCCCGCGACCGAGTAGGTGCGGGGCAAAAAATTGGTTGGTTGCGGCCAACCAAAGGAGCTCTTTAAAAACGGATTACTTGCTGGCCACGGTGTCCGGCGACCAGCCGCCGCCTAGCGCCTTGTAAATCGCGACGATGCCGCGATACAGGTCGATTTCGGCTTGAGCCTGGGTGTCTTCGGCTGCCAGGCGTTCACGCTGCGCATCGAGCAGTACCAGGAAATCCACCGTGCCTTCGCGGTAGCGGATCTCCGCCAGGTTGGCGGCCGAGCGGCTCGATTCGCTTTGACGAATCAGTGAAATCAAGCGCTGCTGGCGTTTGCCGTAGTCACTGAAGGCGTTTTCCGATTCTTCCAGGGCAAGCAAGACTTGCTGCTCGTAGTTCGCCAGCGCGCCATCAGCTTCGGCGTTGGCACCGCGCAAACGGGCGCGCACGCTGCCGAGGTCGAAAGCTGCCCAGGTGATGCTCGGGCCCAGTGCCCAGGCGTTGGCCGCCGAGGAACCGATTTGCGAACCACGCCCGGCGGTGAAACCGAGGAAACCGCTGAGGCTGACCCGTGGGAACAGATCGGCCTTGGCCACGCCGATCCGCGCAGTCGCTGCCGCCAATTGACGCTCGGCACTGAGAATGTCGGGCCGGCGTTGCAGCAACTCGCCTGGATCACCAATCGGCAAAGCCTTGGCGATGGCTGGCAGTTGTTTCGGGCTGAGGTCCACGGTCAGTTTGTCCGGGCGTTCACCCAGCAGGGTGGCGATACGGTTTTTCTGCCGTACCTGCTCGGCCTGCAACTGCGGCACGCTGGCTTCCACGGATGCGAGGCGGGCATCGGCACGCTCCACGTCCAGCTGGTCGCCGACACCGGCGTCACGCAAGTTGAGGGTGATACCGCGGGAGTCCTGCTGGTTTTTCAGGTTCTCCAGGGCGATCTTTTCCCGCAGTTGCGCACCGCGCAGTTGTCCGTAGGCATCCACTAGTTCAGCAATGATGGTGACTTGCAGTTGGTACAGATCGGCTTCGGCGGACGCTTGATCGGCCTCAGTGGCTTCCAGATTGCGCTGGATGCGACCGAACAGGTCGACCTCCCAGGCCATGTCCAACCCCAGGTCGTAGCGCTCGCTGTTGACGCGCTGGGTGGTCTGGCCCGGAATCTGGCCTTTGCCCAGGTCACTGCTGGCGCGGCTGGTGATGGTCGGCATGGCGTCATTGCTGGCGTCATCGCGGATGGCGCGGGCCGCCCGCAGACGGGCAAAGGACACGCGCAACTCGCGGTTGCCTTGCAGCGATCGAGTCACCAACTGGTTGAGGGTCGGGTCATCGAATTGCTGCCACCAGATGCCTTCGAAGCGTGCGCGGTCAAAGTTCTTCTGGCCGGCGGCGCCATCAGTGGCGGTGGTGATGTTAGCGGCTTCCGTGGTCGGGGCCTTGTAGTCCGGGCCGACGGCACAGGCACTCAGCGCCAGTACCAGCAAGCTTGGCAGGAAGACTTTCAGGCTCATTGTTGCGACTCCAGTTTCAGGGCCTTGGCCGCTTTGCGCGCTTCACCGCGCTCCACAAAGTTACGAATCAGTACGTAGAACACCGGCGTCAACAACAGACCGAAGAAAGTCACCCCAAGCATCCCGGAGAACACCGCCACGCCCATGGCATGACGCATCTCGGCACCGGCGCCGCTGGACAGCACCAGAGGCACCACACCCATGATGAAGGCGAACGAGGTCATCAGGATCGGCCGCAGACGCAGGCGGCAAGCTTCCAGGACCGCGGCGAGCGGGCTGAGGCCTTCGTCCTGCTGTTTATCCTTGGCGAACTCGACGATCAGAATCGCGTTCTTACACGCCAGGCCGACCAGTACGATCAATCCGATCTGGGTAAAGATGTTGTTGTCACCGCCGGAGGCAATCACGCCAACGATGGCCGACAGCAAAGTCATCGGTACGATCAGGATCACCGCCAGTGGCAGGCTCCAGCTTTCGTATTGTGCGGCGAGTACCAGGAACGCCAGCAGTACGCAGAGCGGGAACACGAACAGCGCGGTGTTGCCGGAGAGGATTTGCTGATAGGTCAGGTCAGTCCACTCGTAGGTCATACCGTTGGGCAGTTCTTCCTTAAGCAGTTTCTCGATCGCTTTCTCGGCCTGGCCGGAGCTGTAGCCGGGGGCTGCCGCACCGTTGATTTCAGCGGTGATGAAGCCGTTGTAGTGCATCACGCGGTCCGGGCCCGAGGTGTCGGTGACCTTGATGAAGGTCGCCAGCGGGATCATCTCGCCTTTGTTGTTACGCACTTTCAACTGGCCGATCTGGTCAGGTTCGAGGCGGAACTGCTGCTCGGCCTGAACGTTGACCTGGTAGGTCCGGCCGAAGCGGTTGAAGTCGTTGGCATACAGCGAGCCCAGGTAGATCTGCAGGGTGTCGAAGATGTCGCTGACGGCAACCCCGTGGGTCTTGGCTTTTTCCCGGTCGATGGCGGCATCGACCTGCGGCACGTTCACGGTATAGCTGGTGAACAGCGCGGCCAGTTCCGGCACGTTGTGGCTCTTGGCAATGATGTTCATGGTTTCTTTGTACAGCTCGTCGTAGCCCAGGTTGCCCCGGTCTTCGATTTGCAAGCGGAAACCACCGATGGTGCCCAGACCTTGTACCGGCGGCGGCGGGAAAATCGCCATGTAGGCTTCTTCAATGCCCGCGAACTTGCCGTTCAACGCACCGGCAATCGCGCCGGCGGACTCGCTCGGATCAGTACGCTCTTCGAAAGGCTTCAAGGTCACAAACACGATGCCGGCGTTCGGGCTGTTGGTGAAGCCGTTGATCGACAGGCCAGGGAAGGCTACGGCGCTATCCACACCCGGTTGTTTCAGGGCGAGGTCGGACATGCGTTTGATCACGTCTTCGGTGCGGTCCAGGCTCGAGGCGTCCGGCAGTTGCGCGAACGCCACCAGGTATTGCTTGTCCTGGCCAGGTACGAAACCGGTCGGGGTGCTGGAGAAGCCGAAGAACGTCAGCACCATCAGGCCGGCATAGACAATCAGGGCGATACCACTGCTGCGGATCACACGGCCGACCGTTCCGACATAGCCATGGCTGGCCTTCTCGAAGAAGCGGTTGAACGGTTTGAACAACCAGCCACCGAACATCTTGTCGAGAACTTTCGAGAAGCGGTCTTTCGGCGCGTCATGGCTCTTCAACAACACTGCAGCCAGTGCTGGCGACAAAGTCAGGGAGTTGAAGGCCGAGATCACCGTCGAAATGGCAATGGTCAGGGCGAACTGTTTATAGAACTGGCCGGTGAGACCGGAGATGAAGGCTGCCGGGATAAACACCGCACACAACACCAGGGCCGTGGCGATGATCGGGCCGGTCACTTCCCGCATGGCGCGTTTGGTGGCCTCCACCGGGGTTAATCCGAGTTCGATGTTTCGCTCTACGTTTTCCACCACCACGATGGCGTCGTCCACCACGATACCGATGGCCAATACCAGCCCGAACAGCGACAGGGCGTTGAGCGAGAAGCCAAACATGTGCATGACCGCAAAGGTACCGATCAACGATACCGGCACCGCCACCAACGGGATGATCGAGGCGCGCCAGGTCTGCAGGAACAGGATCACCACCAGCACCACGAGGATCAGCGCTTCGAACAGGGTGTGCACCACCGCTTCGATCGAACCACGAACGAAGATCGTCGGGTCATAAACGATGCTGTAGTCCATCCCTTGCGGGAAGTTTTTCTTCAGCTCATCCATCTTGCCGCGAACGTCGTTCGAGATCTGGATAGCGTTCGAACCCGGACGCTGGAAGATGGGGATCGCCACGGCCGGCTGGTTATTGAGCAACGAACGCAAGGCGTATTGGCTGGAACCCAGTTCAACCCGGGCGATGTCTTTAAGGCGGGTGATCTCACCGTTGTCGCCAGAGCGAATCACGATGTTTTCGAACTCTTCTTCGGACACCAGGCGGCCCTGGGCGTTGACCGAGAGCTGGAACGAGGTAGCGTTAGGCGCCGGCGGTGCGCCGAGAGCACCGGCTGCGACCTGGCGGTTCTGCTCGCGAATCGCGGCGACCACATCGGTGGCGGTCAGGTTACGCGAAGCGGTCTTGTTCGGATCGAGCCAGACCCGCAGCGAGTAATCGCCCATGCCGAACAGTTGCACGTCGCCGACACCCCCCAGCCGCGCCAGCTCATCCTTGATGTTGAGCAGGGCGTAGTTGGACAGGTAGAGCATGTCGTAGCGTTTGTCCGGCGAGGTCAAGTGCACAACCATGGTCAGGTCGGGCGAAGCCTTGTCTACCGTGATACCGATCCGCGTCACTTCTTCCGGGAGCTTGGGCTCGGTCCGGGTAACACGGTTCTGTACCTGCACCTGCGCGTTATCCAGGTCAGTACCCAGGGCGAAGGTAATGGTCAGGGTGATCTTGCCGTCGGCGGTGGACTGCGAGGACATATACAACATGTTCTCGACACCGGTAATGGCTTGCTCCAAAGGCGCAGCCACGGTTTCGCCGATGACTTTAGGGTTGGCGCCCGGGAAGTTGGCGCGGACCACGACGGTCGGCGGCACGACTTCCGGGTATTCGCTGATCGGCAACTGGAACAGCGAGATGGCACCGGCGATCAGGATCAGCAGCGACAGCACCGCAGCGAAGATCGGCCGGGAAATAAAGAATTGCGAAAAATTCATCGAAATTATCCCTTAACCGCGTGGGTTCGCAGCGGCGAGTTTCACAGCCGGCGCCGGCGCAGCCTTGGCAGGCGTCACTTGGGGCAGGTTGCTGGCTTCGAGCGCTTGTCGTTGTTGGGCCAGGGCGGCAAGGGTTTCCTTGCTGGCCATCGGGATCACTTCAGGGGTAACCGGCGAGCCCGGACGGACACGCTGCAAGCCCTTGACGATGACGGTGTCGTCTTTGTTCAGGCCGCTGCGCACGATGCGCAAGCCTTCGATTTTCGGACCCAGTTCGACCGAGCGGTAAGCGGTCTTGTTGTCGGCGTCCATCACCAGGACGAATTTCTTGCCCAAGTCGGTGCCGACCGCTTCGTCGTTGATCAGCATGGCGTTGTAAGTGCCGCTGCCGACCAGTTTCAGGCGAGCGTACAGGCCGGGGGTGTAGTCGCCCTTGCTGTTGTCGAACACGGCGCGACCACGGATGGTGCCGGTTTTCGGATTGACCTGGTTATCGACGAAGTTCATCACGCCTTGGTGCGGGTTGCCGTCCTCGTTGGACAGGCCCAGGTACACAGGAGTGGTCGCGCCGCGTTGACCGGAACGAGCGAGCTGCGTGTATTTGAGGAACACACGTTCGTCAGCGTCGAAGTAGGCGTAGACCTTGTCGGTGGACACGACGCTGGTCAGCGGCGTGACATCGGCGGTCACCAGGTTGCCGGCGGTGATTTCCGCACGGCTGACGCGACCGCTGATCGGCGCGGTGACGCGGGTGAAGCTCAGGTTCAGTTTTGCCAGGTCCAACTGTGCTTGCAGGGCGCCAACGGCGGCACGCGATTCCTGAGCGGCGCTGGTGCGCGAATCGGCGAGTTCGGCGGAGATGGCATTGCTGGTCCGCAGACGTTCGCCGCGTTGGGCTTCGTTTTCACTGCGGGTGGCGGTGGCGCGACTTTGGGCGACCAGGGCTTCGAGGCGGCGGACCTCAGCCTGGAACGGACGCGGGTCGATCTGGAACAGCAAGTCGCCTTTCTTGACCAGGGCGCCTTCAGTGAAAGCCACTTCATCAATCTGACCGGAAACCCGCGGACGGATTTCGACAGTTTCCGGCGCTTCGAGGCGGCCGGTGAACTCGTCCCACTCGTTGACCGGTTGCTCCAGCACTTTCGCCACGCTGACTTTGGCAGCAGGCGGGGCGGCCGCAGTTTCCGGATTCTTCCCGCAAGCGCTCATCACCACGACGGCCAAGATAGCCAGGGGGAAGCGCAAATGTTTGAGTGACTGTTCCATGGATGCATCCGCCAATGTATTGAGATGGGCGGATGATGCTCGGGCGGCTGCTATGTCACGAATCGAATGAAGCGAAGGTAACTATCATTCGGAATGATATCGGCGCCATGCAAGCCCTCTAGCATGCGCCTTCCGTTAGGGTGCTATCAATGTCCGTGATGGTAATTCTGTATTGCCTGAATCACATCAATCCGCGGAGAGCCGGCGGGCTCCTCCGCGGGAAAGGCGTCAAGCCAGGCTGTCAGGATCCCCAAAGAACATCTGAATCCGCGACCGCAACCAGCGCTCGCCAGGGTCGTTGTCCTGGGAACCACGCCAGGCCATGTGCAGTTCGAAAGTCTGCACCGGCAACGGTGGATCCTCGGCGCGCACGCCGCCAGCGGCGGTCAAGGCATCGGCAGTGTAGTCCGGCACGGTGGCGACGATATCAGTGCCGCTGATCAACGTGCTCAGGCCGTTGAACTGCGGCACTGCCAACACCACGTGGCGTTTGCGTCCGAGTTTCTCCAGTTCTTCATCTATAAAGCCGCTGAGGTCACCGGCGAACGACACCAGCGCATGCGGCCGCGCGCAGAAATCATCCAGGCTCAGCGGCCCCGGCACGGTGTCGGCACGCAGCAGTTTCGGTTTGCTGCGGCGCAACACCTTGCGCTTGGCATTGGCCGGCAGGTCGGCGGTGTAGCTGACACCGATGGAAATCTCCCCGGAGGCCAGCAGCGACGGCATCAATATGTAGTTGGCGCGGCGCACGACGACGACGATGCCTGGCGATTCGGCGCGCAAACGCTTGAGCAGGCTGGGCAGCAGGGCGAATTCGACATCGTCCGACAAACCGATGCGAAACACCGCGGTACTGGTGGCCGGGTCGAATTCGGCCGCGCGGCTGACGGCGGTCGAGATCGAATCCAGCGCCGGGGAGAGCAGGGCGAAGATTTCCACGGCCCGGGCCGAGGGTTCCATGCTGCGACCGGTACGCACGAACAACGGGTCGTCGAACAGCCCGCGCAGGCGTGAAAGGGCCGCGCTGATGGCCGGCTGTCCGAGAAAGAGCTTCTCGGCGGCACGGGTCACACTGCGTTCGTGCATCAATGTTTCGAATACGATCAACAGGTTCAGGTCGACACGACGCAGGTCATTACGATTCATCTGGAGTCCTGGCAGAGTCAGCGAGCTTGACGTGGGCGGCCAATTAAGAACAATGGCCGGCATGAATCTTACGGGGAAAGGCCGGTCCTCTGCATCGGCTAATTCACATTTCAGGCATTGGCAGGGCGCTTTTCTGCATTTTTTAGAACGATGACAGCCCTGCGGAATCAATGACAGACATGTCGACTATTAATAGCCACTGATAGTGTTGGGTTAAAACCCCAGATAGAGTTCGGGGCATTAGAGGTTTCTTTGGCGAGGTTTGCGATGTCACGCACGATCCGTTTTCACAAGTTTGGTCCTGCCGAGGTGCTCAAATGCGAAGAGCATGCGGCCGCTCTGCCAGCACCGGGCGAAGTGCAGGTGCGTGTCGAAGCGATCGGCATTAGCTGGTATGACACGCTCTGGCGTCAGAACCTGGCATCTTCCCAAGCACGTCTGCCTTCTGGCCTGGGTCATGAAATGGCCGGTGTGGTGACTGCAGTCGGCGACAACGTCACTGATTTGGCAGTGGGCGACAAGGTAGCCAGTTTCCCGGCCGAGAGCCCGAACGACTACCCGGTCTACGGCGAGTCGATCATTTTGCCGCGTACCGCGCTGACTCGTTATCCGGACGTCTTGTCTCCGGTCCAGGCCAGCGTGCACTACACGCCGCTGCTGATCGCTTACTTTGCCTACGTCGATCTGGCGCGAGTCAAACCTGGGCAGTTTGCCCTGGTCACTGACGCCAGCCATTGCGCGGGTCCGTCCTTTGTCCAACTGGGCAAGGCGCTGGGCATCAAGGTGATTGCCGCAACCAAGAACCCCGAGGAACGCGAGTACCTGCTGTCCTTGGGCGCCGAGAAGGTCATCGTCACCGAAGAGCAGGACTTGCTGATGCAGATCAACAAGATCACCGACAACCGCGGCGTTGACGTGGTGTTCGATGGCTTGGGTGGTCCGCAGATGTCGATGCTTGGCGATGTGCTGGCACCGCGCGGCAGCCTGGTGTTGTACGGGTTGCAAGGTGGTAACCAGACGCCGTTCCCGGCCTGTGCAGCGTTCCAGAAGAACATTCAGTTCTTTGTGCACTGCATCGGTAACTTCACCGGCAAGCCGGAGCTGGGCATCGCGCAGGACGAAGTGGCGTTGCAGCGGGCCTTGCGCGATATCAACCAGTTGACCGCTGACCGTGTGCTGCTGCCGTTGAAGACTCGGGTGTTCCCGTTTACCGAGTTCGTCGATGCCCACCGCTACATGGACGAATGCCCATGCCGCGAGCGAGTGGCCTTGCAGGTCGAGCCGGCGTAAGCCTTGACGAGGGACCGTTTGGACGGCCCCTCGAGCCGCACAGAACTTCCCTTTATGCCGCGATCATTTCGCGGCTTTTTTTTGCCTGATGTTTCACTACCGCGTCGAGGCCCGATCACTCTGCAACTGAACTGGTTTTTCCCTGCAATCTGTATCTTCTAATCAGGACTCAATTCTCGATAATTGCATGATTGTTTTCATCTCAAGGAACGAGCATGTTGAAGTGTCGACTGACCTCTTTGCTGCCTGCAAATTATTGTGAGCTATCACCCATTAGTTATTGTCCGGGCCTGTCAGGGGCAACAATCGTGGGAAATCCGCTAGTTACCGGACAATGGATACTCATACCTTTCCTGATTTCATGTGCTCGTTGTCCGTGGGAAGTTGTCGGAAACTTCCTAGGACGACAGGAGAAAAGGCCGATAGCCCTTGCCCACCGGGCGCCGGCGCAAATCAGCTGACATTGATTGGTTTGCCGGGCCCGGAAAATCCCGCTAATCAATAAAAAACGCGGTGTTAATATTTAATCACTAGACCACGACATGTTCGTCAATGTCGGTTGCCGGTCGTGCAATGCCCATCATTGCTTGCGCGATATCCAGGGTTCGAATATCAGGTAGATAACGATGAGTGCAATTCATGATCAAGCAATGAACTATGTCTATCAACAAGTAGTACACAGATTGTTGAGTTACTTCACGCGGGCAGAACGTACGGCGTTGCAATTATTGATTCAGCGATTGGTAGTCGCCGCCGGCGGTATGGAGCGGATTGGCGAATACAAAGTCCTGTTCTGCCATTCCGGCACCCAGGAAAGCTGCTACACCCTAGCGTTCCTGCGGGCGGCGCAGTTGAGCATCGCCGGGCGTGCCCCATCTACCTTCCAGATGCGCGTGGTCACGCAGTGCTTTAACAGCACCTCACAGGCCACGCTGGACAGCATGCAACGCAGTTACGCCGCGTTGTTTCTCTACGACGACCCGCGCGTCGAAGTGGTGATGGCCGATAACCGCGAAGTCCTGCCGTTTCGCCACGGTACGCCGCTGTCCCAGGCCGGCCGCGACGCCAATCGCCTGAACCTGCTGATGGTCGGGCATTTGCGCCATCGCGAGGCGCCCCTCGATCCCGGTGATGATGGCTACCTGAGCACCGGTGAAATGTATGGGCGTCTCGCGCGCTGGAGCGGCGGCGTCGACGCGTTGATCAACAGCGATTCGCCGCGCCAGCAGAAACGCTTTCTCGATGGCCTGAGCCGCGCCGCGCATAAGGTCGGCCTGGCGATCCCCTTGCAGGGCACTTCGGGTTTCGCCGAACTATTCGCCTTGCTCGACAGCCTCGGCGGCGACTTCTTTCGCGAGTTGTACATTGAGCAGGAGCGCGAACAATGGCGACCGGAATCGGAGTTTGAGTTGTGGCGCCGCGCGCATTGCATCGAAATCCACGATCTGATCCTCAGCAACCTGGAAGCCTGCTGGCCCTTGTTCAGCGAGTTCCTCGGCGTACAGCCAGTCGACCTGGTGATCGACAGCCATGAAAACCCGTACCTGAGTCCCCAGGCCTGCGCGCATTTGCACGGCTTGTACGCACTGTTCGTCGAGGATCGTGGCTATGAAGCAGGGGTGACCGACTTCTTGCACCGCATCCAGGTGATGCAGCGCCGTCAGCACGCAAGCGAGCCGCTGGCAGAGGGTCCACAGGCCGCGTTCAACATCGACTGGACAGAATACCGGACCCGCGCATCGACCCAGGCGCATGCGGCCACCGGGCTGACCGAAGCACAACTGCTGTGCATGTTGTTTGCACCCTTTGTGGACGAAGGGGCGGGGCTGGAAACCTTCCTGCGGCGTTGCCATCCCGGCATGTTGGTGGCGATGCCGGACCTGCACCGCGCACTGCAAACCGGCCAGGCGCCGGATCAGGTGCTGCAATGGATGCTGGATGTCAGCGGTCTGCCCGTCAGCCTGTTGCGCCGCTTGTACACCATGCGCTCGGTTTCCTGGGAGCACGGCCGGGCGGAAGCCTCGCCGGCCACGTCGTCCGACGTCGATCCGCTGGGCGAACTGTCGGCCCGCCAGTGACCGGCCATGACGATCGCCTCGACAGCGAGCCGCCGATAGCGATCAAAGGTGCGCGGCAGACTGATTTCGCTTACCAGGCGGTGTACCGCTATCTGACGCACTTAATCAGCGAACTGGGCGCGGACTGCCGGGTGCGCCTGCCGTCCTTGCGCCAGCTGTCGGAGCGCTTGAACGTGTCGATCTCGACCATTCAATACGCCTATTCGCTGCTGGAGAAAGAAGGGCGGGTCTACTCGGTGGCCAAGTCCGGCTACTACGCGTTGCCGATGGCCTGCACCTCGGTGATCAATAGCGGCAGCGATCTGCTGGAGAGTCTGTACAGTGGCGCCCGACGTCCCGGCATGCTGGTGCTCAGCGCCGACGAACCGGCGGCATTACAGCCGCTCGACAGTCCGTTGTTGCTGCTGGAGCGCGAATTGGTGCGGCAATACCCGCGCCAGCCGCAATTGCCGCCGCAACCCTGCGGCGAACACGAGCTACGTACCGCAGTCGCCGCCCGCTACACCACCTCCGCGTCCCGCTACTGGCATGCCGATGACGTCTACGTCGGCGCGGACCTGCGCGGTGCCTTGGAACTGCTGATCGGCGTACTCAACCTCAAAGGCGCAGCGGTGCTGGTGGAGTCACCTTGCGACTGGTCGATCCTGCGCTTGTTGCAAGCCGCTGAAGTGCGGGTGATTGAGGTGCCGGTCCAGGCCGACGGCGGCCTCGACCTGGAGATCCTCGCGCACGCGCTCAACGACCCATCGCTGCGCCTGGCGATCGTCTCGTCGAGCTTGAACATGCCCCACGGCAGCCGGATCCCCGAAGACAATCGCCGGGCGACCGCGCAACTGCTGCAACAGAAGGGCTGCTGGGTGCTGGAGAACGACAGTTACGGTGAACTGGGTTTCGAGGCCGACAACCTGCGATTTCGCGATGTGCTCGACCCGGATCGGTTGATCGTGTGTTCGACCTTCGAGAAAGTCATGGGCCCGGAAGCGCCCTACGGCTATTTGCTGACGCGGCACTTGCGCAGCGAGTTCCAGCGGCATTTCCTGCTGCGGGCGTTCCGATTATCGCCGATCCGCCAGAAAGCCGTGGCGCGACTGTATGCCAGCGGTCGCTTCGACCAGCACTTGCATGTGCTGCGGCGGCTGCTCAAGGAGCGCAAGTTGTCGATGAGCCAGGCCGTGCAGGAACGTCTGGGCGAGGCGTTGCAAATTGTCGATCCGCAGGGCGGGGCGACGTTGTGGGCGCGGTGTCGACGCCAGGTCGATATGCGGCGGGTGTTCCAGCGTTTGCTCAAGCAGCACGTGGTGATCGCACCAGGGGAGTTGTTCAGCCTGCAGGGCTCGTATCAGCAGCATTTGCGCCTGAACCACAGCTTCAGCGGCCACCACGACCTCGCCGCCGCACTGGCGTTGCTGGGCGATGCGCTGCGCATGGAGCAGCTGGATTGACCGGCAAAACCTGCCGAATCTTAACGGGATCGATAACATCGCGCTGTGGTCGAACTGTCAGTAAACTCCTTTCATTTCCTGACCACTCGATCCCAGAGGTTTTGCATGTCACTCAGTCCTTTTGCGGGTAAACCGGCGCCGGCGCAACTGTTGGTCGATATCCCGCGACTGGTAACGGCCTATTACACCGGCCAGCCTGACGCGGCCATTTCCACCCAGCGCGTAGCGTTTGGCACGTCCGGGCATCGCGGCAGCTCCTTCGATTTGAGTTTCAACGAGTGGCACGTCCTGGCCATCAGCCAGGCCATCTGCCTGTACCGTGAAGCGCAAGGCATCACCGGGCCGCTGTTTGTCGGCATCGACACCCACGCGTTGTCGACCCCGGCCGGCGCCAGCGCCCTGGAAGTACTCGCGGCCAACGGTGTCACCGTAATGATCGCCGCCAACGACGAATACACCCCAACCCCGGCGATCTCCCACGCCATCCTCTGCTACAACCGCGGCCGCACCACGGGCCTGGCGGACGGCATCGTGATCACGCCGTCGCACAACCCGCCACAAAGCGGTGGTTACAAGTACAACCCCACCAACGGCGGCCCGGCGGACACCCACATCACCAAGTGGATCGAAGCCAAGGCCAACGAACTGCTGGCCAACAAACTGGCCGGGGTCAAGCGCATCAGCTACGAGCAGGCGCTGAAAGCCGAGACCACTCATCGTCACGACTACCTCAATACCTACGTCGCCGATTTGATCAACGTGATCGATTTCGACGCCATCCGTGGCGCCAATCTGCGCTTGGGCGTGGATCCGCTGGGCGGAGCAGGGGTGCGCTACTGGTCGGCCATTGCCGAGCACTACCGCTTGAACCTCGACGTGGTCAACACCGAGGTCGATCCGACCTTCCGCTTCATGAGCGTCGACTGGGACGGCCAGATCCGCATGGACCCGTCGTCCAGCTATGCGATGCAGGGGCTGATCGGTTTGAAAGAACGCTTTGACGTGGCGTTCGCCTGCGACCCGGACCACGATCGCCATGGCATCGTCACCCCGTCGGGCGGCTTGCTGGCACCGAACAATTACCTCGCGGTGTCGATCGATTACCTGTTTCAGAATCGTCCGCAATGGCGCGCTGATGCCGCTGTCGGCAAAACCGTGGTCAGCAGTGGCCTGATTGATCGCGTGGCCAAGCGCCTGGGTCGTCGCTTGTACGAAGTGCCGGTGGGCTTCAAATGGTTTGCCGATGGCCTGTTCGATGGCTCGCTGGGGTTCGGCGGCGAAGAAAGCGCCGGGGCCTCGTTCCTGCGCAAGGACGGCGGCGTGTGGAGCACCGACAAGGACGGTCTGATCCCGGCGCTGTTGGCGGCTGAAATGACCGCTCGCACTGGTCGCGATCCAAGCCAGGCCTATCAGGCGCTGACCGAGGAACTGGGCGAACCGTTCTCGGTTCGCGTGGATGCCAAGGCCAACCCCGAGCAGAAGGCATTGCTGAGTAAGTTGTCGCCGGATCAAGTGACCTCGACGCAACTGGCGGGCGAAGCGATCCAGAGCATTCTCAGCCATGCGCCGGGCAATGATCAGGCGATTGGCGGCTTGAAAGTGATGACTGAGAACGGCTGGTTCGCCGCGCGGCCGTCAGGCACCGAGGACATCTACAAGATCTACGCCGAAAGCTTCATCGGCGATGAGCACCTCAAGCAATTGGTGGCCGAGGCGCAAACGCTGGTGGATGGCGCAATCGCTTCCAAGTAAGGGCTGCGGAAACAAGAAAGGGCGACCATCACGGTCGCCCTTTTTGCATTGCGGTGTTTATCGAATCAAGCCAGGTCCACCAAGACAATTTCGCTGTCCTCGATGGCCGTCACTCGCAAGACCTGCTCATTAGCCACCGCGATGCCGTCGCGAGCTTGTGCGTGCAAGCCATTGACTTCAATGCGACCCGTTGAAGGCACCAGATACGCACGGCGGCCGTGGTCGAGGCGATATTCCGCCGATTCCCCGGCCTTCAGGTTTGCCGCCACCAAGCGGGCATCGGCACGGATGCGCAGGCTCTGGTCGTCGCCGCCCTTGCCGCTGGCCAGGGTCACGAAGCCTTCACGGTCGCCCTTGGGAAAAGGTTTTGCGCCCCAGGACGGTGCCGCGCCGGTTTCGGTCGGAATGATCCAAATCTGGAAGATCTTGGTTTCAGTCGATTCCAGATTGAACTCGCTGTGGGCGATCCCGGTGCCGGCACTCATTACTTGCACATCACCGGCTTCGGTGCGGCCCTTGTTGCCCAGGTTGTCCTGGTGGGTGATCGCGCCTTCGCGGACGTAGGTGATGATTTCCATGTCCCGGTGTGGGTGGGTCGGGAACCCGGTTCCGGCGGCAATCACGTCATCGTTCCAGACCCGCAGGTTGCCCCAGTTCATGCGTTTGGGGTCGTGGTATTCGGCGAACGAAAAGTGATGATGGGCATCCAACCAGCCGTGATGGGCGCCGCCCAGGCTGGTGAAAGGTCTGAGTTCGAGCATGATCTTCTCCTGAGAGGGTTCGTGATGACGACGGCACCAGACCGCGCGTCAGGAACCTGTGGTTGATGGCGGGCATCATCTATTAACTACAAATCGATAAAAAGCGTAAAAAATGCCGCATTACCATCGAGAAAGTCGATCTTCAAATAACCTCGAAACAATCTCATGCAGCTTTCAGTTCATCACTTAAGTCAATGATGGATAAGCATTTCACTAGAACTGACGAGCAAATGCAGACACCATAGCTGCCATTGCCTACAGCCCCGGAGTCCCTCAGCGTGGTGCCACCGATTCCCGATCTCCCTCCTGAACTTCAACCTTTGGCGCAGATGCCTTGGCTCAAACGTATGGCCGCGCGATTTTTCGGCCATGGCTTGACCCGCTTGCGCGCACAGCATCGCGCGTCGTGGCTGCATGGTCAGGCGGATGGCTTTCGCAGCGGCCATAGCGCCGGTGTCGATTACGGCTATAAGGAAGGACATGCCGAAGGACTGGAGGCCGGCCGGCAAGTCCTGTTGATTCGCGACTCACGCTCGACCGAGCATCGGCCGCCGCAAGTGGATGAGCATTTGTTTGACGATTGGCGGTTGCCGCTTTCCGCCGAACTGAAGAAACGGATCAAGGTTGACGTAGGACGCCTGCTGCCCGCGCATGCCCAGCCAAGCACGGCGCAGTGGAAGATGATTTTCAGCGACACACCGTCGACCTCCGTGGTGGCCGGGGCCGGCGCGGGCAAGTCCACCACCTTGGTGCTGCGGATTCTGCTGCTCAACCATTACTTTGGCTTTGAGCTGGATTCCATGACCGTGGTGACCTTCACTCGAGAGTCGCGCAAGGATTTCATCACTAAGCTTATCGACGTGTTCGCCCTGTGGGGGCTGCCGATCAGCCTCAAGCAGGGCCGCGACCTGGTGCGCACCTTTCATTCGCGGATCCTGCCCATGGTCCGCAGTCTGCCGGGGTTTGAGCGCTTGCAGGCGTTTGAGAACCTCAGCCTGCGGGCACAAGGTGATGATGCGGAAGTAGAGAGCAATCCCTTCGACTTGCGCATCAACGACGCCCAGCGCCAACAGCTAAACGCCTGTTATCACGGCTTGTTTACCCGCGATCAGCGCTTCCGCGAGCTGATTCAGCCGTTGTCGCGCCACGGTTTGCAGCTCCGGGAACTGGAACGCGATCACCCGGACGTGCAGAAGCGCATGGCGGTGACCGAATTGGCCGCGCAGCGCGATGAAGAACTCTGCGATGCGATCGAGGATCTGTGGTTCCGCGCCGGTGCCTGGCCGATCAAGGGCATAGAGCCCAGCCGCGAGGCGTTTGAGATAAACGGTTCGACCTTTCATTGCCACGGCTACATCCCCAGCCTGGATGCCTGGGTCGTCCTCGGTTTCGATCCTCGCGAAAGTGCGCAACTCAGTCGTCCGAATGCGCGGTTGAGTATCCGAGCAGAGTGGTCGGTTAAAAGAACGCTGTTTCAAGCATTCTGCCGTAAGCCATTGATATGGCTGGACAGCTACGAATCTTCCAGGCGTGTGCTCGCGACCTTGGCTGGGGATGCAGCGGCAGGGCCAGGCTTTGATTACAAGGTCAAAGGCGAACTGGCCTCTGCGCCGCTGCTCGACTGTTTCGTCGCGGCGGCGGGGTTTATCGAGAATCTCGGGCTGGACGTCCCGACGGCGGTGAGCCAGATGAGCTTCGCCAAGGACGACCCGGACCGCTTGTTCTTCGAAGCCCTGAGTCTTTACTGGCGCGCCCTGGAAGATCATTTGCTCGACCAGAAACCGCCGGTCATGACTTACAACCGCATGTTCGCGTTGTTCAGCGAGCACTCCCCGGAAAACTTCAAGTTGCTCGGCGATGCATTGCTGCGGCCACTGTCGCACCTGATGATCGACGAATTTCAAGACGTTTCGCCGCAGATTGTTTCGTGGTTGCGGGCCAGCCTGCGGGAGATCCGCAGTCGTGGCCCGGCGATGCATGTTGGGCGCGGCGCGCAGCGCTCGTCGTTACTGTGTGTGGGGGATGACTGGCAGTCGATCTACGGCTGGCGGGGCAGTTCACCGAGCTACTTCATGGAATTTGGCAAGCAATTCCCCTCACCGAGCACCACGCGGGTGATGCTCAGCGAGAACTATCGCAGCCACCAGCATATTATCGATGCTGCCGAACACATCGTCCGCGCAGCGCCGTCGATTGCCGGCAAGAAGGCCAAGGCCAGCGGTGCGGTGCAGGAATTGCGGCCGGTCAATGTGCTGGAACGGGATGATCAGGCTTTGGGACAGCGTTTAACGGCTCACTATAATCGCGGTGATTCAATCCTGATGCTTTATCGAAGAAGTAGTGATAAGTCATTGATAGAAGCGCATATTCAATCGGTAGTTAATGTGGATTCGAGCTTGCCCTACGCGTCTCGCCGGCTGAAACAACTGACGTATCACAGCGCCAAAGGCCTGCAAGCGGACGCGGTGTTCCTACTCGGCGATTGCCAGCACTTGACCAGCTCGCCTTACAAGAATCAGGTCTATCGCATGGCCGGACTGGGCAAGAGCGGCGATGCCGAGCCCTACGACAGCGCCCAGAAAGATGAAATCCTGCGCTTGGCCTACGTCGGCATCACCCGGGCGGTGAGTCATTGTTACTGGTATGTCGAGCGGCCCGAGGCGCAAGCCGTGAATATGCCCAAGGCGTCCGACCGGATTAGCCACGGCAAGCCGTTCTTTGCGGATCATCGGCAGGCCAAAAGCTCAACCTGAC
>NZ_JAVLSB010000053.1:0-186467 GCF_031583775.1 Pseudomonas rhizozeae
GAGGCCATCACCCAAGAAATGGATATGTACACCTGCAAAAAATCCATCGCCTAAGACATAGTCATCGCTGGCAAGCCAAGCTCCCACTGGTTTCTGCGTCGTGCACAGAAACCTCATTCGGCGTTGGCGACAGTGAAAAAAAGCCAATCAGGCCATCGGAAAATGTATCCGAAACGCCGCGCCGCCCAAGGGTGAATCGCCCAGGGTCAGCTTGGCGCTGTAGCTCTCGATGATGTCCTTGACCACCGCCAGACCAATGCCCTGCCCCGGATGCTGACGGTCGAGGCGCTCGCCCCGTTGCAGAATCCTCGCGCGCTGGTCCACCGGTACGCCGGGGCCGTCGTCTTCGACGCACAGCTCGAGCCCCACCAGGCTCTCGCGCACGCTGATGCGCACTTCCTGCAAACACAGGCGATAGGCGTTTTCCAGCAGATTGCCGAGCATTTCCAGCAAGGCGCCCTGCTCGATCGGCACGTAACAGTGTTCCGGCAGATCGAAGGTGACCTTGACCCGTTTGTCGCGGTACACCTTGTCCAGGGTGTCGCAGAGGCTTTGCAGCACCGGGCGCAGGCGCACCTGATGGCGCACCAGGCCGCTTTTGCGCAGGCTGGCGCGCTGCAATTGATAGCTGATTTGCTGGCTCATGCGCTCGATCTGCCCTTGCAGCACCCAGGCCTGATCGCGATTTTCCGGACGCTGCGCCATGTCTTCACTGACCCCTTGCAACACCGCCAACGGGGTTTTCAGGCTGTGCGCCAAATCGTCCAGAGAATCGCGATAACGACTGCGTTGCTCGCGCTCGCTGTGCAGCAGACGGTTCAGCGAGCCGGTCAGGCGCAGCAGTTCGCGCGGGTGTTTTTCGCTGAGGCTTTCGCGGGTGCCGCCCTCGATTTCATCGAGTTCCTGGCTCAGCCGCCGCAGGGCGCGCAAGCCCCAAGTCAGGCCGCCCCACAACAACGCCAGCAGCACCAGCAACGCGGCGCCGAAACCGAGGTAGAGGTTTTCCCTCAGACCTTCGAGCGTGATCTCGTAATCGCGCACCGGTTGCAGGGCAACGATGCTGAACGCTGCGCTTTTGCCGCCGAGCAGTTGGACCTCGACGTCATAAACGAAGAACTCCTCGCCATTGGCCTCGCGGATCCGCGCAAACTCATTGCCGCGTCCGTCATAGCGTGGCTTGTAGTTGATGTGTTCTTCCTGAGTCGCCTTGGAGCGCCAGACCTGGCGCCCTTCGCGGTCATAGATGTAACCGAGCAAGCGGCTGTCGGTGAGGTTGAAGCGCTCGTCGGGCAACTGCGCCGGCATCACCAGGTGATTGCCGTCGACCCGGGCGGCGGAGATCAGCGTGGTCACGTCCGAGGCCAGCCGTTGCTCGATGGAATCCTGCAACGCCAGGCGGAACGCGCCCTGCATCGCCGGCAGCAGGGCCAGCATGAACAACACCGCCAGCAGCGCGGCGGCGAGCATCAAGCGCACCCGCAGGGAGCGAATCAAGTGCAGCGCTCGTTGAACAGGTAACCGAGGCCGCGCACGGTGTCGATCGGCTTGAAGCCCGCCGGCCCTTCGAGTTTGCGCCGCAACCGCCCGACCAACACTTCGATCACGTTTGGATCACGCTCGTCATCGTCCGGGTACAACTGCTCCATCAAACGATCCTTGGCCACCACTTGCTGGTGATGGCGCATCAGGTATTCGAGGATGCGGTATTCGTAGGCGGTCAGCGCCAGGGGTTGATCGTCGAGCGAGGCCTGTTTGCGATTGAGGTCCAGCCGCAACGGCCCGGCGACGATGGTCGATTGGGTGAAGCCGCTGGAACGGCGCAGCAGTGCATTGAGGCGAGCGTCCAGCTCTTCGAACTGGAATGGCTTGACCACGTAATCGTCGGCGCCGGCGGCCAGGCCTTCGACCTTGTCCTGCCAATTGCCCCGGGCGGTGAGGATCAGGATCGGAAAGCTCTTGCCGCGGGCGCGCAGCTGGCGGATCAGGTCCAGGCCGCCAAGGCCCGGCAGGCCGAGGTCGATCACCGCCAGGTCGTGGTTGAACTGCTCGGTCTGATACAGCGCCTCTTCGGCATTGGCCACGGCTTCCACCACATGACCGCTGTCGGTCAGACGGGTCAGCAAGTGATGGCGCAACAGCGCTTCATCTTCGACAACCAGCAGCTTCATAAGGGTCTCCCAGGCAATTCGATATCTTGCGCGGCATATTCGCGACGGCTCACGTGTTGATCCGGCCGCCTACCGGCTCCCACAGATCGTAGCGGCCCAGGGTGTCCTGGCGCAGTTTAATGCCATTGTAGGCACTGCACACGGTTTGATACGCCGCGCTGTAGCCCACTTGATGACGGGCCTGACCGAGGTGCGCGGCCCAACCATGATCCTCGCGGTGGCCGCCGCTGTCGGCGCTGCGGAAGCGGTCGTTGAGCGCGTGGGACTTTTTGTCCTTGTTGCCGGCCTGGCCCAGGTTTGGGTCCGCGAGTTTTTCATCCGCGGCGTGCACCAGGGCGCTGGCGCTCATGACGGTGAGTGCGAGCATCCATTTTTTCAAAGAAGTCATGGGTGTTTCCTCGGCGGTGTGCTTCTGGGTACGCGCCAAGGTTACCCACCTGCCCCTGAACTGGCCCTGAACACGCCTTGAACGGCGGCTGAATCAACAACGCGACCGCCAAACATTCCAGCGGCCGGGCTACCCACTCGCCCGGCAACCCGGCAAAATGCCGAACATGACGCCAATCCCCGCCCTCCCCGCCTGCTGCACCCCGCTCGATGCCCACTGGCCGCTGCCCGACGTGTTGCCGGGCACGGTGCTGATCGGCACGCATTTCAATCCGTTGAACCTGCGCGCAGATGATTTCCAGCGCAGCCTGGTGGAAGTGCCAGCGAGCATTCAGCGCTCGGTGGCCAAGCGGCAGGCAGAGTTTCTCGCCGGACGGGTGTGCGCCCGGGCCGCGTTGCTGCAGTTGGAAGGGTCCAGCGTGATTCCGCCCATTGGCGACGACCGCGCGCCGATCTGGCCGCCGCACATCAGCGGCTCGATTACCCACAGCACCGGGCGCGCGGCGGCGATCGTCGCGCATAAGCGCGACTGGCGCGGACTGGGCATGGACCTGGAAAACCTGCTCGACGCTGAACGCGCGGAACGCCTGGCCGGGGAAATCCTCAACCCGCCGGAACTGCAACGCATGGCCGCCGGCCGCCGCGACGACCTGGCGCTGTGCGTGACCCTGACCTTCTCGGTGAAGGAAAGCCTGTTCAAGGCGCTGTACCCGATCGTTCAGCAGCGCTTTTACTTCGAGCATGCCGAAGTGCTGGAATGGAACCGCCAAGGCCGGGTTCGGCTGCGGCTGCTGATTGATCTGAGCAACGAGTGGCGGCATGGCACCGAGCTGGAGGCGCAGTTTTCAGTGGCGGATGGGCAGGTGTTGAGTCTGGTGAGTATCAAGGCTTGAAGGTCTTGTGTTGGAGCTGATGGCCTCATCGCTGGCAAGCCAGCTCCCACTGGGGGTTTTGGTGTATTCACTTTTGTCTGAACACCTCAAATCACTGTGGGAGCTGCGGTGCGACGATTCGACTTGCCAGCGATGGCGGTAGCCCTGCCACCGCGGACCTCAAGGCTTGTCCTGATGCCGCGGCCAGCTCAGGCTGAAGCACGCCCCGCCGAGGTTTTTGCTTTTGCCGATCAACGCCCGGCCGTCGTGCCAGTGAATGATCCGCCGCACGATCGACAGCCCCAGACCATGGCCACCGGACGCGCGAGTGCGGCTGTCGTCGAGGCGCAGGAACGGGGTGAAGATTTTCTCCCAGGCTGACTCCGGCACGCCCGGCCCGTCATCTTCCACATCGACCCGACAGCGCAACTGCCCCACTTGATAACTGATCGAGACTTGCGACTGCGCATGGCGCATCGCATTGCTCACCAGATTCTGCAGCGCCCGGTGCAGGTAGCGCGGCTCGGCTTCGACCCAGGCGCCATCGCAGTCCGCGGCAGACAAGCAATGGCCGCGCTGCACATTGACATCGGCGCGCAGAGGCGCCAATTCTTCGATCACCTGATTAAGCAGCGCATCAAGATCGACCCGCTGGAAATTCAGCGCCGGCGAGCCTTGCTCCAGCCGCGCGTAGGTGAGCATCTCGTCCACCAGCCGATCGAGGTCCTCGATGTCGTGGTCCATGCCTTCGCGGTATTTCTCCAGGGCTTGAGGGGTGGTCGCCGAGCCGATCATCTCCAGACCGAAGCGCAGGCGCGCCACCGGGGTGCGCAATTCGTGGGACACCGCGCGCACCAGTTCACGCTGGATCGCCAGCAACTGCTGCAAGTGCTCGGCCATGCCGTTGAACGCCGACGCCAGGCGCCCCACCGAATCGGCGCCACGAGTTGGCACACGGGTTTCCAGGCTGCCCTTGGCGATGCGCGTGGCGGCGGCTTCGAGGCCGCGCAAACGGCGCTCCAGTTGCCGCACCAATAAATAGACGATCAGCCCGATCAGGCTTAACCCGAGGGCGGCGATCAACACCAGCCACTCCGGCGGATACGGATTCATCTGGTACAACGGGCCGATTTCCAAAACCCACGGCGTACCGACCATCCCGGAAAACACGCGGATCGAATCGCCGTTTTTGCCCAGCGCCATCACCGTGTCCCCCTCGGACACGCGCCGGGTCTGGTCCTCGTCCATGTCTGCTTGTTGCAGGGTGACCAGCCGCAAGTCGAAACCGAAGCCTTTATCTTCCTTGAGCTGCGCCAGGCGCTTGGGCTGCTCGACCACCGGGTAACGCACCAATTCGTCCGCCAGCAGGAAAATCGTCGCTCGGGCCAATTGCTCGCTGATCTGCTGCACCTCGCCGGTCAGCATCAGCTGTTCCTTGTCGCTGATCAGCCGATAGACCCTCGCCGCGTGTGGACCGGTTTGCTCGACCAGCGCCTGGCCGCGCAACACGCGGGTGCGCTGGCCGAGGTCGAGGTCGGTCTGGGCGAAGGTTTGCAGGGTGAGCGGAATCCCCAGCAGCCGCTCCCACACCAGCAGCGCACGGTGGCGTTCGGTCTGGTTCATCGGTTGCAGGTTGTCGGCCATCAGCGAAAACGTGCCGTGGGCCAGGCGTTCGCGGTATTGCTCGCTGCGCACCTGATTGAGCAGGTGCAGCGCCAGCACGCCGAGGACCGCCACCAGAATCAGCGCGGCGCACATGCCGCCGTAAATACGCAGAAAAATGGAATTCACAGCGGCAGGTCGACACAGGCTTCAGGCACGAACAAATAGCCTTTGCTGCGAATGGTCTTGATCAGCCGCGGATGAATCGGGTCATCGCCGATCTTCGGGCGGATTCGCGAGATGCGCACATCGATCGAGCGGTCCTGGCCGTCGTAGCCGATGCCGCGCAATGCGGTGAAGATTTCTTCCCGGGACAGGATGCGACCGGCGTTGGCCACCAGTAGCCACAGCAGGTCGAATTCGGCGCTGGTCAATTCGATGCCGACATCACTCAACCAGGCTTCGCGCAAGGCGTTATCCACCACCAGCGAGCCGAACTGCAGGCGCCGGGTTTTCTGCGGCGCCGCTTCCGGCGCTTCGCTGCGCCGCAACAAGGCCTGGATGCGCGCCAGCAGCAAGCGCGGGCGCACCGGTTTGCACACGTAATCGTCGGCGCCCAGGTCGAGGCCGAGAATCTGGTCGGTGTCGTCGCTGCGGGCGGTGAGCATCAGGATCGGCCCGTCATAGCGGTCGCGCACCTTGCGGCAGATGCTCAAGCCGTCTTCGCCGGGCAGCATCAGGTCGAGGATCACCAGATCCGGCTGCTCGTTGATGATCCGCGCCGCTGCCAGCGCCCCATTGCCTTCGATGGCGACGCGCAGGCCGTTGGCTTCCAGGTAGTCGCGAGTCAACTCAGCCAGCCGCTGGTCATCCTCGACGATCAATACCTGCCAGGCTTCTTGCTCCATGAACGACCTCTACTTGCCGACACTGATTAAAGGCTGGCCTCTATAAAGGAAGCTTTCTGCCCTCGGTTTGTCATGTCCCGTGTGCATGATCGGGGGATCGGAAAGGACGACACAACGGCCGATTGTATAAACGTCGCTCGCCGAGAACACAAGCCGCGAAACCGCCTCGGTCGGGACGATTTTTTGTGATAGCGTTCGCGCCCTCGAAATTTCAGCAGACGGATATCGAGGGATGAAAATCTGTGACAAACGGTCTACTCCAACGCCGTCGCGGCCTGCGCGTTATTTCCACCTGCAACACACACTTTACGCACAGCTTTATCCACAGGTAGTACGTTGCAATCCGTGTCCAAAACGCATTATCTTGTACCCCGGCGCCGAAAAAACCCTACATGTAGGGTTTTTGCGTAAAAGACCAACCATATTTCGGGCCCCGAACTCAAGCGCTTTATTGACTGTTTCCGGTGGAACGAAACGTTATTTTCAAAGCCCAAACCGCGCGCGCGGATGGCACCGTTATTTGAGCCGCTAACGGCCGAAACGGTACGGGTGTTGCAGTCCATGACTGTCACCCCGAAAGGAATCCCGGTCTCGAGCCCAGGCTCGAGCCAAAAGACTTCGGCATGGAAGCTGGCAGCACTGGCCTTCTTCCTACTGTCCCGAAGTTGTTATGCCCGACGCCAGTCGGTTGTAGTGCTTCAGGACGGAACGGTGGGCACCGTGATGGTGCCCAAACAAACATAAAGAACGTGGAGACACCCCCCCATGCAAACCGACACAACTCGCGAGAACCCGCAAGGCACCTTGCCGCAGGCCGCTGATTCGAATTCGGATCTGTCCGCCACCGCGCCGGGCCAATTGCGCGTGATCAAGCGTAACGGCACTGTCGTTGCTTACACCGATGACAAAATCACCGTCGCGATCACCAAAGCATTTCTCGCAGTTGAGGGCGGCACCGCTGCCGCCTCGTCGCGAATCCACGACACCGTGGCGCGCCTGACCGAACAGGTCACCGCGACCTTCAAGCGCCGCATGCCGTCGGGCGGCACCATCCACATCGAAGAAATCCAGGACCAGGTCGAACTGGCCCTGATGCGTGCCGGCGAGCAGAAAGTTGCCCGCGACTACGTGATCTACCGTGACGCCCGTTCCAAGGAACGCGCCGTCCGCAGCCCGGCCGAAGAAGCGGTCCAGGCGCACCCGTCGATCCGCATCACCCGCGCCGACGGCAGCCTCGCGCCACTCGACATGGGGCGCCTGAACACCATCGTCACCGAAGCCTGCGAAGGCCTGGAAGAAGTCGACGGCGACCTGATCCAGCGCGAAACCCTGAAAAACCTGTACGACGGCGTGGCCCTGACCGACGTCAACACCGCCCTGGTGATGACCGCCCGTACCCTGGTCGAGCGTGAGCCGAACTACTCGTTCGTCACCGCTCGCCTGCTGATGGACACCCTGCGCGCCGAAGGCCTGGGCTTCCTCGGCGTTGCCGAAAGCGCGACCCACCACGAAATGGTCGACCTGTACGCCAAGGCGCTGCCGGCCTACATCGCCAAGGGTATCGAATTCGAATTACTGAACCCGATCCTCGCGTCTTTCGACCTGGAAAAACTCGGCAAGGCGATCAACCACGAACGCGACCAGCAGTTCACTTACCTGGGCCTGCAAACCCTGTACGACCGTTACTTCATCCACAAGGACGGTATCCGCTTCGAACTGCCGCAAATCTTCTTCATGCGCGTGGCCATGGGCCTGGCGATCGAAGAGAAGCAGAAAGAAGACCGCGCCATCGAGTTCTACAACCTGTTGTCGTCCTTCGACTACATGTCCTCGACCCCTACCCTGTTCAACGCCGGCACCCTGCGTCCACAGCTGTCGAGTTGCTACCTGACCACCGTGCCGGACGACCTGTCGGGCATCTACGGCGCGATCCACGACAACGCCATGCTGTCGAAATTCGCCGGCGGCCTGGGCAACGACTGGACCCCGGTCCGCGCACTGGGCTCTTACATCAAGGGCACCAACGGCAAATCCCAGGGCGTCGTGCCGTTCCTCAAAGTGGTGAACGACACCGCCGTCGCCGTGAACCAGGGTGGCAAGCGCAAAGGCGCCGTGTGTGCCTACCTGGAAACCTGGCACATGGACATCGAGGAGTTCATCGAGCTCCGTAAGAACACCGGTGATGATCGCCGTCGTACCCACGACATGAACACCGCCAACTGGATCCCTGACCTGTTCATGAAGCGTGTCTTCGACGACGGCAAGTGGACTCTGTTCTCGCCATCCGAAGTACCGGACCTGCACGACCTGACCGGCAAGGCATTCGAAGAGCGCTACGAGTACTACGAAGCCCTCACCGAGTACCCGGGCAAGGTCAAGCTGTTCAAGACCATCCAGGCCAAAGACCTGTGGCGCAAAATGCTCTCCATGCTGTTTGAAACCGGCCACCCATGGCTGACTTTCAAAGACCCGTGCAACTTGCGCAGCCCGCAGCAGCACGTGGGCGTGGTTCACAGCTCGAACCTGTGCACCGAGATCACCTTGAACACCAACAAGGACGAGATCGCCGTTTGCAACCTGGGCTCGATCAACCTGCCGAACCACATCGTCAACGGCAAGCTCGACACCGCCAAGCTGGAACGTACCGTCAACACCGCCGTGCGCATGCTCGACAACGTGATCGACATCAACTACTACTCGGTGCCGCAAGCGAAGAACTCCAACTTCAAGCACCGTCCGGTTGGCCTGGGCATCATGGGCTTCCAGGATGCGCTGTACCTGCAGCACATTCCTTACGGTTCCGACGCCGCCGTCGACTTCGCCGACAAGTCCATGGAAGCGGTCAGCTACTACGCGATCCAGGCCTCCTGCGACCTGGCCGACGAGCGCGGTGCCTACGAGACGTTCCAGGGTTCGCTGTGGTCCAAAGGCATCCTGCCGCTGGATTCGCAACAGATCCTGATCGAACAGCGTGGCCAGAAATACATCGACGTTGACCTGAAAGAATCCCTGGACTGGGCACCGGTTCGCGCCCGTGTGCAGAAAGGCATTCGTAACTCCAACATCATGGCCATCGCACCGACCGCCACCATCGCCAACATCACCGGCGTGTCGCAGTCGATCGAACCGACTTACCAGAACCTCTACGTGAAATCGAACCTGTCGGGCGAATTCACCGTGATCAACCCGTACCTGGTCCGCGACCTGAAAGCCCGCGGTCTGTGGGACTCGGTGATGATCAACGACCTGAAGTACTACGACGGTTCGGTGCAGCAGATCGAGCGCATCCCGCAAGAACTCAAAGAGCTCTACGCCACCGCGTTCGAAGTCGACACCAAGTGGATCGTCGACGCCGCCAGCCGTCGCCAGAAATGGATCGACCAGGCGCAGTCGCTGAACCTGTACATCGCCGGCGCTTCGGGCAAGAAACTGGACGTGACCTACCGCATGGCTTGGTACCGTGGCCTGAAAACCACCTACTACCTCCGTGCCCTGGCCGCGACCAGCACCGAGAAGTCGACCATCAACACCGGCAAGCTCAACGCTGTTTCCAGCGGCGGCAACCACGGCGACGACTCGGTCCTGGCCGCTCCAGCCGGCCCGGCTCCAGTGCCAAAGGCTTGCGCCATCGACGAGCCGGATTGCGAAGCTTGCCAATAAGCTGAGCCTGGTTGGCGCTGAACAGCGCTGACATGGAACCCCCGACAGACCTCTGGTTTGTCGGGGGTTTTCTTTTGGCTGGGGGGAAGTGGTGGGTCAGGTGACGGTGTGGGGGAAGTGCGGCCGCCTTCGCGAGCAGGCTCGCTCCCACAATTTGGATTGGCGTACATCTGGTAGTGACTGGTTAGCTGTCAGGCCGCCATCGCTGGCAAGTCGAATCGTCGCACCGCAGCTCCCACAGGGTTCGGGGATGTCCGAAACAGTTGTGTACATCCATCAGGCCGAGTGTCAGCTCGCCGCGCTTTTGATCTTGATCTTGCTCTGCTTTTGATCCACCCGCCCCGTCGGAAGGCTGAGTGGAGGTGTTTATCCGGGGATTGGCGCGCAGCGCCGCATGACGCAGTCATGCTCATCGCATGCAGGTGCCAGCGAAGCCAACCGGAGGGCGATGCCCCCGGATGAATGCCGGAGCGAAGGTACTCCGAGCCTAGGCGAGGAGCCGGACGTCAGGGGCGAGACCTTTGCTTACTTTGGGGCGTTTGCCAAAGTAAGGCGCCGTAAGGGCGCAACCCTAAGCAGCCGTTACCGCAGCAACGGATATACACCCAAATCCCCCACCCAAAACACAAAAAACCCCTCAAAAAGAGGGGTCCCTTGCCCATCACCCAGACATCAAGTCATCTGAATAATCGTCTGCATAATCGTGCTCTGCGTAGAAATAGTCTTCGCATTCGCCTGATAGTTACTTTGCCCCTTGATCAAATCCACCAACTCATTGGTCAAGTTAACGTTCGACTCTTCCAACGAGTTCGCAACGATCGAACCCAACGTACCGGTCTTCGGCGCATCGATACCGGCCAGGCCCGAATCGAAGGTCTCTTTCCACGCTGTGCCGCCAATCGGCTGCAAGCCTTGCTCGTTGGCGAAGCTCGCAACGGCGACCTGGCCGATGGCCTTGGTCTGCTTGTTGCTGAACGTGGCGGTCAGAACACCGCTGGAGCTGATGGTCAGGCTGGAAATCTGCCCGGTGGCGTAACCATCCTGGCTTTGGAAGGTCCGCGCCGTCGCCAGGTTGTAGGACGTGGTGCTGGCCATGTTGAGCGTCACGCCGCCTGCTGCCGCGGCCGAACCGTTGGCCGCCCAGGTTGGCGGGTTAGTTGCTTTGTCAATGACCACGCCCGGCACCCAGCCAGTCATGGTCAGCTTGTTCCCGACCTGGGTCCAGCCAGTGGAGGTCATGGTGTCGATGCTGCCATCGGGCTTGAACACGATCTCGGCGGTGAGCGGCGTGCCCGGTGGCGGGGTCAACGGGTTGCTCGGGGTGCGGTCGCCATCCATGTAGGTGTAGACCGTCCAGGTGTTCGGCGCAGCGCCCTTCACGTAGTACTGGTCCATGCTGTGCGAGTTGCCCTGGGTGTCGAACACCTGAGTGGTGATCAGGCTGTTGTAGCTGCCCGGGGTGTTAACAGCGAACGGGGTGATTGCCGGCAGCGGATCCGAGGAGTTCAGGTTCAACGTCTGGTTGATGTTGGCCGTCGGTTTCGGGCTGAGGCTCGAAGTGTCGATCTTCAGGTCAGTCAGGATGCCGTTGATGATCTTGCCGTTGCCATCGACGCCGTAACCCTGCAAGCGGTTGCCATTGTTGTCGACGATGAAGTTTTCCGGGTCGACCTTAAATGCACCGGCACGGGTGTAGCTAAGGGAACCGTTGTCGCTCATCACGAAAAAGCCGTTGCCCTGGATCGCCATGTCCAGCACGTTGCCGGTGTTGCTCACGTCGCCCTGGCCGAACTGCTGGGAAACGTTAGCCAGGCGCACGCCGTTACCGACGGTTTTGCTGCCGGTACCCAAGCGGGTGGCCGAGTACACGTCTTCGAATTCCGCACGGGACGATTTGAAACCGGTGGTCGCCACGTTGGCGATGTTGTTACCGGTCACGTCCAGTTGTTTGTTGGCTGCATAGAGACCGCTAAGGCCGATATTGAAAGACATATTCCACTCCTTTGTGCCGGGTTAGTCGGCTCTACTTACCAATGGTTTGAACGTTGGAGATGCCCACCTTGCCGAGGCCGGCCAGGTTCAGCATTAACTCTTCGCCAGGAATCATGGTGACGCTGTTGACGGTCGCGGGCAGGTAGGTGTCCAACGCCACCGACTGACTGTCGATGGTGGTGGTGGCGGTAAAGGTGTAGCTGCCCGCCGGGGCCACTTCGCCTGCTTCGTTCTTGCCGTCCCACTTGAAATCGGTGACGCCGCCGTTCTGCTTCTCCAGGACGATCGAGCGCACGGCTTTGCCGTCGGCATCCTTGACGTTGATGGTCACGGTCAGCGGATCGCCCGACTCCGGGACCACCACAGTGCCGTCCATGGTCTTCGACGTGTCGACCACGGTCTTGTCGGTCTTGATGATCACCGAACGGCCCACCAGCGACGACGCCTGCAGCGCTTGCGACGAGCCGAACGCATCGGAGATGTTCTTCACCGAGTCGTTCAGGGTAGTGATGCCTTCCAGGCTGCTGAACTGCGCCAGTTGTGCCACGAACTCGCCGTTGTCCTGCGGATCGAGCGGGTTCTGGTTGTTGAGTTGGGTCACCAGCAGCTTCAGGAACGAGTCCTTGCCCAGGGTCTGACTACCGGTAGCCGTGCTGGTCGCCGAAGAGATCGCGTCGTTAGTGGTGGCCGGGGCTTTATAGGAGTTAGCCAGGACATCCTTGATGCTTACGCCGCCGGTGGTATCGGTCACACTCATTTGTGTCGCCCCTTATCACTGACCGAGGGTCAGGACCTTCTGCATCATGGTTTTGGCGGTGTTCATCATTTCAGCGTTGGTCTGGAACGAACGGCTGGCGGAAATCATGTCGGCCATTTCTTCAACCACGTTGACGTTCGGGTAGTAGACATAACCCTTCTCGTCCGCCGCGGGATGGTTCGGCTCGTAACGCGCATCGAGGTTGCTCTGGTCTTCGACCACGCCCAGCACTTGCACGCCTTGGCCGGCGGCATCCTGGTTCTGGAACAGCGAATCGCTGCCGCCGGTTTGGCCGCCCTGGAACATGGTGGCGAACACCGGGTGACGGGCGCGGTAGGTCTGGTCGATGCTCGACGACACGGTTTCGGCGTTGGCAATGTTCGAGGCCACGGTGTTGAGACGCGTGGTCTGGGCGCTCATGCCGCTACCGGCGATGTTGAAAACACTGGCAAGTGACATGAATTACTCCCCGCGCAGGGCTGAAACCAGCCCTTTGAATTTGCTGTTGAGCATGGTGAAGCTGGCCTGGAAGCCCACGGCGTTTTCCGCGTAGTTGGACTGTTCAAGTTGCGCATCAACGGTGTTCTGGTCGATCGACGGTTGCATCGGCGTGCGGTACATCAGCGATTCGCCGCCGTTGCCCACGCCTTCGGCCTCGATATGACGGCTGTTGGTCATGTTCAGGGCGAACTTGCCCCCCTTGGTCTTCTCGTTCTGCTCGGCGAGCACTTTCGAGAAGTCCAGGTCCCGAGCCTTGTAGTTCGGGGTGTCGGCGTTGGCGATGTTGTTGGCCAGGACTTCAGCACGCTGGGCGCGGAAGCCCAGGGCTTGTTCGTGGATACCGAGCGCTTTATCGAAGCTGATGCTCATGTCGGGAAACCTTCGGGTGACCTGATTTTTCGTATCAGGGATATAGCAAGCCGCGTGCCAAACCACTGAAGCCCCATAAACCGGGGCTTTGCCGGGAAGTGGCAAGGCGGCAATGCCAGAAAAGCGGCAATGGGCTTCCGCCAGATGCCGCTTTTCTGCCGCTTTCGCCAGCGCCAAGCCCTCCTCCTGTGGGGGCAAGCCTGCTCGCGAAGATGGCGTGTCAGTCGACATCCTCGTTGAATGACAGACTGCATTCGCGAGCAGGCTTGCTCCCACGAGGGGACGGTGCTGCCGGGGAAATCGCAGGCAAAAAAAACGGGAGCCCCTGAGGACTCCCGTTTTGCAATGCCGCCAACGAATCATTTCGCCTGATAAATAATCCCCGGGCTGCACTGGACCATTTGGTAATGATCCGGCAAACCGTTCAGCGCTTCCGACGCACCAAGGAACAAATAGCCTCCCGGCTTCAAGGTGCTGTGGATGCGCAGCAGGATGTCTTTCTTCACCTCGGCGGAGAAGTAGATCAACACGTTGCGGCAGAACACGATGTCGAATTTGCCCAGGCTGGCGTAGCTGTCCAGCAGGTTGAACGAGCGGAATTCCACGCGGCTTTTGATTGGCGCCTTGATCGCCCAGCGTCCTGGCCCTTTCGGGTCGAAGTAGCGCTGCAGGCGTTCGGGCGACAAACCTCGACCGATCGCCAGGCTGTCGTACTCGCCGGTCTTGCAGTTGTTGAGCATGGTGCCTGACAGGTCGGTGGCAACGATCTGCACGCCCATCTTCAACTGGCCGAGATTGACCCGTTCGAACTCGTCGATCGACATCGACAGCGAAAACGGTTCCTGGCCCGACGAACACGCCGCCGACCAGATCCGCAGGCGCTGGCCTGGCGCTGCCTTGATCGCTTCCGGCAAGACTTTGTTCTTCAGCACTTCAAACGGATAGGTGTCGCGAAACCACAGGGTTTCGTTGGTGGTCATGGCGTCCACCACCATCTCGCGCAAACCGCTGCGCGGCTGGGTCTGGATGCGCTGCACCAACTCGCCCAGCGACTTGATGCCCTGCTGCTCCATTAACTTATTGAGGCGGCTCGAGACCAGGTACTGCTTGTTTTCACCGAGCAAAATGCCACAGGCTTTTTCCAGGAAGACCCGGAATTGTTCGAAATCCAAATTACCCGTAGACAATGATGCCGCCTCTTACTCGTGTTGATCGCCAGCGGCAAAAGGCCCCTAGCTGATGTCTGCTGCTTTGATCCGCTCGACGACGCGGGATGCCAGGTCATCCGGGCGAAATTTGGCCAGGAAGTCATCAGCACCGACTTTCTTGACCATCGCCTGGTTGAACACGCCGGACAACGAAGTATGCAGGATGATATGCAGCTTTTGCATGCGCGGGTCGTTGCGGATTTCCGCCGTCAGGGTGTACCCGTCCATTTCCGGCATTTCGATGTCGGAAATCATCATCAGGAACTCTTCTTCCGGCTTCTTGCCTTCATCGACCAGTTTGCGCAGGTAATCCAGCGCTTGCCGCCCATCGTTCAACGCCACCACTTCGACGCCGACCGTTTGCAGGCAACGGGTCACCTGCTTGCGCGCCACCGACGAGTCATCAACCGTCAGCACCCGCAGCGACAGCGCCTTGTGTTGGGTTTCAACGTCCACCACACCGATCGAAATCGCTTCCGGAGTGGGCGCGACTTCCGCCAGCACTTTCTCGACGTCGATGATTTCGACTAACTGATTGTCCACCCGAGTCACAGCGGTCAGGTAATGATCCCGACCAGTGCCCTTGGGCGGTGGATGGATCTCTTCCCAGTTCATGTTGACGATGCGCTCCACCGAGCGCACCAAAAACCCCTGGGTCTTGGTGTTGTACTCGGTGATGATCACGAACGGATTGCTTTGGTCGAGCAACCGGCCAGAACCGGTGGCCATGGCCAAATCAAGAATCGGAATGGTCGCCCCACGAATATTTGCCACCCCGCACACGACAGGACTGGACTTGGGCATCAACGTCAGCTTCGGGCATTGCAGCACCTCGCGCACCTTGAATACGTTGATCCCGTAGAGCTGCTGGCCGTCAAGACGGAACAACAACAACTCCAGGCGATTCTGCCCCACCAGCTGTGTGCGCTGGTTTACCGAATCCATTACACCCGCCATGCCAGACTCCCCAACCAACGCTAAGTGTGTTGCGACGCACATTCATCACTAAACGGCACGGCGCTTGCTTTTTAACTTGTCATGAACGCACAAACGACATTTTTTCGACGCCTGACCTCCGCTGGCCGCCAATGGCTGTGTGCGGCGACGGCGCTCGTTCTGTTTAACGCTGGCGGCCCTGCCCTTGCGGACTCGGTCACCCTGCCTGATCTACTTATCGGCGTCACCCAGGGCTTTCTTGAATTCACCGTAGAGGACTATCTGGCCACCAGTCAAACGGAAGGTCGCTATGAAATCCAGGTGAATCAGCTCGATCCGCGCATGCGCATGCCTGCCTGCGACAAGGAATTGACAGCGACCCTGGAGAGCCCGGCGACCCCGATTGGCCGGGTCACGGTGAAGCTGCGTTGCGACGGCGTGTCGCCCTGGACCGTGTTCGTGCCCGCTCAAGTCCGCCTGTTTCGCGATGTCGTGGTGACCGTCCGGCCGCTGAAACGCGCGGGGATTATCGAGCCCGGGGACGTGGCCATGCGTGAACGCGACATCAGCCTGATCAGCCAGGGTTACCTGACGTCGGTGGACCAGGCGATCGGGCAGCGATTGACCCGACCAACGGTCAATGATCAAGTGATTACCCAAGTGCACATCGAACAAGCCGAAGTGATCCGCAAAGGTGACCAGGTGGTGATCACCGCCCGCAGCGGCACGCTCAGCGTGCGGATGCCCGGCGAAGCCCTCGCCAACGGCGGCATGAGCGAGCAAATACGAGTCAAGAACCTTAATTCGCAACGGGTGATCAAGGCGCAAGTGACCGCGCCGGGACAGGTGCAGGTGTCTATGTAGAAGACCGGATGGACGACTGGCGCGCAGCCCGGCTGTTCCCTAAACTGTGGCCCATGCTGGCAAGCGCTGACGTGCGCACGCTCATTGATAAATGAGCCTAAAGTTTTTCGGGGTATGGCCGAAAACATGGCAAGCGTCCAAATATCCAGAGGTTTTCAATCATGGTCATCGATTTCAGCCGTTTAAACAGCTCCCCGTCACTCACAGGCAGTACGCGTACCAGCGCCAGCAAGGATCTCGGAGAAACCGACAAGTCCGCGACGCTGAATAGCCCGGCCGAACAGGCCGCTGCCGCCAAGAGCGGGGAATCGGTACACCTCAGCAATGAGGCTCAGCAGTTGCAGAAGGTCACTGACAAGCTGCGCGATCAACCTGCGATCGACAAGGCGCGTGTCGCCGAGTTGAAAGCAGCCATCGCCGATGGCAGCTACAAAGTCGACAGCAACCGTGTAGCCAGCAAACTGCTCAACTTCGAAGCCCAGCGCTAAGGCCCCGGCCGGCGCCAGGCTTTTGGACGCTTAAAAACCAAGGCCAGCCATGCACGACACTAATCTACTGCAACTGATCACCGACGACTTTGCCCCAGCGCAGTATTTGCTGGAGCTGCTGCAGACCGAGTCGCTCGCCCTGCACGGTCGCGACATGCCTCAACTCGAGGACATTCTGGCGCAGAAGCAGGCGATGATCGTGTTGCTCGAACAGCATGGCCGCAAGCGCAGTGAACTGCTGGTCAGCCTGAACCTGCCGCCGACCCGCCAGGGCCTCGAGCAACTCGCCAGTCACTCCGACATTGGCGAACAGTTGCTCAGCAGCAGCGATGAATTGACTCGCCTGCTCAACGCCTGCCAGGACATCAACACCCTCAATGGCCGCTCGATCCAGGTGCAGCAGGCCGCCACGGCCAATCAGTTGAAAATCCTCAATGGTGGCGAACCGCCGACCCTCTACGATGCCCGTGGCTCGACCGCCAACATGGCCAAACCACGCCCGCTCAGCCAAGCCTGACATATCACGTAAATGAGCGCGCTCTATTCAAAGCGCGCAACATGCTGGCAAAATGCTGGCTCTTGGAAGTCGTATTTTGTCTGGAGAGTGACTGAACGTGTTCAACGCCTTAAACGCGGATGATGCTCCGCAACCGCCCAAGGTGCTTTCCACGGCGCTGGAAATTTCCAACACTCTGCGCATGCTGCAAGAAAGCCACGATCCTCTGATCATTACCTTCCACGAACGCAGCCAGCGCTTTCAGAGCTACCTGGTGAACGTTGACCGTGACAGCAACCAGATCGCCCTCGACGAAATGATTCCCCGTGACGGTGAGCGCTTTCTGCTGGCCGGCGAGCCGTACCGGATCGAAGGCTTCCATGACGGCGTGCGCGTCGCCTGGGACAGCAACGGCACGCTCGACATCGGCGAATTCGGGGGGGCGCGCTGCTACCGTGGCACGCTGCCCGACGAAGTGGTCTACCACCAACGCCGCAACGCCTTCCGCGCCGCGCTTAAACTTACCGACCTGGTGAGCATCGAACTGGGCGGCGAAAAGCTCAAGGCGCCAATCCGGGGCAAACTGCTGGACATCTCTGCCACCGGCTGCAAGCTGCGCTTCGACGGCGACATCACCAGCCGCCTGCAATTGGGCCAGGTTTACGATCGCTTCACCGCTGATCTGCCGTTCGGCAGCATGGTGGCGCCGGTCGAGCTGCGTTACCTGCATTTCGAAGAGCGCATCGACACCACCTTCGCCGGCGTGCGCTTCCACAACATGAGTGGCCAGGTACAGCGTCAGGTTGAACGTTTCGTTTATCAGCTGCAGCGCGAAGCGCGACGGTTCGATAAAGACGACATGTGATTCGAGCAGCTCAAAAAAAACGGGCAGTCCTTTGCGGGGACTGCCCGTTTTTTTATGCCTGAGGGTTTAGCGCGGGATCAGGGCCGCGCTTGGGTGAAGTCTGGTGTCTCCGGCTCAGGCGGCTCTTCATCGGTCGCCTGGCCTTGCCACTCAACCTCTGCTTCCGACTCGCCATCAGCGGCGGGCTCGGCGTCTGGTTCGCCCGTGGCTTGGGTACACATCTGATCCTGGACAATCTGCTCGTCGACCCGCGGATCGAGTGCCGCCACCAGCGGCGAACTCGACATGCTGTCGGGCATCGCCACGTGATGCAAGGGCGCATCGTCGACCTGATGCAGGTTGGTCACGGCTTTCGGGCGGATTCGCCACACCAGCACCAATGCAAAGAAGCTGAAGAACGCGTAGAGCATCTGGCTGCCGAACAACTTCATCAGCACCCCCGCCACTAACGGCCCGATGCTCGCCCCGATGCCGTAGGTCACCAGCAGCATGGCGGTCAGCGAGACCCGGCGATCGCCCTCGACATGGTCATTGGAGAACGCCACCGCCAACGGATAAAGGCAGAACTGCACCAGCGAGCAGAGGAACCCCGCTATAAACAGCACCTCCAGCGGCACCTGCGACAGGATGGCCAGCGGCAGCGCAGCCACCGCCAGGCACAGGGCGAAGCAGCGGATCAGCAGCGCTCGATCATAACGATCGGACAACCAGCCCAGCGGCCACTGCACCACCAGCCCGGCGAAAATGCAGCTACCCATGAACAGACCGACCTGCTCGGTGCTCAGCCCTTGCTGCGAAGCGTACAACGGCGCCAGACCGTAAAACGAGCCAACGATCAGACCGGCGCCCAACACGGTACTCAGCGACTGCGGCACACGCTTCATGAAGAAGCGCGGCTCCATCGGCGCCGGACGCAACGGCGCCGGGTGAATCCGCCGGGTCAGTGCCACCGGCACCAGGCACAAGGCGAAACACAGCGCCACCAGCATCAGCAATTCAAGACCCAACGACGGGTGCATGACCAGAATCAACTGACCCAGTACCAGCCCCAAATACGAGGCGATCATATAGCCGCTGAACACCAGCCCGCGCTGCTTGGCCTCGGCCTGCTCATTGAGCCAGCTCTCGATGACCATGTACTGGCACATCATGCCCAGGCCGACGATCATCCGCAGAAACAGCCACGCCGGCAGATAATCCACCAGGCCGTGGCCCAGCACCGCGGCACCGACGATCCCGGCACAGGCCGAATACGCACGAATGTGCCCGACTCGGGCGATCAACCGGTGGCCGATCTTGCCGCCCAGCACCAAGCCGAAATAGTTGGCCGCCATCAACGCACCGACCCACAGACCATCAACGTGATCAGCGGCCAGGCGCAGGGCGAGATAGGTACTCAACAGGCCTGAGCCGATCAACATCATCAGCGAGGCAAAATAGAGCGCTCGAAAGGATTTCCAGATTTCGCGCATCGGTTTTCCGAGCGGCTCCTTGCAGTAAGTATCGGTCTACCTCAACGATAGCCCGACGGCGACGGTTCGTTATGCCTGGGCCGCAAGAACACGCCGTTCCCAGGGAGTTATTTCGTTAAAGAAACTGGTTAACTCCAGGGTCTTCGAAGCGATGTAGCCTTCGATGAACTCAGCGCCGAACAGTTCCCTGGCCAATGGGCTACGAGTCAGACGTTCAAGGGCGGCATGCAAGGTACATGGCAGCGAAAGATTATCCGGCACCACGAACTCGCCCTGGATCGGCGCCGAGGGCTCAAGCTCATGCTCGATGCCGTACAGCCCCGCCGCCAAACTGGCAGCGATGGCCAGATACGGATTGGCGTCAGCGCCCGGCAAACGGTTCTCGACCCGCCGCGCCACCGGTGCACTGGCCGGTATGCGCAAGCCGGCGGAGCGGTTGTCATGGGACCAGCAGGCATTGTTCGGCGAAGCGAACGGGTGGCACAGCCGCTGATACGAATTGACGTTCGGCGCAAACAGCGCGGTCAAGTCGGCCATGCCGGCCTGCTGCCCGCCGATGAAGTGGCGGAACATCGCCGTCGGCTCGCCCACCTCGTCGCTGAACACGTTACGACCACTGACCGCATCCACCACGCTTTGATGAATATGCATCGAACTGCCTGGCGTGTGCGCCAGCGGCTTGGCCATGCAGACCACGGTCAAGCCGTGCTTGAGTGCGACTTCCTTCAGCAGGTGCTTGAACAGGAATGTCTGGTCGGCCAGCAGCAGCGGATCGCCGTGCAGCAGATTGATCTCGAACTGGCTGACGCCCATCTCGTGCATAAAAGTGTCGCGGGGCAAGCCCAACGCGGCCATGCTTTTATAGACTTCGCTGAAAAACGGCCGCAGCCCGTTGTTGGAGCTGACGCTGAACGCCGACTGCCCGTCCTCGCGCCGGCCATCCAGGCCCAGCGGCGGCTGGAACGGCAGGTTCGGGTCGGTGTTCGGCGCGAACACAAAGAACTCCAGCTCGGTCGCCACCACCGGCGCCAGGCCACGAGCGGCGTAACGGGCGATCACCGCTTTGAGTTGGCCGCGGGTCGACAAAGGCGAGGGTTCGCCGCTCAATTCGTCAGCGTCGCAAATAGCCAATGCGCGGGGTTCGTTGCTCCAGGGCAGACGATGGATTTGCTGTGGATCGGCGACCAGCGCCAGGTCACCGTCGTCGCTGCCGTAAAACTTCGCCGCCGGGTAACCGCCCATGATGCATTGCAGCAGCACGCCGCGCGCCAGTTGCAGGCGCCGGCCTTCGAGAAAGCCTTCGGCGGTCATTACTTTGCCCCGTGGCACGCCATTCAAATCCGGCGTGACACATTCAATCTCATCAACGCCGGTCAATCGCTGCGCGAGTGAACACTGGCCATCGGTTGTCATGACGCAATCCTTGTTGTTGTACCAGCCGCGAACGGCGACCCGTACAAAATAGGCTTCGGCTGTTCAGTATTTCAAGCAGCGCAACGCAAATAGCGCTCTGGATCAGGGCTTGGCCGCAGCTGAAACGATAATGCCCGGCGTCAGGGCAGATAAAGGCTGAACAACCCGCCACCCAGCGGCCCGCCATTGGCGATCCGGGTATGACCGCGCACACCGTTGCGCTGATGCAGTTCGGCAATGCGCCCCGCAAAGTACAGGCCCAGGCCGGTGCTGCCGCTGCTCTGATTGATGCCTTGCACGTATTCATCCTGACGTTCGATCATCTGCGCCGGGTAGCCGGCGCCATCATCGTTGATGGTCAGTACGGTTTGCCCGCCGTGGTCGTGCACGCTGATCAACAAGGCGTGGCGGGCATGGCGGATGGCGTTGTTGATGCTGTTGGCCAGCACCGACGCCACCAGCTCGCGATCGAAGAACCCCAGCGGGCTCAGCGGGTCGACTTCATAGGTAGCGACGATGCCTCGGCTGCTGAACACCTCTTGGTGACAGGCCAGTTGCGCTTCGATGAAGTCGTCGAGCTCGTGGTAGTCCGGCTGCATCGGCAACTGATTGACGCCGAGTTTGTACAGCCCCAGCAACTGCACAAGCATGGTATTGAGGTGCGCGAATTCGAAGTCGATCACCCCTTGCTCCGGCGTCAGGCGCTCGGGCTCCGGCAGGCGCGCCAGCCATTGCGCCTGTGCCTGCATCAGCATCGCCAGAGAGTTCTTCATGTCGTGGACAGTGGAGGCAATCACCGTGGAAAAATCCAGTCCTTGATTCTGTTCGCTCATTCGCCAAACGCCTTTATTTTCAGCTTCTGGTAACGCGGGTAGCGCGCGTCCGTGTCGGGCATCATGCCCACCATTTTCAAGCAGCCCCGGCATTCTTCCAGCTCCGCCGACGCAACGCTGGTGTCGGTGCCGTGCAGCAGTGATTGCGCCATGTTCAAGGCAATACTGATGTTTTTCGGCTGCATCGTCAGCGCACGGCGGAACAAGGTCCGCGCTTCGGGCAGATTGCCGGTCTTGTAGACCCGCACGCCTTCGCGGTTGAGCTCGGCGGCGGCGTTGCTGGAACTGAGGATTTCCGGGTCGTCGGTGAGCTTGGCGATGCTTTGCATCACCACCGGGTCGTCGCCGTAGATTTCCGCGCAGTTCTTCAGCATCGAGGCGCCGGCCTTGTCCTGGCCGAGCATCTGCAATTGCTTGGCCACCAGCAACGCGGCCTCGGGGCTCATGAATTGCTCCATGCCTTCGAGGCGCAACATGGCTTGTTCGGTGAGTTTTTCGGCAGTCTCGGCGTCATTGAGCAACAGGCTGGTGGCCTTCATCAAACGCGCGCGGATCTGCAGGCCAGGATCGGCCGGGTTTTCCTTGGCCACCACGCTCAGCGTGGTGTTGATTTCCAGACGCGTGCGGGTGTCCAGGCCTTTGTCGCTGCCCTTGCTGATCAAGGCGTGAGCCAGGCCGAGGTTGCTTTCGGCATCCTTGAACCGCGACTGCGCGCCTTGCGACACCGCTTGCCGATACGCCCGGGAGGCGGTCTCGAAGTCTTCGTTGGTCATCGCCAGTTTGCCCAGTTGCGCCTGGCGACGTACCGCCAGCGGCGACAGACGCACGGCTTCTTCCAGCACCCGCTGCGCGCCCTTGGTGTCGTTCTCCACCACCATGACTTCGGCCATGCCGTCGTACAGCGCCGGCATCATTGGGAAGGCTTTCAGGGCTTTTTCGTAGATCTCTTTGGCTTGCAACACCTGGCCGCGCTTGAAGTGCAAGCGGCCCAGCCCGACGTAGGCCCAAGGCAGCGGACGGTCGGCGAGAATCTGGTTGTACAGGCGCTCCAGCGCTTCGTTCTGGTTCATGTCGCGCAGAGCGTCGGCGCGGTAGCGCAGGCACAACGGCCCGTAGCGCGGATCTTCCTTGCACAGGGCGATGCAGGCGTTAAGCACTTCCATCGGTTTGCCGCGATCCAGTGCCTGCAAGATCGGCTTGAGCAAAGTCTTGCGTTGCTCCAGGCGTTCGAGGCGCTGGGCCAGCCCGGAACGGTTGAACGGTTTGGTCAGATAAGCGTCGGGCTCATGCTCCAGGGCGCTGAGCACCATGGCTTGGCTGCTTTCGGCAGTGACCATCAGAAACACACTTTCGTGGCTGATCAGTTTTTCGATCATCAAGTCTTCGAGCACTTGCTGACCGTTCTTCTTGCCGTCGCCGAGGTGGTAATCCTGCAGAATGAAGTCATAGCGCTTCTGCGAACACATGCGCAGCGCCTGTTCGCCGCTGTCTGCCGTGTCGACGTCCTTGACCCCCAGTTCGCGCAGCATCGAACGCACGGAACTGCGGAAATCCGAGAAATCATCGACGATCAAAAAGCTTTTTTGGTGGTACGCCAGCATCGAAGATTTCCAGGCAAGTCGTAAGTAAACCCAAAGGCATGACCAGGTTATCGGCCAGAAATGGCGAACCATAAGCGCGCGCGAGCACCACTTGATGTTCTCGCCGCTCCTTGCAGACTTAACCGGCCTGGGAGTGCAAGATGCGCAGATTGCCAACGCGCCATGGTGCGCGAATTTGTAATCAACGCCGGGACGGGAAGCGGTTGAACAGATGACGACCAAGCCAGCAGAAACCACCACACCGTTCATTCAATGGGAGGCCCACGCGTGCCTGCCGTTGATTCCCGGGCAGGACATGTCCAGCCTGTTGCGCTATCGCGACGCCGGTTTCCATCATGTGTCGGTCAATGTCGGCATGGACATGACACCCTTCGAAACGGTGGTCAGGGTCATCGCGGGCTTCAGAAGCTGGCTGCATCAACATCCGGACGACTTTGCGCTGGCGGGCACCCTCGACGATATCTTCCAGGCACGTCAGCAGTGCAGGCTTGCGGTTTCGTTCGACCTCGAAGGTTCAAGCATGCTGCTGCGCGACCCTGCCATGGTCGAACTGTTCGCCCATTCCGGGGTGCGCCAGATGTTGCTGGCCTACAACAGGGACAACGATTGCGCCGGCGGATGCCATGGCGCGGGGATGGGTTTGAGTCCACTGGGGCGCAAGGTTGTCGGCGCGATGAACAGCGCTGGCATCACCGTCGATTGTTCCCACGCGAGCAAGCGCTCAAGCCTGGAGACGATGGACATTTCACAGCGCCCGGCGATCTTCTCCCACACCAACATCAAAGCTCTGTACGACCACCCTCGGACTATCGATGACGAACAGATTCACGCGTGCGCGGCCCAGGGTGGCGTGATCGGTCTGACGGGTCTGGGCATCTTCTTGGGCGATCCATCCGCTTCTGTGGCGGCATTCGTACGACAAATCGACTATCTGGCGGAGCGCGTCGGCACACGCCATATCGGCCTGGGCCTGGACACCGAGTTGAGCCCTGAACATGACGATTTGCCCGCCGGCGTGAACCAAGAAGACTGGTGGCCACATCAACACTATGGGCCAATGACCGGGCATACCCAGTTGCAGCCAGCAACGCTCGGCGAGGTCGCTCGACAACTCACGAGTCTCGGCTACACACAAGCGGACATCCACGCTATCTATGGTGGAAACATGATGCGGATTGCCGCCGCTACTTGGCCGACTCGTTGAGCAGACCTTCAAGCGGTTTTATCTTGCAGTTGTCTGCACTGATCGAGCTGGTTTTTGTTCAGAGAGCCGAAGCGCCTCGTTCTGGTCGCCGACTTCATGAATCAGCTCGATCAACGCGCGCAATCCGGCGGGCACATGCCGATGGCCCGAATAATAAAGCGACAGCCCCGGCGCGGGCGGCGTCCAGTCTTCCAGCACTGAGATCAGGCGGCCATTGGCGAGGTCATCGGCCACGTACCACTCGGCCACCTGCGCCAGGCCGAGCCCTTGGCGCACCGCCTCAAGCATCAGAATCGGCGAATCGAGCACCAAGGTGCCGGGTACATCAAGATTGAACGCCTGCTCGTCTTCAATGAAATTCCAGGGCGACGGCACGCCGCTGGGCATGCGTGCGCGGATGCAGCAATGCTCGGCCAGATCCGCCGGCGTTCGCGGGGTTGGCTGGCGAGCGAAATAATCGGCAGAGGCCACCACCCTCATTGCAACCTCTTGGGTGAGCGGCACGCGGATCATGTCTTGTGGCACTTTCGAACTGGCGCGCAGGCCAGCGTCGAACCCTTCGGCAATGATGTCGACCAATCGACCTTCGGTGGAGATGTCCACGGTCATGGCTGGATAGCGCTGAAGGAACCGCAACAGGATCGGTTCAAACACCATCAGCGCCGCCCCCAGTGAACTGTTGATCCGCAGGGTACCGCTCGGGATCGCCGTGTGTTCCGCCACCGCGGCCATCGCTTCCTGGATGTTGATCACCGATGGGCCGATTTGCGCGACGAAACGTTGTCCAGCCTCGGTCAGCGACACGCTGCGAGTGGTGCGATGGAACAGCCGCGCACCAAGTCGCGCTTCCAGGCTGGCCACCGCATTACTGACCGCAGTAGTCGACATGTCCAGCTCCAGTGCCGCCGCACGAAAACCCTGGCGTCTCGCGACGGCGAGCACCACTTCCAGTTCAGTCAGACCGCTTTTGTACATTGTCCCGCTTACCGTAATAGCTCGTCCGTGTTTGATCCTATTATCAAAACACTGCGCTGTCCCTAAATTGTTCCTGTGCTTTCCCATCGCTAACCATCAGGAACACACCCATGTGGAAGATTGATCAGGCATACATCGACGGCGCGTTTGTGCCGGTCAGTGGCAAAGAAGTCGTCCAGAGCCTCAATCCGGCAACGGAACAGGTTATCGGTACTGCCATCCTGGGCAGCCGTGAGGATGCCAAGCGCGCAATCGCCGCTGCACATCGCGCGCAACAGGCATTGGGCCAGACCGGTAAAGCCGAGCGGATCGACATGCTCCGCAGCCTGCAAGCGGCAGTGCTTGCGAGCAGCGACCCGATTCGCGACAGCGCCATCGAGGAATACGGCGCACCGCTGGCCCGCGCGCAGTGGGTCAGCCAATACGCTTCGCAGTGCTTTGCCAACGCTGCGCAGACACTGGCCGACTACCCGCTCACGCGGCACATCGGCGCCACCCGCGTGATGATGGAACCGGTGGGTGTGGCCGGGTTGATCGCCCCTTGGAACAGCACCGCCGGCACTGTCTGCAGCAAACTGGCCTCGGCCATTGCCGCCGGCTGCGCGTCGGTGATCAAGCCCAGCGAATTGAGCCCTATCCAAACCCAAGTGCTGGCGGACGCGTTGCATCGCGCCGGTTTGCCCGGCGGGGTGTTCAACATCCTGCTCGGCCGTGGCAACGACGTCGGCGACGAAATCAGCAGCAGTGCGTTGATCAGCAAAATCTCTTTCACAGGCTCGACCCCTACCGGCAAAGTCATTGCCCGCGCCGGCCTGGACACCCTGAAAAGGGTCAGTCTGGCATTGACCGGCAAATCCGCTTCGCTGGTCCTCGAAGATGCCGACCTCACCAACGCCATTCCCTTGGCGGTGAACGCCGCTTTCATGAATAACGGCCAGGCCTGTGTGGCGGGTACGCGACTGCTGGTGCCGCGCCGCCGACTGACCGAGGTCATCGAACGGGTACAAGCCTTCGTCGGCAACCTGCGCGTCGGCGATCCGCATGCCCCTTCCACCGACCTCGGGCCCCTGGTCAACCGCGCGCAATACGAGCGCGTGCAGGGTTTTATCCGTCGCGGCCAAGAACAAGGTGCGCGTTTGATCGTTGGCGGCGAAGGCCGGCCGCTGGGCCTCGAGCAAGGCTTCTTCGTCAAACCCACGGTATTCGCCGAGGTCACCAACGACATGGACATCGCCCAGGCGGAAATCTTTGGCCCGGTGCTTTCGATTATCGCTTACGACGACGAAGACCACGCCGTCGACATCGCCAATGACTCGATCTACGGCTTGCAGGCGTATGTGTTTTCGTCGCAACCACAGCGGGCCCTACGGATTGCCGCGCGGTTGCAGGCAGGCACTGTGCTGATTAATCGAATCGCTCCCGACTTGCTCGCGCCGTTTGGCGGAATGAAGCAATCGGGAATTGGACGCGAGTTTGGGGCGATGGGCTTGGAGGCGTTTTTGGAGGCGAAGGTGGTGGCTTCGGCTGAATGCGTGTGAGGCCTTTGAAAGTGGTGTCCCAGGGCAGGTTCGAACTGCCAACCTTCCCCTTAGGAGGGGGATGCTCTATCCAATTGAGCTACTGAGACACAGGTCGACCGCGAAGAAAACGCGGTGCGAGAGACGGCGTGCATGTTAACGGTCGGGTCCGCTTTTGTCATGTCGTCCGTAGGGCTTTTTCCCCGCAGACAAACTGCCTCGCGAGTGCTGGCCCCACAGCATCGTGCAGTTTGCAACGCGGCGAAATTGGCGGCATTGCACAATGCAATGACAGGCCACCTCGGAATACCAATAACTAATTGTTTTTAATAGGTTTTTTTACAAATAACTTGTTGGCATGACGACTGCTTTATCCCTCTGTAGAGAATAAAGGAGTCGCGTCATGAACAGAGCCCTACTGCTAGCCAACGCCACCGCCCTGACGGTGCTCTTGGGCACTCATTTCATGCCGCATGCCGAAACCCTCGACGTTGTATACGGGGCGCCTGTGCACACTGCGCCGCAGCACTTGGCACAACTGGCGGTGATGAGTGACGACGCGCTGACTGTCAACGACCAGAGCGCTCCGGCCACTGCAGAGTTATCTCAACGGTTAGTTTTCTGAATTTCGAATGTTGGAGGCAAACATGTCCAAATCAGCTTTAGTGCTTTTGATCCTGGCACTGGTGAGCGGGCTGATCCATTGGTCGCTGCCACACGGGTCGTCGGCTACCTTGCCCCTGATCGCCAGCGGCGTGTTTAGTGTGATGTTTTTGTTCGCACTGATCGTCGGCCGCCGGATCAAGTTTGACCCTGTTTTACGCTGAATCTCCTTTCGCGCCTGCACTCGTTCAGGCGCATTGTTATATGCCGTCCATCCTGCAATCCCCTCTCCAGGCACCTTTACGCTAGTAAATCGGCCAATTGCCACTATCCTGTACCAGTAGGGACGCAAGATTCATTGCGCCGTGTGCCGACCTTTGGATGCGCACGCATGTGCCGTCAGGTTTGCAGACGCGGGCAGTGATACGGGCACAGGAAACTTTTCAAACCAGTCCGCATTTCTGATAATTGGTGCTGGCATAAAGCCTTTATCCAGTTCAATATTTGTCACAGAATTGACGCCAATGATCTGGCTACTTTGAGGCATGATGCGGGCCTCTTAACAATTCAGGTTGAACCATTTGGCTGAAAACCTTGTCCTACCAGACATCGTTCGGCTAATCCCGAGAACCGCTTCCCTGAACTAACCGGTTAAATATATGCGCCCATTGAAACAGGCAATTTATTCCAGCCGTACGGCTGACAAGTTCGTCGTACGTCTGCCAGACGGAATGCGTGAACGCATTGCCGAGGTGGCTCGCAATCATCATCGCAGCATGAACTCCGAAATCATCGCGCGCCTGGAGCAGAGCCTTATTCAGGAAGGTGCACTGGGTGAAGAACTGAGCATGCGCCTGGACAGCCCTGAATTGTCCTTGCACGAACGCGAATTGCTTCAACGCTTCCGCCAACTGTCCCATCGTCAGCAAAATGCACTGGTTTCGCTGATCGCTCACGACGCCGAACTGGCAGCCGACGCTTCCTGATTCAGCCCAAACAACTCAAGCCAGCCTAGCGCTGGCTTTTTTTCGTCCATGGTTTGCTTACTGCAAATTCCCAGACACAAAAAAACCCGCCAATTGGCGGGTTTTTGTTTGGAGCGGTCTCAAAGCAAGAATATCGTCGCCAGCCCCAAGAAGATGAAGAAGCCACCACTGTCGGTCATCGCCGTGATCATCACACTGGCACCCATTGCCGGATCACGCCCCAGCCGCGCCAATGTCATTGGGATCAACACCCCCATCAGCGCCGCCAGCAATAGGTTCAGCGTCATGGCGGCGGTCATCACCACGCCCAGCGACCAACTGCCATAAAGCAGGTACGCCACCACACCAATCACGCCACCCCACACCAGTCCATTGATCAATCCCACCGCCAACTCTTTGCGCATCAGCCGCGAAGTATTGCCGGTGCTGACCTGGTCGAGTGCCATCGCCCGCACAATCATGGTGATGGTCTGGTTGCCGGAGTTGCCGCCGATACCCGCCACGATCGGCATCAGTGCCGCCAGCGCCACCAGCTTCTCGATCGAGCCTTCAAACAGGCCGATCACCCGGGACGCGACAAACGCCGTCACCAGATTGACCGCCAGCCAGGCCCAACGGTTACGCAGGGACTTCCAGACCGAGGCGAAGATGTCTTCTTCTTCGCGCAGACCCGCCATGTTGAGGACTTCGTTTTCGCTCTCTTCACGGATCAGGTCGACCATTTCATCGATGGTCAAACGGCCAATCAGCTTGCCGTTCTTGTCGACCACCGGCGCCGAGATCAAGTCATAACGCTCGAACGCCTGGGCTGCGTCGTAGGCATCTTCATCCGGATGGAAACTCACCGGATCATTGGCCATGACGTCCGCGACCTGTTTGTCCGGATCATTGACCAGCAGTCGCTTGATCGGCAGCACGCCCTTGAGCACACCGCCGTAGTCGACCACGAACAATTTATCGGTGTGGCCCGGCAGCTCCTTGAGGCGACGCAGGTAGCGCAGTACCACTTCGAGGCTGACGTCTTCGCGGATGGTGACCATCTCGAAGTCCATCAGTGCGCCGACCTGTTCTTCGTCATAGGACAGCGCCGAACGCACGCGCTCGCGCTGTTGGCTATCGAGCGCCTCCATGAGTTCGTGAACGACGTCTCGCGGCAGCTCGGGCGCCAGGTCAGCAAGTTCGTCGGCGTCCATCTCCTTGGCGGCCGCCAGGAGTTCGTGATCGTCCATGTCGGCGATCAGGGTTTCCCGCACCGAGTCGGACACTTCGAGGAGGATGTCGCCGTCGCGCTCAGCCTTCACCAACTGCCAGACCGTCAGACGATCTTCGAGTGGCAAGGCTTCAAGAATGTAGGCAACGTCGGCGGAGTGCAGGTCATCAAGCTTGCGCTGCAGCTCGACGAGGTTCTGCCGGTGGACCAGATTCTCGATCCGGTCGTTATGCGGACCTTCCTGGCGATGAGTCAGGTCTTCGACCACACGCTGGCGCTGCAGCAACTCAACGACTTGAGCGAGGCGGTCTTGCAGGCTGTCTTGCGGTTTTCTTACTTCAACTTCGGTCATAGGCGAACTCCACTCCCAGCAGCGGGGCGCGCCGGAAGGATCAATCAGTCAATTCATGATTGGAAAAACGGGGTACTGAGTAACTACTGGGTAAGTCCATGGAAGTATTCCAAAAGCCCCGGCGGGGCTGACGGGCGCAATGATACACCGCCTGACGGTTTTAAACGTTAAAAAATCATGGCTAGAACAAGCGCTTGCGAGACAAACCTGAGTGCGCTCCTGATCCATAGAAGTGCGACGACTTATTCTGAAAAGAAAACACACCGGCATCGCAAAATGTAGCGACTACCCTTGTCGATAACCGTCATGGAGGACGCCCTATTGTCATCGAGTCCACGCTGTTTTCTGCTACTCGCCCTACTCTGCCTGCCTCTTGCCAGCACCGCGACCACTGTTCACCGCTGCGAGGACAGCGAAGGCCGCATCACTTTCACCACGCTCAGTTGCACCGCTGGTGAACGGCTTACGCAGCTTGAAGTCCGCACGTATCTACCGGGCAGCACCGCTGCGGTAATGGACGTGGAAAGCACCGACACATCAGGTATGAAAATGCCACCTCGACCACTTGTGGTGGTTGGCCGGCAAGAAGCGCCTTGCGAACCGCCCATCGATGCCAGGCAACGGCGAGATGCCATTCTCAACAAACGAATCATTGCCGGTATGACCGTGCAGGATGTTGAAAGCGCGCTCGGCAAGCCGGACAAGATCAATATTCGCAATTCAAGCACGAGCTATCGCTACACAGCCAAACGAGGACGCAGTGCGCAGGTGGTGTTCGATGAGAAAGGTTGTGTAAAAGGCAAACCGCAGACGGCAAAAAGCCCGCAGTAAATGCGGGCTTTTTGGTATTTGGTGCACTCGACAGGATTCGAACCTGTGACCGCTCGGTTCGTAGCCGAGTACTCTATCCAGCTGAGCTACGAGTGCAAGTTGTGTTTTTAGACCAGATCACAACTGGTTATAGCAAAGTCACTTACATCACTGCAAATAACTCTTAAATGGTGCACTCGACAGGATTCGAACCTGTGACCGCTCGGTTCGTAGCCGAGTACTCTATCCAGCTGAGCTACGAGTGCATTTGTTGCCGCGCATTATAGGCCGTCGGATCTTTTTGTAAAGCGCTTATTTCTAGTAATTTCAACAACTTACCGAAGAAGCCAGATGACAACGTACTAAACAAATAATGGCGGAGAACGGGGGATTCGAACCCCCGACACCCTTTTGAGGTGTACTCCCTTAGCAGGGGAGCGCCTTCGGCCACTCGGCCAGCTCTCCGCAACACGGGGCGTATATTAACCAGCTTCTTCCCCGTTTGCAAACACAAAAAACGATAAAAATTAATGGCTTGGTTCTTCGTCCTTCTCTTTCTTTATACGCAGGTAAATTTCTTCACGATGGACCGCCACCTCTTTGGGAGCGTTGACACCGATACGCACTTGATTTCCTTTGACGCCGAGCACGGTCACCGTGATTTCGCCGTCACCAATAATCAGGCTCTCTGCGCACCGACGAGTCAAAATCAGCATACCTATCTCCTCACGCGAGTCAGTTCAGGGACTACAGTCTGCAAAAAAAAGGCATGTGACCTACAACCGGAACGATCGCAGCCCTACAACGCCTAGTATTGACCAGCGCGAGCAAAAGAACAGTTTTGGGATCGCGCCGTTCTTGAAAGAAGGCACGGCCAGATCAGGCCGTGCCCCAGCGACAACGCATTACTCGCCCTGGCGGGCCGGCGCGTCGAGTTCGAAAGCCGTGTGCAATGCACGCACGGCCAGCTCCAGGTACTTCTCTTCGATCACGACCGACACCTTGATTTCGGAGGTCGAGATCATCTGGATATTGATGCTTTCCTTAGCCAGGGATTCGAACATCCGGCTGGCCACGCCTGCGTGCGAGCGCATGCCGACGCCGACGATCGACACCTTGGCAATCTTGATGTCGCCCACCACTTCACGGGCACCGATCTCGCGAGCGGTGTTTTCCAGCACAGTCTGTGCGGCCTGGAAGTCATTACGGTGTACGGTGAAGGTGAAGTCGGTGGTGTTATCGTGCGCAACGTTCTGCACGATCATGTCGACTTCGATGTTCGCGGCACTGATCGGGCCGAGGATCTTGAAGGCCACGCCCGGGGTGTCTGGCACGCCACGGATGGTCAGCTTGGCTTCATCGCGATTGAAAGCGATGCCGGAAATGATCGGCTGTTCCATGGTTTCCTCTTCATCAATAGTAATGAGGGTGCCCGGACCCTCCTTGAAGCTGTGCAGTACGCGCAGCGGAACGTTGTACTTGCCGGCGAATTCCACCGCACGGATCTGCAGCACCTTGGAACCGAGACTGGCCATTTCCAGCATCTCTTCGAAGGTGATCTTGTCCAGGCGCTGGGCCACAGACACCACACGCGGGTCGGTGGTGTACACCCCGTCGACGTCGGTGTAGATCTGGCATTCGTCAGCCTTCAAGGCCGCTGCCAGCGCCACGCCAGTGGTATCGGAACCGCCACGCCCCAGAGTGGTGATGTTGCCGTGCTCGTCAACGCCCTGGAAACCGGCGACAACCACCACACGACCGGACTTCAAATCACCGCGAATCTTCTGGTCATCAATCTGCAAGATACGCGCTTTATTGTGCGCGCTGTCCGTCAGGATCCGTACCTGGTTGCCGGTGTACGACACCGCAGGCACGCCGCGCTTGATCAGTGCCATGGCCAACAGGGCAATCGTCACCTGCTCGCCGGTGGAAACAATCACGTCCAGCTCACGCGGGACCGGCTGATCGTCGCCGCTGATTTGCTTGGCCAGATCGATCAGACGGTTGGTCTCGCCGCTCATTGCAGACAGCACAACCACCAGGTCATCGCCGGCATCGCGGAATTTCTTAACCTTGTCGGCGACCTGCTCGATTCTCTCGACAGTGCCGACTGAGGTGCCTCCAAATTTCTGTACGATCAAAGCCATTTCAAAGCCGCCTCTGCCCATGAAGGGCGCCCAATAATCAAACAGCTGCGAAGCCCGTCACTCGACAACGGGCTCGGCACGCAGCCTTATAAACCCTGCTCTACAAATGGAACGGTCAGGGCCAGTGCCGCGTCCAGTGCGCCGGCGTCTACGCCACCGCCCTGCGCCATGTCCGGACGACCACCGCCCTTCCCGCCCACTGCCGCAGCGGCTTGCTTCATCAAATCACCGGCTTTGAGTTGGCCAGTCAGGTCCTTGGTTACGCCTGCAACCAACACGACCTTTTCTTCATGGACACTGCCGAGCAGGATCACTGCGCGGCCGAGCTTGTTCTTCAACTGGTCGACAAGCGCCAACAGCGCCTTGCCATCCTGGCCGTCCAGACGCACGGCCAACACCTTCACGCCTTTGATGTCCAGCGCCGAGGCCGACAGATCGTCGCCCGCGGCACTGGCAGCCTTGGCCTGCAGTTGCTCCAGTTGTTTTTCCAGCAGACGGTTGCGCTCGAGCACAGCCGACAGTTTATCGATCAGGTTATCGCGGCTGCCCTTGACCAGATTGGCCGCTTCCTTGAGTTGTTCTTCCGCAGCATTCAGGTACGCCAGCGCCGCAGCACCAGTGACCGCTTCGATGCGACGCACGCCCGAAGCCACGCCACCTTCGCTGATGATTTTCAGCAAACCGATGTCGCCGGTGCGGTTGGCGTGAATACCGCCGCACAGCTCCACCGAGAAACTGCCGCCCATGCTCAGCACACGGACGTTATCGCCGTACTTCTCGCCGAACAGCGCCATCGCGCCTTTGTTCTTGGCGGTTTCGATGTCGGTTTCTTCGGTCTCGACGGCGGAATTCTTGCGAATCTCGGCGTTGACGATGTCTTCCAGCGCTTTCAGTTGCTCAGGTTTGATCGCTTCGAAATGGCTGAAGTCGAAGCGCAGGCGCTGACTGTCGACCAGCGAGCCTTTCTGCTGAACATGCTCGCCCAGCACCTGACGCAACGCAGCGTGCAGCAAGTGTGTGGCCGAGTGGTTCAGCGCAGTGGCGGCGCGCACTTCGGCGTCAACGTGAGTCTCCACCGGAGCGCCAACGGTCAGGCTGCCCGATGCCAGGACGCCGTGGTGCAGGAAAGCGCCGCCGGTTTTGGTGGTATCGCGCACGTCAAAGCGCGCACCACCCGCCTGGAAGAACCCGCAGTCGCCGATCTGGCCACCGGATTCCGCGTAGAACGGCGTCTCATTAAGGACGATCACTGCTTCCTGGCCTTCGCTCAGCACGTCGACCGACTGGCCATCCTTATAAATGGCGACAATTTTCGCCGAGCCGCTGGTGGCTTTGTAACCGGTGAACTCGGTGGCCACGTCGACCTTGACCAGGGTGTTGTAGTCCAGGCCGAACGAGCTGGCGGAACGTGCGCGCACGCGCTGGGCTTCCATCTCGCGTTCGAAGCCTTCCTCGTCGACAGTCAAGTTGCGCTCGCGGGCGATGTCGGCGGTCAGGTCCATCGGGAACCCGTAGGTATCGTAGAGTTTGAACACCACGTCACCCGGCACCACGGTGCCTTTGAGTTCCAGCAGATCCTGCTCGAGGATTTTCAGGCCGTGCTCCAGGGTCTTGGAGAACTGCTCTTCTTCGGCCTTCAGCACGCGCTCGATGTTGGTCTGTTGCTGCTTGAGTTCCGGGAAGGCATCGCCCATCTCGGCGACCAGCGCCGCGACGATCTTGTAGAAGAAACTGCCGGTGGCACCCAGTTTGTTGCCGTGACGGCAAGCCCGGCGAATGATCCGGCGCAGCACATAGCCGCGACCTTCGTTGGACGGCAGCACGCCGTCGGCAATCAGGAAACCGCACGAACGAATGTGGTCGGACACCACTTTGAGCGACGACTGATCGCCATTTTCGCAGCCGATCGCTTCAGCCGATGCTTTCAGCAGGTTTTTGAACAGGTCGATGTCGTAGTTGGAATTGACGTGCTGCATCACCGCACTGATCCGCTCCAGGCCCATGCCGGTATCGACCGACGGTGCTGGCAGCGGATGCAACACGCCATCGGCGGTGCGGTTGAACTGCATGAACACGTTGTTCCAGATCTCGATGTAGCGGTCGCCGTCTTCTTCCGGCGAGCCCGGTGGGCCGCCCCAGATGTGGTCGCCGTGATCGTAGAAAATCTCGGTGCAGGGTCCGCACGGACCGGTGTCGCCCATGGTCCAGAAGTTATCGGACGCGTAAGGCGCGCCTTTGTTGTCGCCGATGCGGATCATGCGCTCGGCCGGTACGCCGATCTGTTTGGTCCAGATGTCGTAGGCTTCGTCGTCGGAGGCGTAGACCGTGACCCAGAGCTTTTCTTTCGGCAGCTTCAACACGCCGGTGAGAAAGGTCCAGGCATAGGTGATCGCGTCGTGCTTGAAATAGTCGCCAAAGCTGAAATTGCCGAGCATTTCGAAGAAAGTGTGGTGACGAGCGGTATAACCGACGTTTTCCAGGTCACTGTTCTTGCCGCCGGCGCGCACGCACTTCTGGCTGCTGGTCGCGCGGGTATACGCACGTTTTTCCTGGCCCAGGAAGCAGTCCTTGAACTGGTTCATCCCCGCGTTAGTGAACAGCAGGGTGGGGTCGTTGCCCGGAATCAAAGAGCTGGAGGCTACACGGGTGTGGCCTTGCTCTTCGAAGAAGCGAAGGAAGGCTTCACGGATTTCTGCGCTTTTCATTAGGTTCTTCCACGGAGGCTGCGGCCAAAGGCCTGTGCGAAACGTCAACAGACGAAGCAACGGCAAAGGGCCGCATTATATCGGCCCTGCGCGCGGGGTACAGCGTGTTTATACGATTGAAAGCTTCAATTGGACGGCTAACGCCGTCAGTGGCGTGAAAACTCGACGAACGCCGCGATCACCTGCTCGATTTGCGTCGCGTTCACGTCCAGGTGCGTGACCATCCGCAGTCGCCTGGCGGCACTGAGCTTGATCCCGTGCTCGGCGGCGAACGCTTTGAGTGCTTCGGCGCGCTCACCAATGTTGACGTAAACCATGTTGGTCTGCACCGGCTCGACCGTATAACCGGCTTCACGCAGCCCCTCGGCCAGACGCTGTGCGTTGGCGTGGTCGTCGGCCAGGCGCTGAACGTTGTGGTCCAGGGCGTACAGCCCCGCTGCCGCGAGTATCCCGGCCTGGCGCATGCCGCCGCCGACCATTTTCCGCAGCCGCCGCGCCTTGGCGATCAATTCCACCGAGCCGCACAACACCGAGCCAATGGGCGCGCCAAGCCCCTTGGACAGGCACACTGAGACCGAATCGAAATACTGGGTAATCTGGCGCGCATCCACGCTCAACTTGACGGCTGCGTTGTATAACCGCGCACCGTCCAGATGCAGGGCCAAGCCGTGTTGCTGGGTAAACTGACGCGCTCGGGCCAGATATTCCAACGGCAACACCTTGCCCTGCATAGTGTTTTCCAACGCCAGCAAACGGGTCCTGGCGAAATGGAAGTCGTCGGGCTTGATCGCGGCGGCTACCTGATCCAGATCGAGGGAGCCGTCTGCCTGCACTTCTAAAGGTTGTGGCTGGATCGACCCCAGGACCGCCGCGCCACCTCCTTCGTACTTGTAGGTATGCGCCTGTTGCCCAACGACATACTCGTCACCGCGCTCGCAATGCGCCATCAGCCCGAGCAGGTTGCTCATGGTGCCGGTCGGCACGAACAGCGCGGCGGCGAACCCCAGCCGCTGGGCCAGTTCGGCTTCGAGCCGGTTGACCGTCGGATCTTCACCGTACACATCGTCACCGGTGGCGGCGGTCGCCATGGCGTCAAGCATGCCAGGGGTTGGTTGGGTGACCGTGTCGCTGCGAAGATCGATAACGCTCATGAATCTAGCCTCGGTGTGCAGGGGGAAAACCCTTTCAGGGAGATTTACTGTGGTCGGAGCCGTCAATAATCAAGCCTCGATCGTGTAAAACGCCAGATAAGCCAACAAAAATAATCGATGACAATCATCGATACGTCGCCATGCGCATCCCGGAAATATATGGTAAAAAGTCTCCGCCGCCCGACAATCGGGCGGCGCAACGTTCTTAGGGCGGGGTGCAACTCCCCACCGGCGGTAATTGCGCGCAACGCGCATAGCCCGCGAGCGCTTGGCGGCAGACACGGCTTCGGCGGTGCAGGTTGGCAAGGTCAGCAGACCCGGTGTGATCCCGGGGCCGACGGTCATAGTCCGGATGAAGAGAGAACGGGATTGACACCAAAGGGCCGCCTTGTCTCCTTGCGAGCGTGCGTACCCTTGAATCCCATTCGATTCATAACGCCCTGTTTTTCACACAAACAGGAGTCAGAACATGCAACCCACCGCAATCGACAGCAAAAGCAAACATCATTCGGGCGAGCGCGTAGCGTTCATCCAGGCCTGCTGGCACAAAGAAATCGTCGACCAAAGCCGTAAAGGCTTCGTCGCCGAAATGCTCGCCCAGGGCTATCAAGAGTCCGACATCGACTTCTTCGAACTCGGCGGCGCCTTCGAAATCCCGCTGCACGCCAAACTGCTGGCCAAGACCGGCCGCTACGCCGGCATCGTCGCCGCCGGGCTGGTGGTGGATGGCGGGATCTACCGTCACGAGTTCGTCGCGCAATCGGTCATCAGCGCTCTGATGCAGGTTCAACTGGAAACCGAAGTGCCGGTGTTCTCCGTGGTGCTCACCCCGCACCACTTCCACGCTGGCGAAGAACATCAGAAATTCTTCTTCGATCACTTTGTGCACAAAGGCCAGGAAGCGGCGAAAACCTGCGCTGACACCCTGCGCAAAGTGCGCGCACTGAGCCGTCCGGAGCAGCGCGCGGTAGCGGTTTAAGCCCCTGTGGGAGCGAGCCTGCTCGCTCCCACTTTGTTTTTGCGTTGCGCTCAGGCCAGGTTTGCGTCAGTCGTCGGCACGATCAATATGCCGGCGCGCAAGCCATTCTTGACCTTGGGATTGGGAAAGATGATGCGCGCACCCTCCTCCTCGATGATCCAGCGTGTCTGGGCAATATCTTCGGCCAACACGTAACCCACATCCAACTGCGAAAAGTTTTCGACATCCGCGGGCAGGTTCAAGCGGAAGCTGTCGCTGTGCTTGATGATTTCCCGCGCGACACTGAACAGCTGCATACCGTCGAGACCGCTGTCGGCCAGCGGCGGCTCGTTGCCTTCGATGATCTGTCGCAGTCGGGTTTCCAACGGTGACACGTTGACTCCCTGGTTCTGCCCGAACGGGCGCGCCTTGCCCAGTTCAAGCGTGAAAGCCTCGGCCCCGAGCTTGTCGTAAGTATAAGAACTGAAAACGATCGACGGCTTGTTCTGCAGCAGCACCGCTTCCATGCCAGCGGCGCGCAAACGGGCCAATTCCTGGCGGGAATGTTGGCGCCCTTCTTTCCAGGGGTACAGCGCGAACTGCTCGATCTTGGAACCACGAATGGCGGTGTGCAGGTCGTAGTGCAAGCGACCGCGATCCGGCAGGCTGAAGAAACTTGCGGCGAGGCGCTCAAGCTCACAGGCGCGCAACGCTTCAGAACCGCTGCTTTGTTCATGACGGCCGTTGAACAGCCGATTGACGTCCTGCTCGACGAAACGCTCGCCGCGACGCATGGCCTCGGGGTTGCCGAACAGAAACAGAATACGGGCGCGGGGCTTGATGTCGCCCCGGGCGATGCCATGCAGCAAGCGGTCGAGCAACTCGATCGGTGCTGTTTCGTTGCCATGGATACCGGCGGACAGCAGCAGGTCCAGGCCGTTATCACGGGCTTGCGGCGGCCGCACTTCCAGCGCGCCTTCACTCAGCCAGCGCATGCGCACGCCTTCGACAGTCAGTTGAGTCTTCTCCGCCGGTTCGCGGCCGGCGAGGGTCAGTTCAAGCAGTTTGCCGAGGGCGAGCATAGAGCCGATTCCTTAGTGATCGTGGTTGCAATCCGGACCGTGGACATGGTCTTCGTCGCCGACGTCCGCCGGTTCCATTTCCAGTTGCAGACTCACCAGATTAGTCGCCAGCGGACGCAACAACAGGTTGGCGTACTCGGCGTCACCTTCTTCGACGTCGACGCCGATCAGCAACTGGCCTCGGCCGTCGTGCTGGATCCACAGCTCTTTGCCTTGCCAAATGACCGCAACGCGGGTGCAGGACGTTTCCAGTTGCGTGCCGTCGGTGTCTTCAAGGATCAGCTGCAGGGTATCGCTCATGTCTTTACGCTCTTCGGGTGGGGATAACACCGCGCGTCGGCCACTCGATGGGTCGAGCGCGTGGGGTCTTAATTGATCTGGAAGGGATAAACCGCGCCCAGTTTAAGGATTTGCGTCAGTTCATCCAGTGCCGTCCGGCATTCAAGCAACAATTGCGGGTCTGCCAGATCGTTTTCGGTCATGCGATCGCGGTAATGCTTGTCGACCCACTGGGTCAGGCTGCCGTACAGCGGTGCCGTCATGATAACCCCAGGGTTGACCGCCGCCAGTTCGGTTTCATTGAGCGCCACGCGAAGCCTGAGGCAAGCCGGGCCACCACCGTTCTGCATGCTCTGTTTGAGATCGAATACCTGGACTTCGCGGATCAGCCCGCCCGCACTGGTCAGGCCTTGCAGGTAGTGCCAGACGCGTTCGTTGCTGCGGCACTCTTCCGGAACAATCAACAGCATTGAGCCGTCGGGACGCGACAGAAGCTGGCTATTGAACAAGTAGGACCGAACCGCATCCTCGACAGTGACCGCGGAACGCGGAACACACACAGACTGAAATGTCCCACCGACCTTGGCGAGTTTGCCTGCCAGTTCGGCCAGCATCTGTTCGGTTTCGAGGAACGCGTCCTCGTGGTAGAACAGCACCTCGCCGTTGCCCACGGCGATCACATCATTGTGGAAGACGCCATGGTCGATGACCGATGGATTCTGCTGAGCGTACACCACGCCGTCGTCTTTCAAACCGTGCAACCGCGCGACCGCCTGGGACGCTTCGAGGGTCTGGCGCGCCGGATATTTCTGCGGGGCCGGGTAACGGGTGTCGAACGCACTGCGACCAAACACAAAGAATTCGACCCCGGCCTCGCCGTAGTCACGGCAGAAACGCGTGTGGTTGGCCGCGCCTTCGTCGCCAAACTGTGCCACTGCCGGCAACGCGGCGTGATGGGCAAAGTGCTTGGGGTCGGCGAACATCGCCCCCAGCACGCGGCTGGTGGTTGGGTGTTCGATGCTGCGGTGATATTTGCAGTTGAGGTTGGCGGCGGTGAAATGCACGCGACCGTCCGCGGTGTCGGCACTCGGGCTGACCGTGGCCGCGTTGGCCACCCACATGCTCGATGCCGAGCAACTCGCCACCAGCAACGGCATCGCCTGTTGGGCGGCCTGCTCGATGACTTGCGCATCGCTGCCGCCAAACCCCAGACGACGCAGGGCGCCCACGTCCGGCCGTTCTTGCGGTGCCAGCACGCCTTGCTGAAACCCCATGTCCATCAACGCTTTCATTTTCGACAAGCCCTGCAACGCCGCTTCCCTGGGATTGGAAGACTGCTGGCTGTTGCTCTGGGACGCGACGTTGCCGTAAGACAAACCGCCGTAGTTATGGGTCGGCCCCACTAGACCGTCAAAATTGACTTCATAGGATTTCATCAGCGAGGCTCCACGAGAATCTGGTTTTTATAAGCTTCAGTACAAGTCAGTGCGACCGCGGTGCGGCCTTCGCGAGCAGGCTCGCTCCCACAGGGAAATCTATTCCAACATGGGAGCGAGCCTGCTTGCGAACGGGCATCACGCCATCTTCACGCCAGGCGTGAGGGCCGCTGGCATCACCAGGCTCGGCGTCTCCAGTGACGCCACCGGATACGCGCAATAATCCGCTGCGTAATAAGCGCTGGCACGGTGGTTACCCGACGCACCGACACCGCCGAACGGTGCACTGCTCGCGGCGCCCGTGAGTTGCTTGTTCCAGTTGACGATACCGGCGCGGCTTTCCAACCAGAACTGCTGGTAGCGTGCTTCGGAGTCCGAGAGCAAGCCAGCTGCCAAGCCGTATTGGGTGTCGTTGGCTTCAGCGATGGCCGACTCGAAATCGGTGTAGCGAATCACTTGCAGCAACGGGCCGAACAGCTCTTCATCCGGACGATCAGCCACCGCCGTGACATCCAGAATGCCCGGCGTGAGCAACGCCGCTTGCGCCTGCGGTTGAGTCATTTCCAGCAACGCCACGGCGCCATTGCCCAGCAGCTGCGCCTGAGCGTCCATCAACGCTTTGGCAGCGCCAAGGGAAATGACCGAGCCCATGAACGGCGCCGGTGTCTGGTCAAATGCGCCGACATCAAGGGTCGAACTGACCGTCACCAGCCGCGCCAGCAACGAGTCGCCCCAGGCACCTTCCGGCACCAGCAGGCGGCGGGCGCAAGTGCAACGCTGTCCCGCCGAAATGAACGCCGACTGAATGATGGTGTAGACCGCTGCATCGAGGTCCGCCACTTGATCCACCACCAGCGGGTTATTGCCGCCCATTTCCAGGGCCAGAATCTTGTCCGGACGCCCGGCGAATTGCTGGTGCAGATGGTTACCGGTGCGGCTCGAACCGGTGAAGAACAAACCGTCGATGCCAGGGTTGGCCGCCAGGGCGATCCCGGTTTCCCGCGCGCCCTGCAGCAGGTTCAGCACACCCGCCGGCAGCCCGGCCTCGATCCAGCACTTGACCGTTAGCTCAGCAACTTTTGGCGTCAACTCGCTCGGTTTGAACAGCACGCTGTTACCCGCCAGCAGCGCGGGCACGATGTGCCCGTTCGGCAAATGCCCCGGGAAGTTGTAAGGACCGAAGACCGCCACCACACCGTGCGGTTTGTGGCGCAGCACGGCAGTGGCGTCGCCTAGGGGGCCGCTCTTTTCGCCGGTGCGCTCGCGGTAGCTCTGCACCGAGATGGCAACTTTGTTGACCATGCTGGTGACTTCCGTGGCCGATTCCCACAACGGCTTGCCAGTCTCCTCACCGATACAGCGGGCCAGTTCGTCGGCGTGGTTTTTCAGGCTGGCGGCAAAGGCTTCCAGCACCGCGATGCGTTCGTTAAGCGTGCGCCGCGCCCAGCCCGGAAATGCCTGGCGAGCCGCTTGCACCGCCGATTCCACCTGTTCGACCGTGGCGCCCTGCCCCGACCACAGCACTTGCTGGGTCACCGGGTTCAATGATTCAAAGGCGTCACCTTGGCCAGCCAGCCAACTGCCGGCGATGTACAACGAATTCATTGTTTCGACTCCCGAGTAGCTGACAACGGAACGGCGCGCACCTGATCGCCGGCGTTGAGTTGCAGGCGCTTGGCGGTCAGCGGGTCGACCACCAGAGTGCCGGCGGCAAAGCGCGCAGGGGCGGCGGTGATCCGGCAGTCTTCGCGCTTGCGGTTGTGAATCAAGAAAGGCGTGGCGTCGTCGCCTGGCGTACCTACGGCGAGCACCAGGGCCTGGCTGTCGCGGACTGCGCGGATCTTGCCGGTTTCGCATTCCACGGCCGGGCCGGCGTCGAAAATATCGACGTAACCCTGGTAGCTGAAGCCTTCGCTGCGCAACATCGACAACGCCGGCTCGGTGTCCGGATGCACCTGGCCGATGACGTTGCGCGCCCCTTCCGAGAGGAAGCAGGTGTACAGCGGAAACTTCGGCATCAACTCAGCGATGAAGGCTTTGTTGCCGACGCCAGTCAGATAGTCGGCCTGGCTGAATTCCATCTTGAAGAAGTGTCGCCCCAGGCTCTCCCAGAACGGCGAGCGCCCAGCATCGTCTGACATGCCACGCATCTCGGCGATTATCTTGTTGCCGAACAGTTGCGGGAACTCCGCGATAAACAGCATCCGCGCCTTGGCCAACATGCGGCCATTGAGCCCGTTGCGGTAATCGGCATGCAGAAACAGCGAGCACAGTTCCGAGTTACCGGTCAGGTCGTTGGCCAGGAACAACGTCGGGATTTCCCGGTAGATATTCAGCTCCTGAGACGCGCTGACCGTCAGGCCGACCCGAAAGTTATACCAGGGCTCGCGCAGGCCAACCGCGCCAGCGATGGCGCTAATGCCCACGACACGGCCGCTATCGTCTTCGAGCACGAACAAGTAATCCGCATCACCCCGCCCGGCTTCACCGCGAAAGGTCTTTTCGGCCCAGCCGACCCGATGGGCCAGACGTTCCTCGTTGGCCGGCAAGGTGGTCAGACCAGTGCCGGTACTTCGGGCCAAGTCGATCAGAGCGGGTAAATCGCTGCTGCGTACGGGACGAACGATCATGCTATCTCCTCAAACGGGCCGCCTGCGCCACCCGCGAAACTCGCTGTTTAAACCGCCACCAGGCGCACGCTCGCACCTTCGCCGACGCCCAGGGCTTCGGCCGCGTCAAGGTCCAGAATCACCGGTTTGCCTGGCGCGTAATCGAGCTCAAGCAACACTGCGCGGTAATCCTGCAACTGGGCGTTGGCCACCAGGTATTGCCGCCCGGCGCCTTTGACCGCCTCGCCAATTTTTACCGGCACCACGCGGCTCTGGGCAATCGAGCGAATCCCAGAAATCCGCGCGTGCAGGGTCGGGCCACCGTCGAAAATGTCGATGTAATGATCGGTTTCAAAACCTTCGCGCATCAGGATGTCGAAGGTGATCTGCGCCCGAGGGTGCACCTGGCCCATGGCTTCCTGGGCGGAGTCCGGCAGCAGTGGTACATAGATCGGATAGTGCGGCATCAGCTCGGCGAGGAAGGTGCGGCTTTTCAGGCCACACAGGCGTTCGGCGGCGGCGTAGTTGAGGTCGAAGAAATTGCGCCCGATGGCATCCCAGAAGGGCGAGTCGCCATTTTCGTCGCTGTAGCCGACGATCTCGGTCACCACCGAATCGGCAAAGCGCTCGGGATGACTGGCGACAAACAGCAAACGGCCGCGGGAGTTAAGTTCTGACCACGGCGAACCCACCAGCTCAGGCAACACGTAGAAACTGGTCAGCAAGCTATTGCCAGTCAGGTCGTGGCACTGCGAGAGCACGTGGATCTTGTTGTGGATCTTCAGTTCGCGGGACGCGTGGACAAAAGTCTCGTTGCGGAAACTGTAGAACGGTTCGGAATACCCCGCCGAGGCGACGATCGCCGAGCAGCCCGCCAGTTTTCCGGTGGCGGTGTCTTCCAGGACGAAGAAATAACTTTCCTCACCGTTGAAGCTGACCTCAGCGGCAAACGACGCTTCGCTCGCAGCGATCTTATCGCTCAGTCGTTCCACGTCATCCGGCAAGGAAGTGACACCAATCGGGCTGTCTGCGGCCAGACGCTGTACCTCGCCCAGATCAGCCATTTGCGCGGGGCGCATCACCAACATGGTGTCACTCCTTTCCTAGAAAACTTACAGAAGAAAAATAGCCGGGGCGGCTCTGAAGCCCATCAGAGTCGAGTGTGGGAGCGAGCCTGCTCGCGAAAGCGCTGTATCAGGCACCCGAGATGCCGACTGACACGCCCTCTTCGCGAGCAGGCCCGCTCCCACATTGAATAATCCAGCCCGGAACAAAAAATTCGTTTCGGCGCCCGACGGGTCGGGCGCCGAAAGGTCTATCAAGCCTGCGTCAACTTGGCCAGCGCACGCTCGAAACGGTCGAGACCGGCATCGATGTCAGCGTCGTCGACCACCAGGCTCGGGGCGAAACGCACCACGTCCGGGCCGGCTTGCAGGACCATCAGACCTTCGCGCTCGGCGGCGTTGAAAATATCCTTGGCCTTGCCTTTCCAGGCGTCATTGAGCACGCAACCGAGCAACAGCCCAACGCCCCGTACCTGGGTGAACACGCCGTACTTGGCGCCAATCTGCTCAAGGCGCGCCTTGAACTTGTCGTGCTTGGCGTTCACGCCGGCCAGCACTTCCGGGGTATTGATCACGTCGATCACCGCTTCGGCGACTGCGCACGCCAACGGGTTGCCGCCGTAGGTGGTGCCGTGGGTACCCACCACCAGGTGCTTGGCCAGTTCATCGGTGGTCAGCATTGCCGCGATCGGGAAACCACCACCCAGGCTCTTGGCGCTGGTCAGAATGTCCGGCGTCACGCCGTAATGCTGGTAAGCAAACAGCTTGCCGGTGCGGCCCATGCCGGTTTGCACTTCATCGAACACCAGCAGCGCATTGTGCGCGGTGCACAGCTCACGGGCGCCTTGCAGGTATTCGAGTTCAGCGGGGATCACACCGCTTTCGCCCTGGATCGGCTCCAGTACCACGGCGCAGGTCTTGTCCGAAACAGCGGCCCGGAGCGCTTCCAGATCGTTGTACGGCACATGGGTAATGCCAGTGATCTTCGGCCCGAAACCGTCGGAGTATTTGGACTGGCCACCGACATTCACGGTGAACAGTGTGCGGCCGTGGAAGCTGTTGAGGGCGGCGATGATTTCGTACTTCTCGCTGCCGAACCGATCGAACGCCACGCGACGGGCCAGCTTGAACGCGGCCTCGTTGGCTTCGGCGCCGGAGTTGCAGAAGAACGCACGCTCGGCAAAGGTCGCGTCGAGCAGCTTGTGCGCCAGGCGCAGCGCGGGCTCGTTGGTGAACACGTTGGACACGTGCCACAGCTTGTTCGCCTGCTCGGTCAGCGCGCCGACCAGCGCCGGGTGCGCATGCCCGAGCACGTTGACCGCGATGCCGCCAGCGAAGTCGATCAACTCGCGGCCAGACTGGTCCCACACGCGAGAACCGGCACCACGCACGGGAATGAAAGCCGCAGGCGCGTAGTTGGGAACCATAACCTGATCGAAATCTGCGCGTTCTACCGCAGCGTGCTCAACGGACATCGGAGTCTCCTGATGAGGAACACTCGCCTGGAACTGGCGAGCTTGGTGAGGATTGTAAGGACAGTTTTCCGCCCGGCCTTGCCGCCAAGCGACAACTTCTTATAGCGCAAACCCCGGAATTCAACGGGTTTACGGCAATGCGACATATACCGTCGCAAAGGCGCAGTTTAAACCGATGTGCGGGTGTAACGGCAGCGCTGGCGACATTTGAATTCAAGTCAAATTTTCATGTGCGGTATATATATACCGCACATGAAAATTGGCGTCCGGTTCTGATAGCACGCTCGACCCGCTAAAAGGACAGCGCCATGAATCCTCCGATAGACACGCAACACCTGCCGCTATGGCCGCAGCATCCCGACACGCACTACAGCCATCTGGCGACAACGCTGCCGCCATGGCTGCTGACTGCCTCCGCCTCGCGCCGCACCGCATTGGCGGCGACCCCGCCCGACCTCGTTGATCGATTCAAGGACCTGACCTTCGAACAACACCGCGTTCTAAAAAGGCAGAACGGCACGTACTGGAAGGCGCAGAACGCCATCGACCAACACCTGGAACGATTGCAAGACGCTCATTCATTTGGCGAGCCATTGCTTCGTGACGCCCTAAAACAACAATACGGGCTCGATCTGGATGTCAGAACCACCTGGCTGCGCCTGTATATCCCGGCCTCCATCCCCTGGTTCCCGATCAAGTCCGGCGCCGCTCGCACCTGGACGGTTTCCCTGCTCGACGCGGCACTGCACAACTTCGAACCCGCAGAAACCGAAAACGACGCTTACGAGGCCGACTCGACCTACATCACCCAACCCACTGCGGCGGGCCGATTCGAGGTCCTCGACAACCTTAAGGATCGTCTCGGGATTGCTGACTTCGCGCGCCTGTGCCGAGAACTGGATCTCGGCGGAAAGTACCAGCTCATGCTTAGCGAAAACCTGGGGGTCAGCGACCCGATGGTTAACGCCGTGCTGCAACCGCAAATCAAGGCGAGCCACCAAGCCAGCCTGCACATGGCGCTGGAACTGGCGGTTGTCAGCAGGGAGCCATTGTCGCCCGACACCTATCGCTCGATTCGGGGCCTGGTAGACGGCGTGCCCGGCATGCTACTCGCCGGCAAACCGCTGCTGTGCCACGAGCTGACGATGATGTCGGCGCCGCTGACAGGCATCTTGCTGTTTGCCCCAGACCTTGAGCGCAACCGCGACACAGTCCCGGTGATTGCTTACATCCCGGATGACCCGCAGCAACCGCTGAAAGAATATCCGTCAGGGGCTCACTTGATGGCCGACCTGAGCCGAAAGCTGCGCGACACGGAGTACCAGACCTTCTTTAGCCGCTTCGTCGCCCATGCCGATCGCGGCTACTTCTTCTCCGACTTGAACCAACGCCTGACTCACACCACTTGGCATCAGCGAGCCTACGGCGACGCGCGCCCCTCCTGGCGCGCCGATGCGGCCGCCCATACCAACCTGCAATTTGCCGCGCGCCCGATTACCAGCGATGTGTGGACGCATCTGCATCAGAGCAAGCTCGACAAGATACTGAACGACGCCCGCACCCTCGCCGTGTCCACCGCCAGCGCCGATCGCAACGCTCGCTGGGAACGCTGGGACTCCTTCACGAAAATCGCCTCGACGTTGCTGCAAATTGCCGCGTTCGTCGCCCTGCCTTTTGTCCCCTTTCTCGGCGAACTGATGCTGGCGTACACCGCGTACCAGGTACTCGACGAGACCTTCGAAAGCATCGTCGACTGGGCGCAGGGCCTCACGCAACAGGCCTTCGCACACACGATGGGTGTGATTGAATCACTGGTGCAGCTCGGCGCCTTCGCCGCAGGCGGCAGTATCGCGGTTGCAGAATTTCGCCAAGCATTGCCCCGCGAATGGGTTGACTTCATCGATCGCTTCATCCCCGTCAAATCCACCGATGGGCGAACCCGTTACTGGAATGGTGACCTGACGCCCTATGAACAACCGGATGCGCTGCCCGAGTCCCAGCCCGACGCGCGAGGCCTTCAGCAGCATGGCGACAGGATGATCCTGGCGCTGGAAGGCAAGCGCTACTCGGTCGCACAAGGCGAAGAGCGTCCGGGGTATCGCATCGAACACCCGCGCCGGCCCGAAGCTTACAAACCCCGCCTGAACCATAATGGCCAGGGCAGTTGGCAAACTGAACTCGATCAACCACTGACCTGGAGCCGAGACAAGGTCATGCAGCGTCTTGGACGAATCGCGGACACCCTGTCGGCGAGCGATCGGGAAACAGCGCTGAAGGTCAGCGGTTACCACGAGAACGCCGTGCGCAAGCTGCATGTGGACCTTGAGCCCCTGCCCTCGCTGCTGGCCGACACGTTGACCCGCTTCAAAATCGACCGGGAGCTGCACACCTTCATTGCGCGACTCGCCAGCGACGATCCCGCCACTTACCTTGCCGCCGATGGCCCGACCCAGCTGCAACTGCTGACAGAGCGCCTGCCTTGGCCCGAACAGAAAGGGCTGCGCTTGATCGACGGACGCGGCGACGTGGTGTGGCAAAGCAGCTACCAGGACGGTCCGTCTTCTACAATTCATGACATTCGCCCAGGCAGTGGCGATGTCTTGAAAGCCGCGCTCGAGGGCCTCAGTGAAGCCGACATCAAGGCACTGGCCGCAGAGCGTTTCGGCGCGCCTGCGCTGTCGCTGGATGCACGCGCCACTCAGCTTCGCGTCAAACTGGCGCAGATTGCACAGCAGCAACGCAGCGCATTGTTCGACGCGCGTTATCGCGCGCAACAACGTGACATCGATCCCTTGGCGCAGCATCTGGTAGATGCGGTACCCGGCCTGCCGGGGGGCGCCGCCGAAGAACTGCTGTTGAGCGCCAGCGCCACTGAATGGCAACAGCTCGAACAAGGCGTCGTTGCGCCACGCCTGCGGGAACTGGCTCGCTGGACACTGCAAAACGTACGGGCGGTCCGTGCACGGGAAGGTCTGGACCTGGATTCCTGCGACAACCCGGACACCCACCGTCTGGCCCTGCATTCGCTGGCACGCCTGCCGGGCTGGTCCGGCGAGGTGCGCATCGACGTTACCCGCTACAGCGTCGAAGGCGATGTGATTGACAATACGGGTCTGGCCACCGCGCCGGCGCGCAAAGTGCTGGTGCAACTCGAAGAGGGTCTCTACCAGGCTTACGACGACGCCGGCCAACAATTGTCCGGGGCAGAGGATTTCTATAACTGCGTGCTCAAGGCCTTACCGGACAACGAGCGGCAGCGGATCCAGCTACAGATCGGTCAAGGTCCGGCGCTGAAACAAGCCATCGCGCGCCATTCGCCGGCCCACGACGAGGTGCAACGGCTACTGGCCTCACACCCCTTGCTCAAGCCTGCTTACGATCCGCGACTCATGCGTCTTCCTGGGGGGACCGACGGTTATCCGTATCGTCATCCCGGCGCACCGTCACTTAATTCCCGGGTCCGCGACCTCTACCCGTCCCTGAGTCCTGAACAAATTGCTGACTTTGCCCGCACCCTACAACAGCACCCGTCGGGCGCGCGGATTGAGCTGTCACGGCTGTTCGCCGAGTTCACCCAACTGGACGCCGATTTGCGCACATGGGCTCAGACGGAAGTGCACCATCACCCATTTACGGGCGCCCCACTGACACCCGCGCAATTAGCCGCCGCCGCGGATAACCGCGCCATCCTGGCAGACCAGCTGCGCTTATGCTGGCGGCGCCAGACCCCGATTACCGACCCCGCCGCCCAGGGTGGCGATCCCGATTACCTGTTCCAGTTCACTCGCCCACTGATTGGCGAGTTCCCGCGGCTGACTGCCGATTTCAGCCACATCACCTACGTGATACTCGAGGGCAACGAAAACACGCTCGGCGCTCGCGCGTTCCTGAATACATTCACCGGCGTGCGCCAACTGGCCGTGCGCAATATCGCGCTGCCGACCTTGCCCGAAGTAGTGGCGACCCGGCCGAATCTGAACCAGTTGATCATCAGCAATTGCATGTTGAGGCTCACCCCGGAAAGCCAGTCGGTGATCGCCTCTCTGCACCAACTGCACACGCTCGATTTGTACCGCAATCCATTGGGCATGGGCGTGAGCCTCGAGGCAATGCCGGACCTGGAATACCTGGACCTTGGCGGCTGCGGCTTGACCAGCACACCCGAGGGCCTGGCCACCCGGACAAAATTACGTACGGCCATCTTCACCGACAATGTGATCAGCCATTTGCCGGTCGAACTGTTTGACCTGCCGCCAAGCCGCGTCAACAACTTCGAATTCGACAACAACCCGCTATCCGTCGCTACGCGCAATCGCATCAAGGCCAGTTACCAGTCCAGCGGTCAGGACTACGGGGTTAGCGCGCCGCAAGCAGACCTGGAGCGCGCAGTCCTTTTGTATCCGCGCCTGGATCGCGAAGAGGCCAGCGCATTCGTCTACCGCTTGCCCGGCACGCTGGAATCAGGGCGCACGGAGCTGACGCGCCTGGAAGACGAGTACCGCACCCTGGTCGACACGCTGGCGAACTGGACAGCGGATGTTCCTGAAGTGCACCCCGCCAGCGGAGCCCCCTTCACGCCCGAGGAACTGTTGGCCGAGCACAGCATCCGGGACGATTTCAAACGTGAGATGGAAAAAGCCTGGCGTAAGGAAATAGATAGGGATGGGTTCGAGGAAGACTCGGACCCCGACGCAGCGTCTTACGAGCTCGTGCTCGACATGCCAGTTACTGGCGGCCTGCCTGCCCTGGAGGCGGACTTCGGCCATGTGTCGCACCTGTACATGAGCAACGAAACCGGTCTGAGCCACGTCGGCAGCGAGTTCTTGCGCGGTTTTGCCAAGCTCAAGGCCCTCACGATCAACAACTATCGCCTGGCAACCATCCCCGACGCGGTGCTCACCATGGGGCAAATGAGATCGCTGGTGCTGACCAACTGCCACCTAACCCTCACGCCCGAGACCGTCGCAGGCCTGGCCGGGATGGATAAAATGGACATTCTTGACCTGAGCCAAAACCCACTGATGCTCGCGCCGGATGTCAGCCAAATGTCCGCGCTCTCAACCCTGATCCTCAATGACACCCAGCTCACTGAACTGCCCAACGGAATGCTGGGCCTTAGATCGCTCGATGATGCCAACCTCAGCCACAATCAGATTCAGAACCTGCCGAGCGATTTGCTGGAGCTACCTATGGAGATCGCCGAAAGCATCAATCTGCGCGGTAACCCGTTTACCGGACAAAGTGTTCAGTTGCTACACGCCTACTTCCGCAGGACCGGCGTGGATTTTGGAGTGGAGTCGATTATCAATGAAGCCGAACTGGAGGTCTCGGAGTCCGACGATTCAACACCAGAGGATTGATCAGCCGCGCTCGGAAGGCACCGACGACAACTCGAATGGGCTACTGCTGCGCCGCTGGTTGCGATCTTCCCGCGGCGTGGCACCGAAGAAGTTGCGGTACGCGCTAGAGAAATGCGGCCCCGAGGAGAAGCCACACGAAAGGCCGATCTGAATGATCGACTTGCTGGTTTGCATCAACATCTGCCGGGCCTTGTTCAGGCGCAGTTCCAGGTAGTACTGGCTCGGCACACGGTTGAGGTATTGCTTGAAGATCCGCTCAAGTTGCCGACGGGACACGCACACGTGCTGGGCAATTTCGTCGGTGGTCAACGGTTCCTCGATGTTGGCTTCCATCAGCAACACCGCCTGGGTGAGCTTCGGATGGCTGGAGCCGAGGCGGTTTTGCAGAGGGATACGTTGGCGTTCGCCGCCTTCACGGATGCGTTCGACCACCAGTTCTTCGGACACGGCGCCGGCCAGTTCGGCGCCGTGATCCCGGGCCAGCACCGCCAGCAGCAGGTCGAGCACCGACAGGCCGCCGCACGCTGTCAAACGGTCGCGATCCCAGTCGAACAGATGGCTGGTGGCGATGACTTTCGGGAAACGCTCGGCGAAATCGTCCTGCCAACGCCAGTGCACGGCGGCGCGATAACCGTCGAGCAAACCGAGTTGTGCCAGGGGGTAAACGCCGGCGGACAAACCACCGATCACACAACCGGCGCGCACCAGTTGTTTCAGCGCGCTGCTCAAGGCCGGGGCCAGGGTGGTTGGCGGCTCATCCGCGAGTAAAAACAGCTTCTGCAAGCCTTCGAGCTTGCCCGCCCAAGGTTCGCCCGGCAATTGCCACGCCCCCTCGGCGGGCGACTCAGCCTGCAAAAACGACAACTCGTAAATCACGTCCGGATGCACCCGTTGCGCGACACGCAAGGCCTCCTCAGCCAGCGCAAGCGTCAACGCTTTCGTGCTGGGCCAAATCAGGAAACCTATTCGATGGGCAGTCATGGCGGGCAATCCGAAACGAAGAACAGTAATGAAGGCGTGGGCCAATGCTAGCCCGTAAGTGAACGCAAATCCCAAAACCAGCATCTGTCCCCTGTGGGAGCTGGCTTTGAGCTGCGAAGCATGCACTATCCAGGTGCGTAACGGCAGTCTTGATTACTTGAGGCTGCCCGAGAGGAACTGCTGCAAACGCTCCGACTGAGGGTTGACCAACACCTCACGGGGATTGCCGCTTTCCTCGACGACACCTTTGTGCAAGAACACCAACTGGTTCGACACTTCACGGGCGAAACCCATTTCATGAGTCACCACCACCATGGTCCGGCCTTCCTGGGCCAGGGCCTGCATGACTTTGAGCACATCGCCCACCAGTTCCGGGTCGAGGGCCGAAGTCGGCTCGTCGAACAGCATCACTTCCGGCTCCATCGCCAGCGCTCGGGCAATCGCCACGCGCTGCTGCTCGCCGCCGGACATATGCCCCGGATACGCGTCTTTGCGGTGGGCCACGCCGACCTTGTTCAGGTAGTGCTCGGCTTTTTCCCGGGCTTCGGCCTTCGGAACGCCTAGCACGTGGACCGGTGCTTCCATGATGTTTTCCAGCGCGGTCATGTGCGACCACAGGTTGAAATGCTGGAACACCATCGACAGCCGCGAACGCATACGCTGCAGCTGCTTCGGGTCGGCGGCTTTCATGGCGCCGTCCTTGTTCGCCACCAGTTTCAGCTCTTCGTTGTTGAGCAGAATCCGACCGGCGTGCGGCTGTTCCAGCAGGTTAATGCAACGCAGAAAGGTACTTTTGCCGGAGCCACTGGAGCCGATGATGCTGATCACATCACCGGCCGCCGCTTTCAGGGACACGCCCTTGAGCACTTCATGACTGCCGTAGCGTTTGTGCAGGTCTTGGACTTCAAGTTTGTACATGCGGTCGGTTCTCACAAAAACAGTCAGTCAGTCGTTGAGCAAGCGCCCGTGCCGCAGCGCTTCGCGCCCCGCCACCTTGGCCAGCCAGAAACCGGGTTGGGCATAACGCAGCCGTTCAACGGCAAACAGCACCCCGGACGTGCCAGCACACACCGTGCTGACGCGATCGGACAACGGATCGATCACTTCAAAAATCTCGTCGCCAGTCTCGACCCATTCACCGGGCCGACGCAGGAAACTCACCACACCGGGGTGCGGCGCAAACAGCAATTCGGTGCCTTCGAACGGCAGTCCTTCGCAGGCTTCGTACGCGGGCTGGGGCCAGTCGCCGCTGATCAAACCTTGTTCGGCGAGGAACGCCAGGATGCCTTCGGCGTAAGCTTCGGCGTCCGCGCGGGCGGTGTCCGCCTGGCCGCCGAGTTCAATGGTGGTCGACAGACAGGCCAGCGGGATCTGAGCCTCTGGAAAATGTCGCGACAAGCGCAGCCACGGCAGCGAACAGGCTTCGTCGAACGAACTGCCGCCGGAATCTTCCGCCAGCAGCCCGACCCGCACGTTCAGGTGCGCGGCCAGCGAGCGCCACTGGGGCCAGTGCTGCGGCAAGGCGTACATGTGCAGCGCGGCCTCGGCGTCGCAATGCAGGTCCAGCACCACATCCGCCGTGCAGGCATGACTGAGCAACACTCGCTGCATGCCTTGCAACTGGCTGGCAGCCGGCGGCAATGCCGCGAGCACGTCGCTCATGGCCTGACGGATCAAACGGACGTTGGCGTGGGGATCGTCGCCCAGGCGTCCTTTCAGCAGCGCCGCGACCGGCTCGCTCAATTCGACGAAATCACGGTTGAAATTCTTGCCGCTGCCGGCCTCGAATCGCCCTTGGTGACTGCCCTGCAGCAGTTGGCCCAGACCCAGCGGATTGGCCACCGGCACCAACTCGATAACACCGTTGAGCACGCCCAGGGCTTCAAGTTCGCCGAGGCGTTTTTTCAGTTCCCACGCCGTGCGCATGCCCGGCAGTTCGTCGGCATGCAAACTGGCCTGGATATAAGCCTTGCGCTCACCACTGCCGAAGCGGAACACCGACACTTGGCGTTCGCTGCCCAGGTGATTCCATGGCAAGACGTGATCGATGCGTTCCATATCAGTGCTTCCGTGGGGCGAGGTAGCCCAGCCAGCGGCGCTCGGCGAGTTTGAACAGGCGCACCAGGATGAAGGTCAGGCACAGATAGAACACGCCGGCGGTGATGTAGGCCTCGAACGGCAAGTAATACTGGGCGTTGACCGTACGCGCGGCACCGGTGATGTCGATCAGGGTGACGATCGACGCCAGGCTGGTGGTCTGCAGCATCATGATCACTTCGTTGCTGTATTGCGGCAGCGCGCGGCGCAGGGCCGATGGCAGCAAGATGCGCTTGTACATTTTGTAGCGCGACATGCCCATGGCCTTGGCCGCTTCGATCTCGCCGTTCGGCGTGGCGCGCAGGCTGCCGGCGATGATCTCGGCGGTGTAGGCGCTGGTATTGATCGCAAAGGCCAGGCACGCGCAGAAGGTGGCGCTGGACAGCCATGGCCAGAAAATGCTCTCGCGCACCGCTTCGAATTGGGCCAGGCCGTAGTAGATCAAAAACAGCTGCACCAGCATCGGCGTGCCGCGGATGACGTAGGTGTAGAGCCACGCGGTCATGTTGACGGCCGCGTTTTTCGAGACGCGCATCAGGCCCAGGGGCAGTGCCGCCAGCAAGCCGAAAAACAGCGACAGCGCGAGCAGCTTGAGGGTCGTTAGCAAACCGCTGAAGTACAGCGGCAGGGCCTCATAGATGACGTTGTAGTCGAAGATCATAGATCAGCCGCCCTTACGCCTACCGAGTAGCGCTTCTCGAGGTGACGCAATGCCAGCAACGAGACGCTGGTGATTACCAGGTACATCGCCGCCACTGCGAGGAAGAAGGTGAAAGGCTCGCGGGTGGCATCGGCCGCCTGCTTGGCCTTGAACATCATGTCTTGCAGGCCCACCACGGAAATCAGCGCGGTGGCCTTGGTCAGCACCAGCCAGTTATTGGTGAAGCCCGGAATCGCCAGGCGAATCATCTGCGGCACCAACACCCGGAAAAACACCTGGAAGCTGCTCATGCCATACGCCATGCCGGCTTCGGCCTGGCCTTTGGGGATCGCCATGAACGCACCGCGAAAGGTTTCCGAGAGGTATGCGCCGAAGATAAAGCCCAGGGTGCCGATACCGGCGGCCAAGGGATTGAGGTCGATGTAGTCGTCGTAGCCGAGCATCGGCGCGACGCGGTTAAGCAAGTCCTGGCCGCCGTAGAAAATCAGCAGAATCAGCACCAGGTCGGGAATGCCACGAATCACCGTCGAATACAGGTCGCCCAGCCAGGCCAGCCAGCGCACCGGCGACAAGCGCAACGCAACCCCGATCAGACCCAGCACAATCGCCAGAGCCATGGAGGACAAGGCGAGCTGAAGCGTCAACCAAGCGCCATCGAGGATGACAGCCCCGTAGCCTTTCAACATGATTCAGGTCCTCGAATGGGGGGATGAAAAAATGGCGCAAACCGCAGAGATCCTGTTGCTTGCGCCATTGGCGACGAGTCGCGGGGACGTATTACTTGCCGTAGATATCGAAGGCGAAGTACTTGTCCTGGATTTGCTTGTATTTGCCGTTCTCACGAATGGCCGCGATCGCGCTGTTGATTTTGTCTTTCAAAGCATCGCCCTTGCGCACCGCGATGCCAACGCCGTCGCCAAAGTACTTGACGTCGGTGAAGGCCGGGCCGGCGAACGCGAAGCCTTTGCCGGCGTCGGTTTTCAGGAAGCCATCATCCAGCAGCGTAGCGTCTGCCACGGTGCCGTCGAGGCGACCGGCGGCCACGTCGAGGTAGATTTCGTTCTGCGAACCGTAAGGCTTGACCTCGACACCCAGCGGGGCCAGGACTTCGCGGGCGAAACGCTCGTGGATCGAACCGCGCTGCACGCCGATGTTCTTGCCCTTGAGCTCGGCCAGGCTATCGCTCACCTGAGTGCCGGCCTTCATGACCAGGCGCGCCGGGGTGTTGTAGTACTTGTTGGTGAAGTCCACAGACTTCTTGCGGTCTTCAGTGATCGACATCGACGACAGGATGGCGTCGATCTTGCGCACTTTAAGGGCCGGGATCAGGCCATCGAATTCTTGCTCGACCCACTGGCACTTGACCTTCATTTCTTCGCACAGGGCGTTGCCGATGTCGTAGTCAAAACCGACGATGCTGCCGTCCGGCGCTTTCGACGCGAACGGAGGGTAAGCCGCCTCGATTCCGATTTTCAGTGGCTTCTCGTCGGCGAACGACGGCAGGGACAGCACGGACAGTGCCAGGGCGCCAAGCAGCACAAGTTTCTTCATCTGGGACTCCATCGGTAGAGGGCAAAACGGCAGAGTGAGCGTTAGCCCAATATGCGAATGAGTGGAACCGCAACGCGGTGCTGCGACCGTAAACGCCTGAGCCGGTTTTGGCACAGGCAACGACGAGCGAGTGATCGGCATTCTAACGACAGGCCCGAAGCCGATATTTCTTCAATGCGACAACTAATTACAGAAGCGCTGAGAAAGCCGTTTGGGCACGTTGACAGCCCTGCAATTTCATGCAAAGCCAAAAGACAGTGAACCGATACACGTAGCAAATTGCGCGCCCATTATTGGCAAAGCCTTCTAATCCGGCAAGCCTAGGCTTTTGCCTAATTTTCTGAAGGACGTGGAACGCCCGCTTGTAGGGGATTTCCGTTTCGCAACGCCCCGTTCCCGGGCGGCGGGTTACACATTTGCTGAATGGGTAACAGATGGGTGGCGGTCGATAAATATTTGGCTCACACAAATCCCTGTGGGAGCGGGCTTGCCCGCGAAGAGGCCCCCGACCAGACGACACAAAATCATGAAGAATAAAAAACCCCACCAGGCTCACACCCGGCGGGGTTTTGATGACTTAATAAAAGTGCTTACGCGACATTCATGGTCTTGTGCGTATCAATCAAATGCTGCACCACACCCGGATCGGCCAGGGTGGAGATATCGCCCAGCCCATCGTATTCCGCCGTGGCGATCTTGCGCAGGATGCGGCGCATGATCTTGCCCGAACGCGTCTTCGGCAGGCCGGGCGCCCACTGGATGACATCCGGCGAAGCAATCGGGCCGATCTCCTTGCGCACCCAGTTTTTCAGTTCCAGGCGCAGTTGCTCGCTCGGCTCTTCGCCGCCGATCAGGGTTACGTAGACATAAATGCCTTGGCCCTTGATGTCGTGCGGCACACCCACCACCGCCGCTTCGGCGACTTTCGGGTGGGCAACCATGGCGCTTTCGATCTCGGCGGTACCCATGCGGTGGCCGGAAACGTTAAGCACGTCGTCCACACGGCCGGTAATCCAGTAGTAACCGTCCTCGTCACGACGAGCGCCGTCACCGGTGAAATACATGCCGCGGAAGGTCTTGAAGTAGGTGTCGACAAAGCGGTCATGGTCGCCGTACAGGGTGCGCGCCTGGCCTGGCCACGAATCGAGAATCACCAGGTTGCCCTCGGCAACGCCCTCAACGATGTTGCCCAGGTTATCCACCAGCGCCGGCACCACGCCGAAGAACGGACGCGCCGCCGAACCCGGTTTCAAGCCGTGTGCGCCAGGCAGCGGGCTCATCATGTTGCCGCCGGTTTCGGTCTGCCACCAGGTGTCGACGATCGGGCAACGAGATTGGCCGACGTTCTTGTAGTACCAGTCCCAGGCTTCCGGGTTGATGGGCTCGCCCACCGAACCCAACAGACGCAAGCTGCTGCCATCGGCGCCTTCGACCGCTGCCTTGCCCGCGGCCATCATGGCGCGGATCGCCGTCGGTGCGGTGTAGAGGATGTTGACCTTGTGCTTGTCGATGATCTTTGCCACCCGGGTGATGTCCGGGTAGTTCGGTACGCCTTCGAACAGCAACGTGGTCGCGCCGTTGGCCAGCGGGCCGTAGACGATGTAGCTGTGGCCGGTGACCCAGCCAACGTCGGCGGTGCACCAGTAGATTTCGCCAGGGCGGTAGTCGAACACGCGCTCATGGGTCATGGCCGCGTACAACAGGTAACCGCCGGTGGTGTGCTGCACGCCCTTCGGCTTGCCGGTGGAACCCGAGGTATAAAGGATAAACAGCGCTTCTTCGGCGCCCATTTCTTTCGGCGCGCAAACGGTGCCGGCCACCTTCATCAGGTCTTCGTACCAGATGTCGCGATGCTGGTTCCACTTGATGTCGCCGCCGGTGCGCTTGCACACGATGACTTTCTGGATGCTGCTGGTTTCCGGGTTGGTCAGGGCGTCGTCAACGTTGGCCTTCAGCGAAATCTTCTTGCCAGCGCGCACGCCCTCGTCGGCGGTGATCACCACTTTCGAACGGCAGTCGATGATGCGACCGGCCAGGGCTTCCGGCGAAAAACCGCCAAACACCACCGAGTGAATCGCGCCGATCCGGGTGCAGGCCAGCATGGCGACCACGGCTTCGGGGATCATCGGCATGTAGATGGTCACCACGTCGCCGCGGTGCACGTCCTGGCCACGCAGGGCGTTGGCGAATTTGCAGACTTGTTCGTGCAACTCGCGGTAGGTGATGTTGCGGCTCTCGGCCGGGTCATCCCCTTCCCAAATAATTGCGATTTGATCGCCGCGCTCGGCCAGATGACGGTCGAGGCAGTTGTAGGAAACGTTCAGGGTGCCATCGGCGAACCACTTAATGTCGACATGGTGATCGTCGAACGAGGTTTGCTTCACCGTGGTGAAAGGCTTGATCCAGTCGAGGCGCTGGGCTTGTTCGCGCCAGAAGCCGTCCGGGTTGACGACCGACTGCTGGTACATGGCCTTGTAGGTGGCCTCGTCAGTCAGCGTGTTGGCTGCTACCTCGGGACGAACGGGATACAGAGAAGCCGCACTCATCTTTCTTACCTCGGTGGAATAGTTGTTTTTGTATGACTCCGTTGTAGCCGGGGCTGCTGCATAGAACCATTCGACGATGGTAGTAACAAGCCCCTACAGAATGTGGCGCTACCACCACCGACGCCTCAAGCCCGGCGCTCTGCGCGTTTGTTAAGGGTTTTTCATCTTCGCCCCGAGTTGGGCGGCAATCGGAATTCCCGGGCGATTGTTACAAGAATCACCAACAGTGTTTATCAAAAGCAGGTCTGTTTGGTGCAGGTCTCGGCGCCTAGAATCCGTCTCGCCAACCAGGCAATCGATTAACACGCTACAGCCCCCACGAAGGCCGTTAATCCAAGTCTCAACACTGAAGTTACACACGCAACCCCATAAAGGTTGCGTGACCCCTTTCGACCTCAAAAAGGTAAATCTGAAATGAAAGCTTTATTAGCTCTGGCCCTCAGCAGTCTGTGCGCAACCGCCATGGCTGGCGAGGCGAAGACTGATGCCGCGCAGCAACAACCAGTTGTCGAGCAATACACTTACGCCACCCATCTGGACATTGCCAAAGTTGTTTCCATGAGCGAAGTTCCGAATGTATGTGCTGTAGTGCCGATGAAAATGGAATACGACGACTCCAAAGGTGAGCGCCATATTCTGAGCTACAAAGTGATGGGCAACGGCTGCTCCAACAGCTGATGAATGCCTTGAGTATCGGCCGCAGGGAATCGGTCTTGCGGCGCCGATACTTGAACGCCTGTTTCGCGCTCGATTTGTTCGTTTTTTGATCAAAAATTGAAACCAGCCTGATGATTTTTTGATCATCTCGCCTAGTGCCTCGGAGCGCCCAAACGGCTCGAAAAACACAACATGTAGTGAAAAATCCGAAATATGGCTGTTTTTTGATCAATCACCGACCGATACCATTTTCCCGTCAAACTGCACACATCACTGTGGTCAAAACCGCTGCAAGCCACGTCCCATCTAGCCTACAGCTATTTGCATGAAAAACCTCGCCTCTACCCCTCCTCCAGGCCTTCAAAAATAGTCAAAAAAAATCTCCACCGGGCAAACCCCCGCCGTGCCTTGCTTCGCTGCCGAAACGGCCGTCGTCGACCCTGCCGTGAGCCATTTCGCCGCAACACAGCGTTAAAAAACTCCCTATAATGCCGCCTTAAACCGGCCTGCAATATTCCCTTACAGGGAGTGGACAGCAGCCTGAGGCCCACGCAGTCCACTGCGTCCTTTCGTGGCTTCAGTACACCGGTACAATTTTCTGTTTATTGCCTGCGTTAGCTGCTGCAACAAACGATTCCTTAAGATCCAACGCGGCCAGTAGGCCGTGTGAACAACCATCACACGGGCACATCTGGCCCTCACGCAGGAGACGACACGTCATGCTGAGCTGGGACGAATTCGACAAAGAAGACAGCGGCGAAGCCGTGGTAAAAGGCGCCAACGCCGGCCACGCGACTGAAGCCAACATGGACCGACTCGACACCGCTGGCGGTGTCGCCGCGCAAGAAGCGCGCGCTGTCACTGCGTCCGATTCCGCCGCCATCGCTCGTGCCAAGGCAGCGCTCGACACCCTCGACGTCGCTGAAGGCCTCGCCGAACTCGAAGGCGCCTCCGCCCGCGTCGCCGTCGACGAAAAGCGCATGATCAACTGCCGTGCCGACCTCAACCAACTCGTGCCATTCAAGTACGATTGGGCCTGGCAGAAATACCTGGACGGTTGCGCAAACCACTGGATGCCGCAAGAAGTCAACATGACCGCCGACATCGCCCTCTGGAAAGACCCGGAAGGCCTGACCGACGACGAGCGCCGCATCGTCATGCGCAACCTCGGCTTCTTCTCCACCGCCGACTCCCTGGTGGCCAACAACCTGGTCCTGGCGGTTTACCGCCTGATCACCAACCCGGAATGTCGCCAGTACATCCTGCGCCAGGCGTTCGAAGAGGCGATCCACACCCACGCCTACCAGTACTGCATCGAATCGTTGGCCATGGATGAAGGCGAGATCTTCAACATGTACCACGAGATCCCGTCGGTCGCGAAAAAAGCCACTTGGGGCCTGAAATACACCCGTTCGATCTCCGATCCGAAGTTCGAAACCGGCACCGTCGAAACCGACAAAGAACTGCTGCGCAACCTGATCGCGTACTACTGCGTTTTGGAAGGCATCTTCTTCTATTGCGGCTTCACCCAAATCCTCTCCATGGGCCGCCGCAACAAAATGACCGGCGTCGCCGAGCAGTTCCAGTACATCCTGCGCGACGAATCCATGCACCTGAACTTCGGCATCGACGTGATCAACCAGATCAAAATCGAAAACCCACACCTGTGGGATGCCGAAATGAAGGAAGAAGCTTCGCAGATGATCCTGCAGGGCACACAACTGGAAATCGAATATGCGCGTGACACTATGCCGCGCGGCGTTCTCGGCATGAACGCGGCGATGATGGAGGACTACCTCAAGTTCATCGCTAACCGTCGTCTTTCGCAGATTGGGTTGAAAGAGGAATATCCAGGGACGACCAACCCGTTCCCTTGGATGAGCGAGATTATGGACTTGAAGAAAGAGAAGAATTTCTTTGAGACGAGAGTTATTGAGTATCAGACGGGTGGTGCGCTTAGCTGGGATTGATTTCCGAGTTTGCCGCGACTTGACGATTGCTAGTTGAATCAATCAGTCAGAAAAAAAGAGCCCCGACCAAATCGGGGCTTTTTTGTGGTCGCTTGCCCCCCCCATCGCTGACCAACATCTCATAAGCCGCTTCCGCACTGCGGTGATCCGAGAATTCGCGCCTGGGTAGCTGAGTTGGAGAAAGGTGTGTGCGAAGGCTGAGGCGAAAAGGCACCGTTTTACAGATAGCATTACAAGAATTGCGTTCACAGGCTGGCGGCTGGCAGGCTGAAGTCCGTAAACAGCGATAACTCCGAACATCATTCAAGACACGTCCTACAGCCTCGATCCGTTCCGTTCGTTAACTTCGTGCAGTCCCTTTTTAGGGGCTTTCGATGGATGAACAGAAGGATGTTCAATGGCTGGCAACAAGGACATTCCACGGGTTAAGCACTCTCCTGCCGGGGATGAAGCCAGACAAAATGCTTATGACGCCACGCTCGCCAAGCAGGATGCTTTTGAACGCGATAGCCATGAAACCCAAAACCATCTGAGCCAGCACGGGGGAACAGATCGTTGAAACACACAATAATGGGTGTTCGAGATGGAGAAGATTTCACATCTTATAAAACCACCTTGAAAATTCCAAGTAATGAACTCGCTCGGGTAATGGGTTGGGAGAGTAAAGAAGATTTTGTCTATGATTACCAACTTACAAAAAGCCAAATCAGAGCTATTGAGCAAGTTTGTACGATATCGCTCCCTAATGACTTGACTCTGTTTTTAACTAGCTTTGAAAGCTGACAATGCGTCTGAGCCAACCTGGATGTGCATATGCCGTGCTCCTGACATCTGCCTCCCGTCCGCTAACGCTGGGACTGAGTGTCGGCGATAAAACCAACTGCGGATGACGCCTGTAAAACGATGAAGTACATGATTGAAGCTTTTGATAAAAGAAGCGGCTTTTTAGAATTCGAGGAAGAATTACCGAGTGGGGCAGACGAAGATATAAAAAAAATAATGGGGTGGACAACGGAACAGCAAGGCTGGGAAGGCTATGACCTCTCGCGCGGACAGATTGAAGCGTTGGAAAAACTGATGGAGAAGAAAATTTACGATCCTCTTTTCAAATTCCAACTCAGTTGCAATGTTTAAAACGTGTTTTCCTTCATATCCCAAGGCGGTGCGGCAATTGTTGGCCCATATCGTTTGGTTTGCTGGATGCGCCGCAGTCGCAGGTATTGGGGCTGCGGTGCAGCCCATCGGGAGCAAGCTCCCTCGCCACTAAAGCTGCCTGGCGTAGGCTGGCTGCTTGACGGAAGCATCACAAAATTTTGAGGCTGATATGGGACTGAAAATCAGTTTGGAGTGGTATGACAAACGAACTGAGATGGGCGAAGGGGAAGAGTTATCGAAAGACTTTGGCGATGATGGATCCGTCATTGAAGCATTGGGCCTGCCGATTGAAGGTAATGTGAACAATGGAGGTTTCAACGTCTCTGTGCAGTGGGTGGACACGCTTCAGCCCCATTTTCGACATCCCCTTCAGTTGCTCTCATATGACTACCAGGTCGCGTTTGTTTACAGGGATCGGTGGCCATCGAAGTGAACGCCGAGGATTACTGTGTTTTTGGCGAGGGAGCTTGCTCCCGCTCGGCTGCGCAGCAGTCGTCGCTGCTAGCCATTCGACATTTCTGATACGCCGCAGTCGCTGGTTTTGGGGCCGCTTCGCAGCCCAACGGGGGCAAGCCCCCTCGCCACAAATAGTGTTTACAACCTGGTTGCGGTGTTGGGTCTGGGATTCGCGAGCAAGCTCGCCCACAGGTTCAGTGGGTTGCCGCAGCTTTTGCGGCAATTTGAAAACAGTCAGTGCATCCCGCCCCGCCTCCCGCTATTAATACCCTTCCCTCCCGGCCCGAGCCTGCCATGAAATTCGACCTCGCCTATTGCCTCAGCCTCGACGACAAGTTGTCGATCTATGACGTGCGGGATTTGAATTTCGATGAAACCGTGACGTTCGATTCGGCGCAGGAGCAGTTCCTGTGCCCCAACGATGCTTGTCGCGTGGCGTTCGATGCAGCGAATGGCTTGGGGACGTTCAATGCCAAGAATGTGAATTACGTGCGTACGCCGCACTTCAAGAATCTGCCGAGTACGCGGCATGTCGAGGGTTGTCCTTACGTTAGCCTGAAGGCGTCGGCGGTGGGTGTTGAGGCGGACGGTGCGGAATCGGATAACGGGCCGGAGGAACATTTCCCGTCGGAATTGTTACTGACGCGCCGTGAGTATGTGCGCAAGCCGTCGAACCCGGTGGATTCGGCGGACGTGGCGCGAGATGCACCGTTTACTCACGCACCGGCCACTACCACCGAGACGCCGCAGAGAGAATCAGCGCCGGATAAAACCAGCGTCTTTGCCCATCCGGTGGAGTGTTTTGTCTCGAACTTCGCCGACAAGGAGTTGCTCAAGCGCATGCCGCTGAAGATCGGCGAGCATCAGGCGCCGTATGCGTCTTTCTTCAAGAAGATTGAATACCTGCAGGACAACAGAGAGCTGATTTACTGGGGCAAGATCAGGCAGATCAAGGATTACACCCAGAGCTTTCGCATCGATTTCGAGCAGAAAGTGTGGGTCAAAGCGGCCGGTGAGGCGAAGAAGAAGCCGTATTCGGTGAATGTTTATCTGAGCAAGAAGCTGATCGACACCTACCGCAAGCGCAAGGCGTTTCTACAAGAGATCAAGCACGCCATCGAGAGTGAGCGGGAGCTGTTCTGTTTCTTTTATGGTGTGACGCCGGAGTTGAAGCAGGTGCCGAGCAAGAAAAACCCTGAGCAGACGTTCGGGGTGTTCAGCGCCAATATCGAGAATCTGGATCACTTCATGGTGCGGGAGGCGCCGGGGTTGGCGCAGAGGTAACAGCCGCTCGAGGCGGATCTGAAATTGATCTTCACGCTCCCAGTCGGTCTATCGCTCCGTAAAAAATCAAACCATCAAAAATTTGAGATTGATCCGGGCGCAAAACAACTGTACAAAAACACAGTATATTTTGAATCGCCACTCTCGAGCCCGGAGAACCCCCATGGCCTCAGTCGCAATGAAAGTCACCCTGGAACGCATCGTCCTGTTCCAATTCACCCACCACCACTGCGCCCAGGCCCGCGCCATGCTGGGCTGGAGCGTCGACACCCTGGCCCGGGAATCCGGCGCATCGGTGGACGCCATCGAACGCTTCGAGGCTGGTGGCGAACTGCTCGACGTCACGCGCTTGGCCTTGGCGTTCCGCTTCGAGGCAGAAGGGTTGGTGTTCTTCCCAGGCTTCGCGCCGGGGCGCGGGATGAACGTCAGAGGCTCCACGCCAGACCCGATGGCACGGTCGGATTACGGGATGATTGAGTGACCATCAGGCGTTGAAGAAAGGAGCACCGGGCGGATTGAAGTGTTTTTCACCTGACCACCACCACTCGCTAAAACCCGTGGGCGGGGGTCAGGCTATTCGATGGTCACCCGCGAACCGCCGGTTTGCCCTCGTCCAATGCGCTCACATCCGTAGGAAAACGCGTCATGACTTGTAGCCGCTACACGCTACGTTCTCTTTTTCCTGCACCACCCCGTCCACTTCCAGCCACCAGGCGCGGCCGCGGTGTGGCTCGGTCAAGGTGAACGCTTCGCCCATTTGCGGCGTGGTAATGGCGACGCTGCGCTCCCACGCCAGGGCGAGGATGCGGTCGAAGGGTTCGTGCCAGGCGTGCATTGCCAGGTCGAAGGTGCCGTTGTGGATCGGTAGCAGCCAGCGACCTTTAAGGTCGAGGTGCGCCTGCAGACTTTGTTCGGGCTGCATGTGCACGTGCGGCCATTCGACGTTGTAGGCGCCGGTTTCCATCAGGGTCAGGTCGAACGGGCCGTACGTCTCGCCGATGCGTTTGAAGCCGTCGAAGTAACCGGAATCGCCGCTGAAGAAGATCCGCGTGGCGTCGTCGATGATCACCCAGGACGCCCACAGCGTGCTGTTGCCGTCGCTCAAGCCGCGGCCGGAGAAATGCTGTGACGGTGTAGCGATGAAGCGGATGCCATCGACTTCCGTGCCTTGCCACCAATCCAGTTGCCGCACCTTGCTGGCGTCGACGCCCCATTTGATCAGCCGATCGCCCACGCCCAGCGGCGCGAGGAAATGCCGGGTTTTGTGCGCGAGGGTCAGCACGGTCTGGTGGTCGAGGTGATCGTAGTGGTCGTGGGACAGGATCACCGCTTCGATCGGCGGCAGTTCATCGAGGCTGATCGGCGGCTGGTGAAAGCGTTTCGGGCCAGCCCACTGCACCGGCGATGCGCGTTCGGCGAACACCGGGTCAGTCAGCCAGAATTTGTCGCGCAGCTTCAACAGGAGGGTGGAATGGCCAAGCCGGAAGACGCTGTGATTGGGTGCGGCCAGCAAGTCGGCCTGGGTCAGCGCCCGCACCGGCACCGCGCCCGAAGGCCGGGTGGTGCGCGGTTTGTGGAAGATCACGTTCCAGAGGATGCGCAGGGTTTTGCGAAAGCCTTCGCGCTGCACCGGCGCATGGTTGCGAAACGCGCCATCGGTGCGGCGTGAAGCTTCGGGTGAGGCGCTGTTGTCGCGGGAAGACACTGGATTGGCCATGACGGAGTAACTCCAGAAAAACCGCAGCATCGGCGATTTTTCTTACTGGAAGATTAAGGGGCCAAGGCATGCACGCATTAGCCTAACGGTGGTGCTCCAACAGCAGAGTCAGCAAAGGACTACACTGCTCGGTGTAGTTTCTACCTTGCAACAAAGTCGTTAGTAAGTAAACTGCCGAGTGTAATTCTTCCCTTTTTCCTGCCGAAGCGTATTTATGACAGCTCCACAGCGCCTCACCGATCGTAAACGCGAAGCCATCATCCAGGCGGCGATCAGCGAATTCCGTGCCCACGGTTTCGATGTCACCAGCATGGACAGGATTGCCGCCAGCGCCGGAGTGTCCAAGCGCACGGTGTACAACCACTTCCCCAGCAAAGAAGAATTGTTCGCCGAAATCCTCAGCCAATTGTGGACCCGCGTCAGCGCCGAACTCGACATCCCCTACCGCGCCGATCAACCCCTTCGCGAGCAATTGCGACAGTTGTTGCAGGGCAAGCTGCAACTGCTGGCCGATGACAATTTCCTCAACCTGGCGCGGGTGGCTATTGCCGCCACCCTCCATTCACCGGACCGCGCGCGCAACATGGTCGAGCGCATGGGAGAGCGCGAAGAGAGCCTCACAACCTGGATCCGCGCCGCGCAGGCCGACGGTCGACTGAAACCCGTCGACCCGACGTTCGCCGCACAACAAATGCACGGCTTGCTCAAGTCATTCGCCTTCTGGCCGCAGATTTCCATGGGCCAGCCGCCGCTCACCTCGCAAGCGCAGACCCAAGTGGCGGAATCGGCGATGGATCTGTTCCTCGCCGGCTATCAAATTTAGCCGCGCCCTGCCCTTCATTGCCCGGTCATTCAGCCGATAAATGGCTTCATAGGCCACTGATCATTGCCCTTGGAATAAATGACAATGTCCGCTGAACGGCGGATCGACAGTCGCTGCCTTTCCGACACGGCAAAATTGTTTCCGAATGAATCTGGCGCAGGTATCTATGGAAAACCATCGCGGAAAAGGGCTGTCGTTTGCCAAACGGATTTACCTGCCCAGGGTGATCGGTCTCGGTATCGGCTTCATCAGCGTGGCGGTCGCGCTCTACCCGTTGAACATGCCGATGTGGGTCTGGGGGCTGATGCTGTTCAATGGCTTCGTCTGGCCGCACGCGGCCTATCAACTGGCGTCGCACTCGGTATTCCCCTATCAGGCCGAGCGCCGCAACCTGGTGTATGACTCGCTGTTCGGTGGTTTCTGGGCCGCCGCCGTACAGTTCAATCCGCTGACTGCGGTCACCATTTTGTCGATGATGACGATGAACAACGTGGCCGCCGGTGGCCAGCGATTGTTTGCGCTCGGTGCGCTCGCGCAAGCCGGCGGGGCGCTGGTGGGGTGGCTGATCTTCGGCTTCAATTTCACCTTCACCACGACTCAGGCACAAGTGCTGGCCTGCCTGCCGATGCTCACCCTGTATCCGCTGGCGTTGGGTCTGGTCAGTTACAAATTGGCGATCAAGCTCTCCGAACACAAACGCACCCTCGGTGCGCTGAGCCGCGCCGACAGCCTGACCGGTTTGCTCAACCACGGTGCCTGGAAGGACTTGCTGCACGGGCGCTTCGAAAAGTGCCGTGAGCAGCCAATGCCGGTGTCCATCGCACTGATCGACATCGACCATTTCAAGGCCATCAATGACACCTACGGGCATATCGTCGGCGACTCGGTGTTGCGCCAGTTGAGCCGCGAGTTGCAGCTCCTGCTGCGCGACAGCGAGTTGATCGGGCGTTACGGCGGCGACGAGTTTTGCGCGATCCTACCGAACATGCCGGTGCACCAGGCCAAGGAGTACATGGAGCGTCTGCGGGATGTGTTCGCCAATTACCGGCACCGCGACGTTCACCAATTGCGCGTCAGCCTGAGCATCGGCCTGGCACCTTATCAAGGGGCATTCGCCGACGCCGCCGCCTGGCTCGATCAGGCGGACAAGGCGCTGTACACCGCGAAGAACACTGGGAGAAACAAAATATGCGTGGCCACGGACATTCACCCGCAGGCTCAAACCAGCGGTCTTCCGGCCTAAGGCAAAACTTATACAAAATTATTAAAACCCCGCAAACTTGTACAAGTTTGCGGGGTTTTGTATAAGTGTCGTTGTGCCAGTAAGGGAACGCCGGCAATCAGCAGATAACGCCGATCGATATTCATTCGGCCTGCAACTGTTGTCCCAGGGACCAACTTCACGTGTCTCCCAGCCGAGCAGCCCATGCTATTCAATCGACATAAAATCGTCCTCGATCAACAGCAACTCCTGATCAGCCGCCAAACCGCCCTGCTCGACGCCATCGATCGCTCCATGGCCGTGATCGAATTCGACCTCGATGGCACGGTGTTGCAGGCCAACGACAACTTCCTCAAAACCATGGGTTACGGCGCTGCCGAGGTGATCGGCCAATCGCACCGCAAATTCTGCACCCCAAGCTTCGCCCGCAGTGCGGACTACGAACAATTGTGGGCCCGCCTGAAAAACGCGCAGTTCGAGTCCGGCACTTATGAGCGCCTCGACAGCCAAGGCCGGACGGTATGGCTGGAGGCCAGTTACAACCCGATCCAGGACGAGACCGGCCGGGTGGTGAAAGTGGTGAAATACGCCCTCGACGTGACTGCCAAGGTGCAAAAGGAAAGCGAGTCGAACGCCAAGCTGCAGGCCATCGACCGCGCCATGGCGGTGATCGAGTTCAACCTGGATGGCACTATCATCAGCGCCAATCAGAATTTCCTGAACCGCATGGGTTACAGCCTTGCTGAACTCAAAGGGAAGAATCACTCGATGTTCTGCACCCCGCAGCAGGCAAAAAGCAGCGAGTATCAGGATTTCTGGCGCCGTCTCAATCAGGGCCAGTTCTTCAGCGGCCAGTTCGAGCGCGTCGATAAACACGGGCGCACCGTGTGGCTGGAAGCCAATTACAACCCGGTCTACGACGCCAGCGGCACCCTTTGCAAAGTGGTCAAGTTCGCCTCCTGCGTTACCGCGCGGGTCGAGCAGCACGAGCAGGATTCGCGCAGTGCCAGCGAGGCGTATCACATCTCGGTCGAGACTCGCCGCGTCGCCGAACAGGGCACTGAAGTGATTCAGAAAGCCGCCAGCGAAATGCGCGATATCGCCGCCAACATCGATGAATCGTCAGCACTGATTGCGCAATTGGGCGAGCGCTCCGAGCAGATCACCGCCATCGTCAACACCATTCGCGGCATCGCCGACCAGACCAATTTGCTGGCGCTCAACGCCGCCATCGAAGCGGCGCGCGCGGGGGAACAGGGACGCGGCTTTGCGGTGGTGGCTGACGAGGTTCGGCAACTCGCAGCACGCACCAGCGGCTCGACCATGGAGATTTCCACCATGATTGGCTTGATCCAAAGTGAGACCCGGCTGGCGATCAAAAGCATGGACGGCACCCGCGACCGCGCGGCAGAAGGGGTCGGCCTGGCGGATCAGGCGGGCATTGTGATCCTGCAGATTCGCGACGGCGCGAGCCATGCGGTGCGGGCGGTGAGCATGTTTGCCAATGAGCGAACCGCGGGGTGACCGGTTTTTAACTTAAGCCCGAGGTGACTGCATTCGCGAGCAGGCTCGCTCCCACAAAGTTGTTCTGTGAGCCCAGCATTCGTGTACACCGCAGATCCATTGTGGGGGCGAGCCCGCTCGCGAAGAGGTCATCAAAATCAACCACTGACCCGACTGCGCACCGCCACAATCTCCGGCACATCCCGCTTGCTCATGTACACCCGCAACGGTTCGCTGATGTTGATCCGGTCGTCGATGTTCTGCTCCAGCAACAACTGGATGCGCTCGCGGCTCAGGGTCATGGTGTGATCGGGCCCGGCGGTCCAGACGAACTCACTGGCGGGCACGATGCCGTCGTCGGCCACGTCCATGCCGAACGCGTCTTCGCTGAAGCGAACCAAATACTGGCGGGTTTTGCGGTTGAGGCCGACAAAGCCATTGAGCTGGTCGGCGGCCTGGCAGATGAGCTGGGAAGTGATGCGCATGGTAAACCTCAAGGTTGCGTCCCGTGGGACGGTGGATCGATGGTTTACACGCAGGGCGGTGACGCGGCAGCGTTTATCGGATGACCCTCTGATGGGGAAACTGCCGACGCTAAGCCTACTGCAATGCCGTGAGCGGTTGTGTGAGAAAAATCATGAAACGTACGTTTAGGTCGGTCTCGCGATAGCGCTCGCCGCGCTCAGTTGTTAAAAGAGACGTCTCCAACAGATTTGCGAAAGGACCTCGAACATGCCCGCGACTTTCACCCAAACCGGTCTGCTGCTCAGCCTGCTGCTTGGCGTCGGCCAGGCCCACGCCGCCAGCGCGATCAGCCCCGCCGACCTGGCAGCCGAAAACGGCATCCCGCACCCGGCCGTGATCGCCCACCGTGGCGCCTCGTTCGACGCCCCGGAATCCACGGCCCCGGCCTATAAAGTCGCCCGCGATCTCGGCGCCGATTACCTGGAACTGGACCTGCAACGCAGCAAGGATGGCGTGTTATTCGCCTTGCATGACGACAACCTGCAACGCACCACGGACGTCGCCACCAAGTTTCCTGAGCGCAAAGCAGCAGCCGCGAACCAGTTCACCATGAAAGAACTGAAAACCCTCGATGCCGGCACCTGGTTCAACACCGCTTACCCCAATCGTGCGCGGCCGTCCTACGCCGGTTTGCAGATTCTGACCCTCGATGAAGTGATCGACATTGCCGAAGCCAATCCGCTGCACAAACCCGGCCTGTACATCGAGACCAAAGAGCCGAAGCAGTTTCCTGGCATCGAGGCGGACCTGAAGAAAAAGCTCCAGGCACGCGGCTGGTTGAACCCGGCCGGGACTAAACCGGCCCTCAGCGACGCCGCCGTCGGTCGTGGCAACGGTAAGGTGGTGCTGCAAACCTTCGAAAAAAGCAGCCTCGAACTGCTGCACAAGGAAATGCCGCAAGTACCGAAAATCCTCTTGCTGTGGGTCGGCCCTGGCAGCATCGAGCCGAAATCGAACGTGACCTTCGCTGCATCCGGGGAAAAGGACAAGGCCACCTACTACGCCAAACAAGAGCCGAAATCCAAGGCCGAATTCCAGCGGTGGGTTGATTACGCCAAGCGCCAAGGCGCGATCGGCACCGGCCCGTCGGCGTTGCTGACCAAGGGTGGCGACCAGAGTTACTCCGACCTGGTGCAGCCCTGGATGAACCAGTACACCCACGACCAAGGCTTGCTGGTGCACGTCTACACCGTAGACGCCGATGTGGACTATCAGAAAGTCATGGACGCGGGCGTCGATGGCATTTTCACCAACCGCGCCAGTGAACTGCTGAAGTTCTACAAGCGGCCGGCGGCAGCGACGGTGGATCAGTTGCTGCGTAACAATGGGTATTGATGGAGCGCTTGGCTGGGGACCGAGTTGAGGCGTTCGCGAGCAGGCTCGCTCCAACAAGGTTGTAGGTGAAACCAGGTCTGCCGACTTGAATGGCGGTAATGTTTGGAATTAAGGGTGAGTTAAGTTGCCAGAGATAACCTGAGGCCACTTAAATAGCTCACCCAAGGAAAGAACTTATGAAAACGTTGACTGCCCTGTTTACCGCTGCTGCCCTGACCTTCACCGCTGCCGGCCTGGCCCAGGCCGATGATGATGTCCGAGTCGATCAGATTCCTGGGCTGGTCAAGGAAGGCAAGATCAAGTCGCCAGAAGAACTGAACAAGATCGCGCTGGACCTGCACCCAGGCTTTACCATCAAAGACACCGACCTGGACAAGCGCTTCAACGGTTATGAATACGAAGTTGAATTGCGCAACGCCACCACTAACGAAGAGTGGGACGTTGAGCTGGACGCCGCCACCGGCAAAGTGCTGAAGAACAAAAAAGACGACTGATCAAATCTCGTCTGCAAAGCCGTGCAATCCATAGGGTTGCGCGGCTTTTTCACGTTTGCGCTGCTCTGAACCCCTTTAGCCGACAACCCGCTAGCGCCAACTGGCCGCCGGGCAGTTAGAATCCCCACGTCAGCCCCATGCACACCGCATGGCGATGCAGTAGGGAACCCTTGTTATGAGGCCGAGCGCGGCAGCAGACATCGCCACCATCGGTCGCATCAGCGCGGTGCCGGCGCTCCTTCAAGTGATTCGGGAAATGACCGGCATGCGCTTCGCCGCAGTAGCGCGGGTCACCGAGGATTCTTGGACCGCCTGCGCGGTGCTTGATCAACTGGACTTCGGCCTGCAAGTCGGCGGCGAACTGGATGTGGTCACCACCCTGTGCCACGAGATCCGTTCCGCGCATCAATCGGTGGTGATCGACAAGGCCAGCGCCGACCCCTTGTATTGCAACCACCACACGCCGCGCCTGTATCAGTTTGAAAGCTATATCTCGGTGCCGGTGTTCCGCAGCGACGGCAGCTTTTTCGGCACCATCTGCGCCCTCGACCCCAACCCTGCCGAACTCAAATCCAGCGCCATCCAGAGCACCATGGAGTCGTTCGCGCGTTTGCTGGCGTTGCAGATTGAGGCCGAGGAAAACCAGCAGCAAACCGAGACTGCTCTGATTGAGGAACGGCAAACCGCTGAGTTCCGCGAGCAGTTCATCGCGATGCTCGGCCATGACTTGCGCAACCCGCTGTTCGCCATCAGTGCGGCGGCGGAAATGCTGCAGCGCAAACTGGCCAACGCCAGCGGCGACAAATTGCTGGGGCATATCCTCAGCAGCACCCGACGCGCTTCGCAACTGGTGGACGATGTCCTCGACTTCGCCCGGGGTCGGTTGGGCAACGGCATCCCGGTCAACCTGGCGCCGTGCAGCGACCTGGCGCCGACGCTGAACCATGTGATCGAGGAAATCCAGAACGTGCACCCGCAGCGCCGCATCCGTGCGTCCATCGGGGATTTGCAGGGGCTACGGGTTGATCGCGAACGTGTCGGTCAATTGCTCTCCAACCTGCTGGCCAACGCGATGGTCCATGGCGAGCCACAGGGCGAAGTCGAAGTCAGCGCGCAGGTCGAGCACGGCGCGCTGCAGTTGAGGGTGAAAAACCCGGGCAAGATCGCCGACGAGATTCTGCCGCAACTGTTCCTGCCCTACTCCCGACCGACTCGCGACACGCCCCAGGCTGGTCTGGGCCTGGGTTTGTACATCGCCAGCCAGATCGCCCAGTCCCACGGCGGGCAACTGCAGGTCACCTCGACCGCACAGGACGGCACCGCGTTTACCTTCAGCTTGCCGGCCAGCCCGCAGGCTTGACCGGCGCGCGCAACATCAGGCGCTCAGGCGCGCCGTCACCTCGTTCAATTGCCCGGACAGGCCATGCAGGTTGCGACTGGCGGACTCCGTGCGCTGAACGTTGTCGAGGTTGGTGCTGGCGATCGAGGTGATCTCGGTCAGGTTGCGCGAGATGTCTTCGGCCACCGAGGTTTGTTCTTCGGCGGCGGTAGCGATCTGGCGGTTCATGTCGCGAATCGCTTCCACGGCCAGGGTGATGCGCTCCAGCATGGCGCCGGCCTGGGTCACTTGCTCGACGCTCTCTTCACTGCGCGACTGGCCGCTCTCAATGGCTTGCGCAGCGTCCACCGCACCGGTTTGCACAGTTTCAATGATCTGATTGATTTCCAGGATCGACGCCGCCGTGCGTTGCGCGAGGCTGCGCACTTCATCGGCCACCACCGCAAAGCCCCTGCCCGCCTCACCGGCACGCGCCGCTTCGATCGCGGCGTTCAGCGCCAGCAGATTGGTCTGTTCGGCAATGCCGCGAATCACTTCCAGCACTTTGCCGATGCGCCCGCTGTCGGTTTCCAACTGACGGATCACCGTGGCGGTGTTGGCGATTTCGCCGCGCATGCGCGTGATGGTGTGGATGGTGCCTTGCATGACTTTCTCGCCCTGCTGCGCCGATTGATCGGCGTCGTCCGCGGCTCGTGCGGCATCGGCGGCATGACGCGCGACTTCCTGGGCAGTGGCGGACATTTCGTTCATCGCCGTGGCCACTTGGTCGGTGCGGTTGAACTGCTCGCTGGTGCCGCTGGCCATGATGGTCGCGATGGCGTTCAATTCGCCACTGGCGCTGTCCAGGTCCGAGGCACTGCGTTGCAAGCGGGTGAAAGTTTCCGCGAGGAAGTCGCGCAAGGTGTTGGCAGCCACTGCCAGTTTGCCCAGTTCATCCTGCCGGTCGCTGGCCACGCGTTCGGCAAACTTGCCCTGGCTGAGTTGCGCCACGTAGTCGATCAGTTTGCGAATCGGCTCCACCAGGTTGCGGTTGATCAGCCACAGGCTGAGCAGCGCAATCAGCAAACCGGACGCCAGCATCACCACCACGCCCAGCAACACCGTGCGCTCGGCACTGGCGCTGATCAGGGCCGATTGCTCGTTGCCCTGTTGACGCAGTTCAGTCACCAGCTCGCTCATTTGTTCACTGGCCGCTCGGTCAACACCCTTGACGGCGTTGTCCCCCGCCGTCGGATCGGCGCCCGCCGCCACGTAGGCATCGCGGCCCTTCTGGTAGGCCGCGCCCAGCAGTCGGTGCTCTTCCCGCAGACGTTCGATGCGGGTTTTCAGGGCAGGCTCAATACCCGCCTGCCCGGCCAACTGGCCGAGAATCCGCTGCACATCCCGCTGGCGTTCTTCGAACTGCTTCCAGTATTTGTCCAGATCCGCCGGCTGCTTGCCGCGCAGCAGGACGTTCTTCCATTCCTGCACCTGAACCTTGAATTGCAAGTTGGCCTCATCGATCAACTGCGAGGTGTGCAACGGCCCGGCGATCAGTTGGCTGTAGCTCTGCACGCCACTGGACAGAAAATGAAAGCAGGCCAGCGCGATCAACAGCATCGCCAGCAAGCTGCCACTTAGCAGGGCAAGGATTTGCGCTCTCAGGGATTTCTGCAACATCGAGGACTACTCATGACAGGAATGGGGTACACCGCCCAGGCGTGATAGCACCGGCGTGAACATGGTCGACCTCCCTGTCTGCACCCCGGCTCATGGCCGGGGAGCGCAACTTAACCCAAGCGAGATCGGCGTGCCAGAGCGGTTCTTGAGGTTTATCCGACCGTCGGTAGAGGCGGATTTATGGCGCCATGGAACGGTCACAAAACCGTCAGATTCGGTTGCGATGATGGGGTTTGCTTGAATCCGTAAACCTGCGACATGCACCTCCTTTCTGCGAGCCGCCATGAACCATAGCCTCGACCACAGTCATCGCGATTCGGACCTGTTCGGCCTGCTCTACGGTTTCAGTTTTCGCCCCGGCGAACGTGGCCGCGAGATCGATTCGGCAATGGCGTTGCGCAGCCTGCAACATCTGGATGACAGCGACGAATTCCTCTGGCTGCACCTGAACCTGGCCCACGCGGCGTGCGAGCGCTGGATCAAGAGCCACCTGGCGCTGCCCGACGAGTTTTTCGAGGCGCTGCACGAAGGGTCGCGGTCGACGCGCATCGAGCATGTCGATTCGGCGCTGTTGGCGGTGGTCAACGACGTGGTGTTCAACCTCAGCAGCATGGTTTCCTCGGACGTCTCGACCCTGTGGGTGTGCGTGCGCAGCAAGTTGATTATCAGCGCGCGTCTGCAACCGCTGCACTCGGTGGACAAGCTGCGCTCGTCGGTGAAGGCCGGCGAGCATTTCCGTTCGCCGCTGGAACTGCTGGTGCATTTGCTGCGCGACCAGGGCGAAGTGCTGACGCAGATCGTGCGCAAGACCAGTCTCAGCGTCGACCAGATCGAAGATGAGTTGCTGTCGTCCCGGCTGTCCACCAACCGCGCCGAGCTGGGCGCCAACCGCCGGGTACTGGTGCGCCTGCAACGGCTGTTGGCGCTGGAACCGGGCTCGCTGCTGCGCCTGTTGAACCGGCCGCCGCCGTGGTTGCAGAAGGAGGACGTCAAGGAGTTGCGCAAATCCACCGAGGAGTTTGCGCTGATCATCAACGACCTCACGGCCCTCGGTGAGCGGATCAAATTGCTGCAGGAAGAGATCGCCGCCAACCTCAACGAACAAAGCAACCGCACGCTGTTCACCCTGACCGTGGTCACGGTGCTGGCGCTGCCGATCAACATCATCGCCGGGTTCTTCGGCATGAACGTCGGCGGCGTCCCCCTGGCCGGCGACCCGCACGGCTTCTGGGTGCTGGTGGCGCTGGTTGTGACCTTCACCGTCATAGCCGGGCGCTGGGCGTTTCGCAAGCGGCGGGATTATTAGCGGCCGGCGATCGACCTGGATTTGTCTTGTGGTGAGGGGGCTCGCCCCCGTTGGGGCGCGAAGCGGCCCTTAACCCCTACTGCCTCATTTATGGCTGACACAACCGGGTTGAATGGTTTTGGGAGCAAGCCGCTCCTGCCACAGGTTTCGTTGCGGGTTCCGGCCATTCGCGGGTTATTGTCCTACCATCCGCCAGATCGCACTTCAGTTTGCTAACGTGTGGCCGACTTTATAGAGACTCGATGTATTCAGGAGAGGAACCGTGAATCTGTACATCAATCAGCTTCAGCAAAAAGCTGACTTCAAAGAAGCCATTTACGCCGGCGATATTTTCCTGAACACGCAGTTGCGCGCGGCCAAAGACCTGTGCGCTTTCGCTCAGGAAAGCATCACCGCCGCGTTCGACGGCGAAACCCGGCACCAGGCGTTGCACACGCTGATGCCCGTGGAAGAATTCGTGGTTCTGGTGACCCGGCTCAAGGGCCAGTTCACCAACAGTCAGCGCGCCAAGGACTTGATCCTGGCGTTCATCGACGAGATCGGCGTCGACCCGCGCGAGTACATTTTCGACGTGCCGCGCATTCGCGTGGTACCGAACTATGAGTACCTGCACGCCGGCGTCAGCTACGCCTACAAACCCCATCGCGATACCTGGTACGGCAGTGTCGATTGTCAGATCAACACCTGGATGCCGGTGCACACCATCAGCCCCGACCAGACCATGATGATCAATGGCGGCTACTTCGACGTGCCGGTGAAGAACACCTCCAGCGAATGGAGCCTGAACGACTGGATCAACAACCAGCGGCACAAGGCCAAGGACAACCTCAAGGAGGAAGTCCGGGTGCATCCGGTGCCGCTCGAAGCGATCAACAGCGCGTCCGAAGTGCGGGTGGCCGGTAACAGCGGCGACATGCTGATTTTCTCCGGCTCACACCTGCACGGCACCGTCGCCAACCACACCGACCGCACCCGCTTCAGCGTGGATTTCCGCCTGATGCACCTCGACGATCTCAAGCACAACCGCGGCGCCATCAACGTTGACAGCGCCTGCCCGGATGTCGGCGCGGGCTTCAAAGATTATTTCCACGCTCACGACTTTTCGAATTTCCAAGGAATCCAGCAATGACCAAGCGTCGCATCACGCCCGCCGAGGCCCAGTACAACGAAACCCGCGCCAACGTCCTGAAACGGGTCGATGCCGAGTACGTGGCCGACGCGCCGTTCGTGTTCGCCAACCGCATCGGCGTGACCGCTGCCCTGTCGCGCATGGAGCTGTTCAAGAAAGTCGCCGAAGTACCCGGCGCGATCATCGAGTGCGGTGTGTACAAGGGCAACTCGCTGATGCTGTACATGCACTTGTCGATGATTCTCGAGCCTTACGCGATCAACCGTTCGATCGTCGGCTTCGACACCTTCGAAGGCTTCCAGAGCATCGACAAAAAAGAAGACCCGGCGGACGTCAACGAGACCATGTTCTCCGACACCGACCAGTCGCTGATCCAGGACATGATCGACGCCAACGACCTGCTGCGCCCGGTCAACCGCATCCCGCGTTGCGAGCTGGTGAAAGGTGACATCGTCAAGACCGTGCCAGAGTGGGTCAAGACCCGTCCGGATCTGGTGGTGGCTATGCTGATCCTCGACACCGACCTGTACGAGTCGACCAAAGTCGCCCTGGAAACCTTCCTGCCGTACATGCCTAAAGGCGCAATCGTGGTCCTGGACGAAGTCGCCTACCGTAACTTCCCCGGCGAAACCAAAGCCTTGCGTGAAGTGCTCGACCTGAACAAAATCGAACTCAAGCGCCTGCCGTTTGACTCGTGCGTGGGTTACTTCCACGTCTGACCCAACCCTGCAAAACCACTGGGAGCGAGCCTGCTCGCGAAAGCCCTGGCACGACCGACGATGATGTCGACTGTACCGGCCTCTTCGCGAGCAGGCTCGCTCCCACAGGGTTTTGTTTTTGGCTGAAGATTCTGGCTGACCTCAATCCATCGGGGATTGCTCAAGCCACCGCCCTGATCACTTGCCCCAGCCAATCCATGAACGCCCTGACCCGCAACGGCAGGTGTCGCTGTCGGGCATGAAGCAGTGAGACTTCCATGGCGGGCGCCGTGAATTGCGGCAACACGGCCACCAACTCCCCGCTGAGCAAATACGGGCGCATGCCGATGATGGGCGCCTGGATCAAGCCGAATCCACCCAGGCACGCCGATTCATAACCGTCGCTGTTATTCGTTGTGACGCTGCCGTCCATCGGTACCCGGTGCACCTGCCCGTCGACCTGATACACAAACCCTTCCGAGCGCGAGCCCAGCACACCGACGTAATGCACCAGCCGATGCCGCGCCAAGTCTTCAAGGCCTTCGGGCACGCCGTAGCGTTCGAGGTACGCCGGGCTGGCGCAGTTGACCATGACGAAATCGCACAGGTGCCGCGCCACCACGCTTTGATCCGGCTGCGCACCGACCCGCACCACGCAATCGAAGCCTTCGCTGAGCAGGTCCACGCGGCGGTCGGTGGTGCTGATCTCCAGTGCCAGGTGTGGGTGCAGCGCCATGAACTCCGGCAGCCGTGGCATCACCACGCGGCGCGCGAGAATGTTCGGCATGTCGACCCGGATCCGCCCCACCAGCGCGCTGGCGTCCTGGCGGAACAGGCCTTCGATTTCGTCCATGTGCGACAGCAGGTCTTTACTGCGCTCGTAAAGTACCAATCCATCCTGGGTCGCCTGCACTTTGCGCGTGGTGCGCTGTAATAACCGCGTGCCCACTAACGCTTCCAGCGCCTGTACTTGCTCCGAGACGCTGGAGCGCGGCAGGCCGAGGCTTTCGCTGGCCAGGGTGAAACTCGACATTTCGGTCACCCGGACGAAGGTGCGCAACAGGTCCAGTTTGTTCATGGGTTTGACGCCTGAATTGTTCGGCTAAACCGATCAGTGATTTCGTTTCCGCTACGTTTATCACCTTGTCGCGGATAAATACACTTCCTCACATCGCCTCCCCCATCACCCTTGAGGAATCACCATGACCCGTAAAATCGCCCTGATCACCGGCGCTAGCCGCGGCCTCGGCAAAAGCGCTGCCTTGCACCTGGCCGCGCAAGGTGTCGACATCATCGGCACGTTCAACAGCCAGGAGGCCGAGGCGCAAGCCGTGGTCGCACAGATCGAACAATTGGGCGGCCGTGCGACGATGCTGCAGCTGAACGTCGGCCGCAGCGAAAGCTTCGGCGATTTCGGCGCGCGGTTCAGCGCGATCCTCAAGGACCAATTCGGTCGCGAGCGATTCGACTTTCTGATCAACAATGGCGGGATCGGCCTGCATGCCGATTTCGTTGACACCACGCCAGAGCAATTCGACCTGCTGCTGAACATCCACTTCAAAGGACCGTTTTTCCTCACCCAGCAACTGCTGCCGCAACTCAATGACGGCGGGCGCATCATCAATATCTCCAGCGGCCTCGCGCGTTTCGCCCTGCCCGGCATGAGCGCCTACGCGGCGATGAAAGGCGCGATGGAAGTGCTGACCCGTTACCTGGCCAAGGAACTGGGCGCCCGCGGGATTGTGGTCAACACCCTGGCCCCCGGCGCCATCGCCACTGACTTCAGCGGTGGCATGGTGCGGGACAATGCTGAGGTCAACCGATTCGTGGCCGCCAACACCGCACTCGGCCGCGCCGGTGAGGCGGATGATATCGGCGGCGCACTGGCGATGTTGCTGGCACCAGGCAGTGGCTGGATCAACGGCCAGCGGATCGAAGCGTCTGGCGGGATGTTTATCTGAACGGCTAAAACCCACGAAGTGGCGAGGGCTGAAACCCTTGCCACGGCGGCGTTTAATGAACCGCAGTTTTGCTCAGTAACCGCTCGCGCATCACGTCATAGCCCCAGTGATACAAGTACGTGTACGGCAGGAAAAACAGCAACACGCCGATGTCCAGCAGGAAGGCTTGCCACAGGCTGATCTCCAGCCACCAGGCCACCAGCGGCACGCCCAGCGCGACCAGACCGCCCTCGAAAAACAACGCATGCACCGCCCTCACCCACGGCGTCCGGGCGATCGACCAACGTTTGAGCGCGCGGTCGAACACGCCGTTGAACACCACATTCCAGGCCAGTGCCAACGCGGCGATGGCCACGGTGGCCACGCCCATGTCGAACAGCGGTTTGTCCATGATCCACGCCAGCAACGGCGTACAGATCATTACCGCCAGCAACTCGAAACCAACGGCTTGCAGCACCCGTTCGGTGAAAGACTTTTGCAGGTTCATGTCCCGACTCCTGAATGACGATGGTTGCGATCATCCAGCAGCACGCCGATACTTCCTAACCAATAACCATCGACCAGGGCGATAGACCATGGCCTCCCACGAAGTATTGCTGGCGTTTGTCGAAGCGGCGACCCAGGGCTCGTTTTCCGCGGCCGGACGCAAATTGGGTAAGAGCCAGTCAACCATCAGCGCTGCGATCGCCAGCCTGGAGATCGACCTCAATCTGGTGCTGTTCGACCGCAGCAGCCGCAACCCCAGCCTGACCCCGGCCGGCCACGTGATGTTGCAACGGGCCGAAGACATCCTCGCCGCCAACAGTCGCCTGGCGATGACCGCCAGCCAGTTGTCCCAAGGCGTGGAGGCGAAGCTGACGGTGGCGATTTCCGACACTTACCAATCGAACCGCTTCGAAGCAGCGCTGAGTGCGTTCGAACAACGCTACCCGGACCTCGAACTTGAATGCCTGATTGCCGAATGCGATGACTTGGTGGCGTTGGTGCAACGCGGTCGCGCGCACGTGGCGTTCGCCGAAATGCAGGAGGTTTACCCGCCAGACCTGGTCAGCGCCACGGTGGATGAGCGGACCGAGATTGCGCTGTTCGTTGCCCAGGGTCATCCGCTGGCGCAAGCGGCGCACATCGATAAAGAGGTGCTGCAACAGCATCGCGAGCTGCGCCTGGCGACCATCGTCAATCCTTATGAAACCCGCGCTCAGGGTCGAGTCTGGTCGGCACCGAGTTACTTGATGCTGCTGGAAATGGCCGAGCTGGGTTTCGGCTGGGCCCCGCTGCCCCGTTGGCTGGTGGGGCGCTTCGGCACCGGCGTGCTGCAAGAATTGAAGGTGCGCGGCTGGCCGAAACCGGTGTTTGTCGATGCCCTGTGGTCGCGACTGCATCCGCCGGGGCCGGCGGGAAGTTGGTTGCTGGGCAAGATGTTGGACTAGAGGTGCGGCCATTCGCGAGCAGGCTCGCTGCCACAGGTAAGCGGTCAGTCAAGCTCGCTCAAGCGCCGTTCGATAAATCGCTGCTCCGCCCCTTGCTGGGTCAATTGCAGCGCTCGTTCATACGCGGCCCGCGCTTCGTCGACCCGGCCCAATTGGCGGCAGAACTCAGCGTGGGCGCAATGCGCCAAGTGATAATCCAGCAACTCGCCGCGCTGCAAAATTGCCTCGACCAAGACCAGCGCCGCTGCCGGTCCATCGCGTTTGGACAGCGCCGCCGCGCGATTGAGTTCGATCACCGGCGAGGGCATTGCGCGCAGCAATACGTCGTACAGCCCGACGATCTGCGGCCAGTCGGTGGCCTCGGCGCTGGGCGCTTCGGCGTGCACCGCAGCAATCGCCGCTTGCAGGCAATACGGACCGAAACGCCGGGTCCCGAGCGCGGCTTCGACCAGCGCACAACCTTCGGCTATCAGGTCGGCATCCCACAGCGCGCGGTCCTGCTCATCCAGCACGATCAACTCGCCGCTGGTGGAGGTGCGGGCCGGGCGGCGGGCCTCGTGCAACAGCATCAGGGCCAGCAAACCCAGGACCTCCGGCTCGGGCAACAACTGCGCGAGTAAACGGCCGAGGCGGATGGCTCCGCGGCTCAAGTCCTCGCGGGTCAGCTCGGTGCCGACCGAAGCCGAATAACCTTCGTTGAACACCAGGTAAATCACCCGCAACACGCTGTCGAGGCGCTCGGGCAATTCCGCCAGGGACGGCACTTGATAAGGGATTTTCGCATCGCGAATTTTCGCCTTGGCCCGCACGATGCGCTGGGCGATGGCACTGGGCGCCGAGAGAAACGCGTGGGCGATCTGCTCGGTGGTCAGGTCGCAGACTTCACGCAGGGTCAGCGGCACTTGCGCGTCGGCCGCCAGTGCCGGGTGACAGCAGGTGAAGATCAGCCGCAGGCGATCGTCTTCCACGTCTTCGTCACTCCAGTCGGCCTGCTCCAGGGCTTCGAGCTGGGCGATCAGCATCGGCTTGGACGCATTGAACCGCGCCCGTCGGCGCAACATGTCGATGGCTTTGAAGCGCCCGGTGGACACCAGCCAAGTGCGCGGATTGTCCGGCACGCCGTCCCGCTGCCAGCGCTCGACCGCGATAAAAAACGCCTCGTGCAGCGCCTCTTCGGCGAGGTCGAAATCCCCCAGCAAACGAATCAGTGTGGCGAGTATCCGCCGCGACTCCTCGCGATAAACCCGCTCGACCTGGGCCTTGACCGCGTCAGTCGGCATCAGTCGCGCATGCCTTCGGTCACCAGCGTCACCAGGCGATCGAGGCTTTGCCCCCAACCGTCGTGGAAGCCCATGGCCTCGTGGGCCTGGCGATCGTCCTCGTTCCAGTGCATGGCGCACGCGGTGTAAAGGGTTTTGCCGTGCATGTCCTCGAAGGTGACTTTGGCCGCCATGAAGGGCTTGCCCGAAGGAATCCAGCCAGGAATGAAGGCGTCGGTAAACACCAGGCGCTCCGGGGCGACGATTTCCAGAAACACGCCGGTGTTCGGGTATTCACTGCCATCCGGCGCGCGCATCAGGGTGCGGAATTGCCCGCCCACCCACAGGTCCATTTCGCACTCCGGGGTGGTCATGCCGTGCGGGCCCCACCACTGGGCGAGCAGCGCGGGCTCGGTCCAGGCGCGAAACAGTCTGCTGCGGGGCGCGTCGATCAGGCGACTGATGGATAACTCGAACGGGGCAGGTTGAGCAGTCATGGCAAGGATCCTGTTGTTGTGCTTGTTCTCAGGGATTCAATTCGCGGACCGGACGCACCTCCACACTGCCAACCCGGGCCGCCGGGATGTGCCCGGCGACCTGCAGCGCTTCGTTGAGGTCCTTGGCATCGATCAGGTAGAAGCCGGCCAGTTGCTCTTTGGTCTCGGCGAACGGGCCATCGGTCATCGACAACTTGCCGCCACGCATGCGCACTGTAGTCGCGGTCTGCACCGATTCCAGGGCCTCGGCGGCGAGCATCCGGCCACTGCCTTGGACCGACTCGGCGTAGGCCATGCATTCGGCGTCTTCCGGGCTATCGGGCAGGCTGTGCAGAAGGTTCTCGTCGCTGTAGACCAGGCATAGGTATTTCATGGGCGTCTCCTTGATCGAGCTGTTCAACTATGGTCGCTGATCGGCACTTTGGCGACATGGCCCGACGATCAGCCGTGGCTCAGGGCTTGAGGTCGAACAGCGCAGCGCCGCTGGCGGGGTCGAACGGCGCCGACCAGTGCTCGTGGACAATCCGCCATTGCCCGTTGATCCGCCGATAACCGGCGCTGGCGCGCATCCAGCACGACTGCATCTCCCCCTGCTCATTGGTGCCGCCGCACTGCGCCAGCCAGTGGGCGAACGCCACGTCTTCGCCGGCGGTGATGGTCGGCGCCTGGAACTCGAACATGTGCGGGCCGGGGCACATTTGCATGCAGGCTTGCCAATGCTGGTGGTAAGCGGCCTTACCGACGAATTGCAGCGCCTGGATGGCATCGAACGCAACGATGCTCTCGTCGTAGAACGACATGATGGTATCGACATCCTTGGCCGACACGGCTTGGCGGTAAGTGTCGATCAGCATCTGGATTTCAGTCTTTGCGGCAGCGGTACTCATGGTGGTTCTCCCAATGAGAAATCGGTGAAGACATCCTTAGTCGTCTGGCGTCGCAAGCAATCGACAGCGTAAATAAAAAATTATCAGCAGCCGCAACTGGCTAGAATCCGCCACCACGCTTGATGACGAAAAACGCAGTAAAAAAGGATGTCGCCCGTGACCACCCGACTCGTGCCCTACGAAAGCCTTAACGCCGTGCAGCGTCAGCAAGTCGAGGCGATTGAAGTTCACCCGCAACAGCTCAAGTATTCCGGCGACATTCACGGCGCCTTGCACGCGGTGCTGTCCAGACAGAGCAGCGGAGTCAAAGGCTTTGCCCTGCTGGCCGACGACGTGCCGGTGGCGTTTCTGCTACTGAAACGCCCACCCGCCCTGCCCGCCTGGGCCAGCGAACACAGCGCCACCCTGCACGCCCTGCAAGTCGACCACCGCGCCCAAGGCAAAGGCTACGGCAAAGCCTGCCTGCAAGCCTTGCCCGCTGTTGCGCGCGAGGCCTGGCCGGAGATCAAGGGGCTGGAATTATCAGTGGACGCCGACAACGAAGCGGCTATTGCGCTGTATGCGCGGTTTGGCTTTGTCTACAGCGGCGAGGCGTATAAGGGGCGGGTTGGGTATGAGCGGCGGATGGGGTGGGTGTTCCCATGATGTGTTCAACAACTCAAAGCGACAAACAATAATCAAGGAACTGCTTCTCGACACTTTGCCGCTGGCCTATGACTAAAACCACGACGACAAGATTCTCATTAGGGAACACTTCGTATAGAACACGCTGCCCCATGGGCAAGTATTCGTGGAAGTGGGTCACACCGAGAGACGCCGCCTGCTGACAAATAGGGAAACTATGAGCGTGCTCACTCAGTGTCGTGATCGTTTGCAAAACCAACTGGTCGACTAACTGCGCGGCTTTACGCGCGCCGTACTGCTGTGCCAAGTAGTGTTCCATCGCAATAAAGCCGTGCTCCGCCGCGGTCGCAAACTCAACTTTATACGTCTTGGTCATTGTCATCTTCTGGAGGCAACTGACGACGTTTTGCCAAACGTTCCAACAGCGTATCGCCCGTTATGAGCTTGCCTTGTTCCTTGTCTCGCGACGCAAATGAAAGCAGCTTAATCAGTGCAATGGCTTCATCCCTGCGCCGGCGCTCATCATAAGATTCAATGACATAGGCCGGTACTCCGTTCTGCGTCACCAGCATCGGTTCCGATAGATCCAGAGCCGCAGCGTTTTTTTTGACGAAACTAATCGTTTCAACTCGCATGGTTCACTTCCTCGCCTAACCGGCTCCGAAAAGGCCGGACCGCAACAAGGCCCAAATTTAGGCTAATAAAAGACTTAGCACAACATCCTGGCGCTGGTTAGCGCAACACCAACACCATCTCATGCCACGCCATCCCGCCATGCTCCGAGTCCGATGGCTTGAGGTAGGCGAAGCCAAATCCGGCGTAGAGGGGGATGTGCTGCTCCTTGCACATCAGGTGGATGCTGGCTTTGCCCAGATCGCGCATGCGCTGGATGAATTCGCCGAGCAAGCGCTTCGCCAGGCCCTGGCCCTGGAAGTCCGGGTGCACCACCACCGACATCACCACCACATGCGGGCCTGCGGGGTCGTGGCCGATCAGTTCCTTGAAGGCTTCGTCGGACATCTGCACGTCAAACGCCGCACCGGAATTGATGAAACCGGCTACAACGCCTTCCACGTCAGCGACGATGAATCCCTCCGGCCAAGTGGCGATGCGGGTGGCGATTTTTTCCCGGGTGGCGGCTTCATCGCCCTCGTAAGCCAGGGTTTCGATGGCGTAGCACCGGTCCAGGTCGGTGGCGGTGACGGGGCGAATAATGGTGGTCATGGCGGCAACAAATCAGCGGTGGCAAGGCCGGCGATGATAAAGGAATAAGGTCTTCGTATCGATCATCGCGCGCGCCGTAAAGCCTGCGTATAAGCGCTGTTGTTGCCCTGCATTTGCCGGTATTTCTGCTGCCCTGTCTCGCACATTGAAGAGGGCAAACGAGCATGGACAAGGTTCAGATAGGCCTGACGTTGCTGATCACCATCAGTGCATTTGGCCTGATCACGTTGCTGGTGGACTGGCAGCGGGCGCGTAAACGCTTCAAGGAAAAACAGCGCGGCGCGGCGGTCCGTACCGCCCCGCCGCTGCGCAAGGTCAATCGCTCTTAAGCGGTAGCCAGATTTCCAGCTTGCCGGTGTTGAGCTTCGGGTTGAAATCCTCGCTGTAACGCTCGAACTCCGGCGCGTCCGCCGCTTGCTGTCCGGACTGCGGAAGCCAGGTTTTCCAGATGTACTGGAAGGTCTGCGGTAGCTGATCGAGGGCGCCTTTGTGCTCGAACACTGCGTAGCGCTGCGGTTGCACTTCCACCCAGCGGTAGTCGTCCGGCAGGTCATCAAGTTTGCTGATCTCGACCCCGGCGATGTATTCAAAGCCACCCTTGCCGTCAGGGTTGCAGCAGATGCCGTAAGTGACTTCGTTGACCTGATCGGGAATGCTGTCGATCTGCAGAATGAATCGCTCCCACAGTTCCGGAATCTTGTGGGTGGTTTCAGCCGTGAAACGCCCGCCCAATCCGGCGATTAACAGGAACTGGCCGTGCTCGAACCGTGGCGCTGCCGGATCAACGTGTGTGTGCTCATCCATGACTCAACTCCTGGGACAAATAAGGGGTTAGGCGGGGAGTATAGAAGCCCCGCCGGATCAGAAGTGTTACACGCCTGAAACAACTGCCGCGCCTGCGCCACCGACGAACTCGTTGTACCCCGATACAATCACGTACACCGCGAAATAGCAGAAGATCGCCGCTGATGCCAGATAAGAATAACGCAGCAATTTATCTCCCAGCAGCCTGCCGCCGTGGCTGGCAGCGAAGCACAGGCTGGCACACCACAGCAGCCCGGCGCACAGAAAACCGCTGAGGAACAGCGCCGAACTCAGCGGCCCGCCGCCACCGGAACGGGCGATCAGCGTGCCGCCGACCGCCGCGAACCACAGGATTGCGCTGGGCGACGACATCGCCAGGAAAATCCCGCGCAGGAATTCCTTGCGATGGGAGTTGTGCCCCACCTCTGCGCTTTGCTCCAGTGCCGCCTCGTGGTGAATCGCCGAATAGAGCATCTTCGCCGCGAAGTACACCAACAACGCCGAACCGCCGATCCACAGCACCCAACGCACGCTTTCGTATTGCAGCAATACGGTCATCCCGGCCAGCGCCAGCACCGCGTAGATCAAGTCGCCGACGCAAGTCCCGAGCCCCAGCGCGAAGCCCTGGAAATAGCCGCGCTGCATGGCCAGGGTGATCATCGCGATATTGGCCACGCCGATATCCAGGCACAGCGACAGGCTCAGCAGGAAGCCACTGGTAAATTCCATCAAGCCTTTTCCTTGGAAAAATTGTTCACACCCAGGCTGGACAGTCCACCGTCGCAGCCCTTATCTTCCGCCACAGGCCACCGCAGTGGCCAGCGTCGCTCGGACGGTTCCGGGCGCTTACGTTACCCGAGGCAACAATGGCCGAACAAGGTTCGCCGCGCCGCTTTGCGCGCATCGATCGACTCCCCCCCTACGTCTTCAACATCACCGCCGAGCTGAAAATGGCTGCGCGGCGCCGTGGCGAAGACATCATCGACTTGAGCATGGGCAACCCCGACGGGGCCACGCCGCCGCACATCGTCGAAAAACTGGTGCAAGTCGCCCAGCGCGAAGACACCCACGGTTACTCCACGTCCAAGGGCATCCCGCGCCTGCGTCGGGCGATTTCCAATTGGTACAAGGAACGCTACGAGGTCGACATCGACCCGGAAACCGAAGCCATTGTCACCATCGGTTCCAAGGAAGGCCTGGCGCACTTGATGCTCGCCACCCTCGACCAGGGCGACACGGTACTGGTGCCGAACCCCAGTTATCCGATCCACATCTACGGCGCGGTGATTGCCGGCGCTCAGGTGCGCTCGGTACCCCTGATCCCCGGCGTGGACTTCTTCGCCGAACTGGAACGGGCGATTCGCGGCTCGATTCCGAAACCGAAGATGATGATCCTCGGCTTCCCGTCCAACCCGACCGCGCAGTGTGTGGAGCTGGATTTCTTCGAACGGGTGATCGCCCTCGCCAAGCAGTACGATGTGCTGGTGATCCACGACCTGGCCTACGCCGACATCGTCTACGACGGCTGGAAAGCCCCGTCGATCATGCAGGTGCCGGGCGCCAAGGACATCGCGGTGGAGTTTTTCACCCTGTCCAAGAGCTACAACATGGCGGGCTGGCGCATCGGTTTCATGGTCGGCAACCCGGAACTGGTCAACGCCCTGGCGCGGATCAAGAGTTACCACGACTACGGCACCTTCACCCCGTTGCAAGTGGCCGCCATCGCCGCGCTCGAAGGCGATCAGCAGTGCGTCAAGGACATCGCCGAGCAATACCGGCAACGGCGCAACGTGCTGGTCAAAGGCCTGCATGAGCTGGGCTGGATGGTCGAAAACCCGAAAGCCTCGATGTACGTCTGGGCCAAAATTCCGGAACCTTACGCACACTTGGGCTCGCTGGAATTCGCCAAGAAACTGCTGGCCGAGGCCAAGGTTTGCGTATCGCCAGGGGTGGGTTTTGGCGAGTACGGCGACGACCACGTGCGCTTCGCCCTGATCGAAAACCAGGATCGCATCCGCCAGGCTGTGCGCGGCATTCGCGGGATGTTCAGGGCGGATGGTTTAGTCAGCAAATCCTGAGAACTGCGGCAGCCCGCTGTGGCGAGGGAGCTTGCTCCCGCTCGGCTGCGCAGCAGACGCAAAACCAGCCAATGCGGTTTTCCTGAATCACCGCGCTCGCCGGTTTCGGGGGCGCTGCGCACCCCAGCGGGAGCAAGCTCCCTCGCCACAAAAAGCCTGTTCATCGCCCACAAAAAAACCGCATCGCTGCGGTTTTTTTGTGCCTGCCCGGTGTCGCTTAGACGAACAACGACAGCAGCAAAATAAAGCCCAGGCCCACCACCGAGAGGATGGTTTCCATCGCGGTCCAGGTCTTGAAGGTTTCCGCCACGGTCATGTTGAAGTACTGCTTCACCAGCCAGAAACCGGCGTCGTTCACGTGGGACAGGATCAGCGAACCGGCACCGGTGGCCAGCACCAGCAGCTCACGGTTGACGCCCGGGATCATCCCCACCACCGGCACCACGATACCGGCACCGGTAATGGTCGCCACGGTCGCCGAACCGGTGGCGATGCGAATCACCGCCGCCACCAGCCACGCCAGCAGGATCGGCGAGATCTGTGCGTTCACCGCCATGTGGCCGATCACGTCACCCACGCCGCTGGTGACCAGCATCTGCTTGAAGCCACCACCGGCACCGATGATCAAAATGATCGCGGCAGTCGGCGCCAGGCTGGCGTCGAGCAGTTTCAAAATCTGGTTGGAACCGATGCCTTGGCGATGGCCGAAGGTGTACAGCGACAGCAGCAACGCCAGCAGCAGCGCCGAGATCGGGTGGCCGATCAGGTCCATGAAGGCACGGAAGAAGTTGCCGTCCGGCAGCACCACGTCAGCGAAGGTTTTCAGCAGCATCAGGAACACCGGCAGCAGCACAGTGATCAGGGTGATGCTGAAGCTCGGCAGTTCCTTGGCATCCGGTTCGCGGGCCAGTTGATCCACCAGTTCCTGATTCGGATGGCCGGGGATGTATTTGGCGATCCACGTGCCGTAGATCGGACCGGCAATAATGGCGGTCGGCAGCGCGACGATCAGGCCGTAGAGAATGGTCTTGCCGATGTCGGCACCGAACACGCCGATCGCCAGCAGCGGCCCCGGATGCGGCGGCACCAGGCCATGCACCGCGGACAGACCGGCCAGCAACGGGATACCGATCTTGATGATCGACACGCCGGTGCGGCGCGCGACGATGAACACCAACGGAATCAGCAGCACAAAGCCGATTTCGAAGAACAGCGGAATGCCCACCAGGAACGCGGCGAACATCATCGCCCACTGCACTTTAGCCTTGCCGAACGCGCGGATCAGGGTCTGCGCGATCTGATCGGCACCGCCGGATTCGGCCATCATTTTGCCGAGCATGGTGCCCAGCGCGAGGATGATGCCGACAAACCCGAGCACCCCACCGAAGCCGTCCTGGAACGCCTTGATGATCGTGCCGATTGGCATGCCTGAGGTCAGGCCGAGGAACGCGGCGGCGATGATCAGGGCGATAAAGGGGTGAAACTTGAACTTGGTAATCAGGACAATCAGCCCGATCACCGTGACCACTGCATCGAGCAGCAGGAACGTCTCGTGGGACATGCCAAACATTAGGGGTGTCTCCTGGTTTGTTGTTGTTATTAAAGCGGGTTATTCACACGTCGAAGGACAGCGCTATCTGTTACAGCAAAATTCATACGACCTTGACCAGGCCGTGGTCACGCCACCAATCGTGCGCCTGCTTGGCCAGCTCATCGACGCCGTGATTGGACGCGTCGAGCGCCAACGTCAGCGGTTCGCCGACCGGCGATTCCAGGGTGGCGAACTGGCTGTCGATCAAGGTCGACGGCATGAAGTGCCCGGGACGGTGGGCGACGCGCTCGGCGGCGACTTCCGGGGTCAGCTCTAGGAACACAAAACCCAAGCCCGGCAAGGCACTGCGCAGGCGTTCGCGGTAACTGTGCTTGAGCGCCGAACAGGTCAGCACCGGGCGGTGGCCCTCGGCGTCGACGCGACGCAATTCGTCGCACAGGCTGTCGAGCCAGCCAGCGCGGTCTTCGTCGTTAAGGGGGATGCCCGCGCTCATCTTTTCGATATTGGCGGCGGGATGGAAAGTGTCGCCTTCAATGGCGGTGGCGCCGCTCAGCTCGCAGAGAGCCTGGCTGACGCAGGTTTTGCCGCAACCGGCCACGCCCATGATGACTAGGGCGGTGATGGAATCTGTCATGTAACACCTCAGCGCGCAGACAGCGCTACCTTTGCAGTTTGTGACACCGATGCAAAAGCAGAAGTTGCCGACGCCTTCTTGTCATTTTTGTGGGTTGCAGCATGTTCGTTCCCAACGCCAAAAAGCAGGGATCAGGCAAACCCCCGCTCACGCATTTGCAGCTGCATCGAGACAGCGCTACCTTAGTGCCTTGTTTTTTGTTTGGCAAGCCGCCCGATGACCTCCCCTAAAAACGATAAGAATCCGCGCACCACTGGCCGCCCTACCCTCAACGAAGTCGCACGCCTGGCCGGCGTCAGCCCGATTACCGCCTCCCGCGCCTTGCGTGGCGTCAGCACCGTGGCCACCGAACTGGTGGAAAAAGTCCAGAAAGCTGCGCTGGAGCTGAACTACGTGGTCAACCCCGCCGCCCGCGCCCTGGCTTCGGCCCAGAGCCATTCGGTGGTGGTACTGGTGCCGTCGCTCTCCAACTTGCTGTTTATCGACACGCTCGAAGCCATCCATCAAGTACTGCGGCCCAAGGGCTTCGAAGTGCTGATCGGCAACTTCCACTATTCCCGCGACGAAGAAGAAAACCTGCTTCGCAACTACATGGCCTACCAGCCGCGCGGTCTGCTGCTGACCGGTTTTGATCGCACCGAAAGTTCGCGACGCATGATCGAGACCAGCAACATCCCCTGCGTGTACATGATGGAGCTGGACGCCAACGCCGGCGTCAACTGCGTCGGTTTCTCGCAACTGAGCGCGGGGGAAACCGCCGCCGAGCACTTGCTGTCGCGCGGTCGTGTGCATCTGGCCTACATCGGCGCGCAACTGGACCAGCGCACCTTGCTACGCGGCGAAGGTTTCCGCCGCGCCCTGCAAAAGGCCGGGCGCTACAACCCCGACCTGGAAATCCTCACCCCGCGCGCCTCTTCGGTGGGCCTTGGCGGCGAACTGTTCCTCCAGTTGATGGCCAGCCATCCCGAAGTCGACGCGATCTTCTTCGGCAACGACGATCTCGCCCAGGGCGCCCTGCTCGAAGCCATGCGTTGCGGCATCAAGATCCCTGAACAAGTGGCGATCCTCGGCTTCAACGACCTGCCCATGTCCGCGCACATGGTCCCGCGCCTCAGCAGCATCAACACCCCCCGCGAAGCCATCGGCCGCCGCGCCGCCGAGCAAATGCTCACCTTAATGGCCGGCAACACCGTGGCCAAACCGGTGCAGGACATGGGGTTTGAGTTGAGGGTGCGGGAGAGTACGTGACACCCGAGAGCGCTCCAGCGAACCCGCGTGAAAACCCCTCGACGGGCGTGTTGCAGCTTCTGGCTCGAGATGTCTTCAGTGAGTCGAGTACGCCATCGATTCAGACCATGCCTACTTTCACCAGCGAATTCTCCGACATAAATCAGCGACGCTGATCGCCACAGTCCCTTTCTTTTCAAGGAGTGGACTGCGGCATGACTCGACTCATCCCCCATCATGAACTCGCCATTGGCTCAGACCAGATCATCGATCCGGACCAAGCCGTCTATGACCTGCGTCAGGCATTTAACTACCCCTATGACTTGCAAGGGTTCGACGACTTCCTCAACGCGTTTGGCATCAACCATTCGAACTACATGCGGGCAGCCAACCAGCAGAAACTCATTGATGCAGTGAGTCGCGGCGACTGGGTCATGGTTCGGCCCAAAGCCGTAAAGGACAGCGGCGGTGCTTCGTGGAACTCTTTCAATCCCAAACCCGAACCTGCGCCCGCGCAACATCTCGTAGAAGAACACGCCTTTACGGTGCCTAAACCCGTCGAATCGGGATTCCATATCGTTCAGCAAGCCATGAGCCTCGATGCTCTGGAACGTGCACTCTACGAAAAGTCACTCAGCGACGCGCTACGCAAAGAGTTTCGTTCGCTGAATCGGCATTTGGGTGAGCGAGTAAAGCCGGGACAAATGGTGATCTTCAGTGATTCGCGGCATTACCTGTGTCGGCGTGAAGAGGCGCAAATGATGGCCGCAGCGCAAAAAGTGGATGAGGCGCTAAGGGATTTGACTGAGGAGGAAGCCGCGTTTCTGGTGGAAAATCACGAGCTCATTGAGCCGTTTCTGGAAATTTCCGCAGGCTCACTGGGCGTTGCTTCTTTCATGGTGGGGCAACACTTAGAAAGTTTGAAGAACGGACTGAAAAGCCTTGAGGCATTGCACCAGGAACAGTTCCGCAAATATGGGCACTTACACTCACAAGAATTTCTGGCCCAGCGCAAACCGCTCATGGCCAAGCTCGATGCCAGCCTCGGACCGTTTATACGCAAAGGCACGGGCCTCGCGGATCACCCAAAACTGAAACGCGCGCTCGGCTTATCGACTCGAAGAACACTTCATCATTGGAGCAAGGCCGGAGCACCCACGCAGTTACCGGGATACGCGACAAATATTGCGGGTGTGGCGCGTGCGGCGAAGTTTATGCAGACAGGGGGATACATCGGTATTGGTCTGGCGACCGGTGCATCGGGCATGCGTATCAGCGAGGTTTGCCGTTCCGGCACGGAAGCAGAATGTCAAAAGGTTAAGTTCATAGAAGGCGCAAAACTGGCCGGCAATGTGGGCGGATCTGCAATTGCCGGTGTGTCCGCGGCCCCGATCACAATGGAGTACTGCGCAAACCTTGCACTAAAACGCCGGCCAATTGGCGGCGTGTTATGCGTGCTGGTGTTGAGCGGCGCCGCCGCCTCGCTTGGCGGGAATGTCGGTTCGAAGACCGCTGAACTAACGACTGAAATAATTTACGAAACCGTCGTCCATGATTGATATCAAGCTGTTGTACGCGTCAGTTGTGTGCTTTTTGTTTGCAACGGGCTTCCTCAATTTTGCCGTGATGCTGTACGTGCGTTTTTTCAAACTGCAGGAAATAGAAGCGTACTTCCAAGACTGTTTCTTGATAGCGAGCGGGCAGCGGACTGCCGGTAATGGCTTTTACGGTCGCAACGTCAGGCTCGGTAACGTCAGGGCTTTGCTGCGAGACAACAGCTCGATACGCCCACAACTCGATGCCCAAGCGCGGGATGACGTCAGGCGTTTTCCAAAGCGCTTGCGGCTCTTGATTGAGCTGCCGCCTCGAGTGAATGCAGGCGTACTGCTGGGTCTGATCGCAGTGTGGAGTTGGGGTAACTACGAAAGTTTTTATTGAAAGAGTGCCCGCTCCCGTCGCGCAACCAATAGCGGCCGGGAGCGGGCGGCTCTCATTTAACGATGATGTGATCAGCCCACCCTCTCAACGTTATCCAGCATGCGATTCACCGCCAGTTCGGCCAGTGAGACCATCTGCTGGATGGCCAGCGCGGTGCTGCGGGTGGGGCCGTCCAGGTCGAAGGCGAGGTCGCTGGCCATGACGTTGGCCGAGGCCAGGGTTTCGCAGGCGTGGGCCAGGAGGCTTTCGTTGTCGACGTCGGGCGCGATGATGAACATCGTGCTGAGGCGTTTGGCCGTGGGTTTGTCGTCCGGCGGGTTGAGGTAATGATCCAGGGCGCGGTTGGCGGCGTCGTTGAAAGTCTTCGAGTGTGGATCGGTGTAGGGGGAAACGTCGTCGGTTTCCGGGGGGTTTGGTGTGGCTTTGAACATGGTGACTCTCCGCTGATGGTATGAAGCTGGCCCAATCGGTTTCCGAACGAATGGGTGGCAGCTGTACGCAGGCTGGAAACCCGGGCAACGGCAACCCGGTTGACCCGAAGGTCTCCCGCGCACAGCCGCCATAACGGAGTGCACACAGTAAAGCGCGCAAGGATACGTTATGAAGGGCGCTTTGGCGCCGTTTGCTCGTCAGGGTTTCCAATCCTGGTCGCTGAATTTGCAGCGACGAAATCAGGTTAAAGAGACCACTTCCGACGGACAACCTGAAAAGCTTGTGGGAAGAGTCAGTCAAATCAGCCAGTCGTTAAACATCGATCCGCCGACCACCACAGCTTTCGAGTACGCGGTACGACCGATTAGGCAAATTTGTAAACAATAGTTTCCGATAGCAGGCTAAGCTTCTGCGCCAATAAAAATTCGGAAAACGCCCATGACCTCTGTCTCCCTTTCCTACGCGCAACAGGACGGAATCGATCCGCTGCGTGCCGCTGAAGTGTCCGCCAGAATCGATCGCCTGCCCGCCGTTGCCACGTTGTGGAAATTGGTGGCGCTGCTGTCGATTGGTGGGTTTTTCGAGCTGTATGACTTGTTCCAGACCGCTTACATCAGCCCCGGCCTGATCCGTGACGGGATTTTCGCCACCGGTAGCGCCGGCGTGTTCGGTTTCTCCGATCAGGCCGCGTTCGCCTCGGCGACCTTCCTGGGCCTGTTTCTCGGCGCCAGCGTGCTCAGCCCCTTGGCCGACCGCTTCGGCCGCCGCGCGATCTTCACCTTCGCGCTGATCTGGTACACCATCGCCACGGTGCTGATGGGTTTGCAGAGCTCCGCGTTGGGCATCATCGGCATGCGTTTTCTGGTCGGCATCGGCCTGGGCATCGAACTGGTGACCATCGACGCCTACCTCTCGGAACTGGTGCCCAAACGCATGCGCAGTTCGGCGTTTGCCTTTGCCTTCTTCGTGCAGTTTCTCTCGGTGCCAGCAGTGGCGCTGATGTCGTGGTGGCTGGTGCCGCAAGCACCGTTTGGGGTGTCCGGCTGGCGTTGGGTGGTGTTGGCCAGCGCAGTGTTTGCGCTGTTTATCTGGTGGCTGCGTTCGCGCTTGCCGGAATCGCCGCGCTGGCTGGCGCAACAGGGCCGGTTCGATGAGGCCGGACGGATTCTCGACGACATCGAAGCGCGCTGCGTGAAGGACCATGGCCAGCCACTGGACACGCCGGAACCGGAAGCGGTCGATGTGCAGGGTCGCGGGCGTTTTGCAGACATCTGGCAACCGCCGTACCGCCGCCGGGCTTTGATGCTGATTGTGTTTCATGTGTTCCAGGCCATCGGCTTCTTCGGTTTCGGCAACTGGCTGCCGGCGCTGTTGTCCGGCCAGGGCGTCAGCGTGACCCACAGCCTGGCGTACGCGTTTGTCATCACCCTCGCCTATCCACTGGGGCCGTTGTTGTTCGTCAAGTTTGCCAATCGCTTTGAAAACAAGTGGCAGATCGTCGGCTCGGCCCTCGGCGCCATGACCTTCGGCAGCCTGTTCGCCTTCCAGACCAGCGCCTTCGGCCTGATCTTCTGCGGCGTGATGATCACCTTCTGCAACGCCTGGCTGAGCTTCAGTTATCACTCGTATCAAAGTGAGTTGTTCCCCACCAACATCCGCGCCCGAGCGGTAGGTTTCTGCTATTCGTTCAGTCGCTTGTCGACCGTCTTCAGCAGCCTGCTGATCGGGATTTTCCTCGAGCACTTCGGCACGCCAGGGGTATTGGCATTCATCGTCAGCAGCATGTTGATCGTGATGCTGACCATCGGGTGGTTCGGGCCGCGCACGCGCAATCTGGCGTTGGAGAACATTGCTCATCGATGACGAATAGCGAGCGCTAATGGCAAGGCCACGGTTGTTCACCGTGGCCTTTTTTATGTCTGACGTATACAGGTTAATTATTCCTACACAGCGTGAAGTCTCCGCCCACGAAGTTCAGCGAATCGTACTTCATGTAAATCCAAATGGCTGCGCTACGCTCATTTAAATCAAAGAGCGACTTGCGACGCCTGCATCACCATCAAGTAACCACACCAATTACTTTTAACTTCAGGCGTCGGCCATTATCAGTTTTTCACTTATTAACCAGACCCCATTAATGAACAGCCTGACGAATAAACCTTCCTCCAGCATTCACCACGAATTCATTGAAAGTGCCCTGCCCGACTGGCTGACCACGACCTCGGCCCAGAGAGCCAGTGCGCTGAAGGCCTCGACACTTGGCGTTGAGCCCTGGATTCGCCAGGCCACGGACGCCGAGCACCAGCGCACGGCCAGCGCCCTGGGTAACAGTTGGCGCTCGCAGAATACAGTCGACCGCATGTTGAGCACTGTGCAAAACATTGCTGACTTTGCCGAACCACTGTTGAAGAAGGCGTTGAAAAAACAATATCAATTAGACGTCGACGTGAGGGAGGTCTACGTTCGACTGTACAGCCGCACCTCAACCATTACCCAAGGCAGTCGAGCAAGAACTGTGTCCTTACTGGACGCTGCCTTGCACAACTTTCAACAATCAGAAACATTACTGCCGGACTCTGAATTCATTACTCGTCCCAATAATGCCGGGCACTTCAATGTATCTATTATCGGGCGCCACATAACCATCACCCAGTTCAAAACCCTGTGTCGGGAACTTGATATTGGCGCCCGTTATCATCGGCATCTGCAGGAGTTCTTGCGTCCTGTCGATCCGATGGTCAGGCGCTTTACTCAACACCAGATCATCCAGAGTCAGAAAGACGCTCTGTACCTGGCGGCGCAATTGGCGCTGATGAAAAAAGACATCGGGCTCGACGGTTACCGCGTGGTGGCCGGCATGCTTGAGGACCGCAAGGACCTGCGTTTCGATGGTCGCCCCGTCCACTATCACCACCTGAGCATCATGAATATTCAACTCAGCGGCATCGTGCTGATCGCCGGTGACCTGGACACGTCGGGACATCAGGGTCGAGTCATCGCCTACGTGCCCCATGACCCCGAGCATCCGCTCAAGGAATACGCCTCTGGCAAACTGTTCGCTGACGAACTGACTCGCCAGTTGCGGCGCTCCACAACCGAGCCAAGCGGCCGAATGACCTACTTGCAATTTTTCATCCGCTTCGTCGCACATCAGCAGCGGGGAGCACTTTGCTCCGGCCTCAACAGCCACTTGGTGCAAACCACTTGGCATCCCACGGTCAAAGGGGTTGATCTGCCGAATTGGCGTGACACCGATGTAGCCAATCCTCGCCTGCACTTCGGCGCACTGGCGTTCGAGGACGACATCCAGCATCGCTATCACGGTGATCTGTGGCGCTATCTTTACGAACAGCAGTTGAACAAGATTTTCAACGATGCTCGGGAAATTGCCGTATCCACCGCGGACGCGGACCGGCGCGAGCGCTGGGCGTGGATCGATAACCTGGAGAAGATGCTGTCCGAGGTCGTCAACGTGGCGCTGTTGGTGGTGACGCCGTTCGTGCCGTTGTTAGGCGAATTGATGCTGGCCTATACCGCGTACCACATGGTCAGCGAGCTGGTGGAAGGCGTGGTCGACCTGGCTGAAGGTTTGTACCTCGAAGGCGCCAATTACCTGATCGACTTCACCGAAAGCCTGATTCAATTCGGTACGTTTGGCGCCGGGATGCAGCTAGGGCAACTGGCCTGGTCCCGACTGTCGCCCTTCATTGAAAATACTCGCCAGGTCACTTTGGTCGATGGCCGCCAACGCCTATGGCACCCCGACCTTGAACCCTACGCTCGTAAAGACCTGAACCCGCCCGCCGACGCGCCACTCGATGAACACGGCCTCGCGTTGCATCAGGGCCGGCGCATCCTGCGAACCGATTCGCATCGCTTCGAACTGGAGCAGGACCGCAATGGCACTCACCGCCTCAAGCACCCGACGCGAGCAGACGCCTACCGACCGAAGGTCCACAGCAATGGTGCCGGCGCGTTTGTCATTGAAGGTGAGCAGCCGCAAGTGTGGGATGACGATACGTTAATGAAACGGCTGGGAGCGTCGGCGGATTCCCTTGCTGATTCGTTCAGCGACATCCGCAAGGTCAGCCGGACCGACATCGCAGCGATTCGGCAGATGTACGTGGGTCGTGAGCGCGCATTGCCGTTGCTGGATGACACCTTGGCACGCTTCAAGATTGATCGCGAACTGCAAACGTTTATCGACCGCCTCGCCCCATCGCGGCTCGCACTGCACAGCAGCGCCGATGTCGCCCTGCAACTGCAGTTGCTGGCCGACAACGGCCTGTGGCCGAGCGACAAACCGCTGCAATTGGTCGCCGCCGACGGCGAGATTGTCTGGCAGACCGGCAGCGGCGCCGCAGCCCCCGTGCGCATCAGCCAGGGTGTCGACAACAGCACATTGCTGGAAACCTTGCTGAGCCATCTCGATAACCGCGAACTCAAGCACTTGATGGAAACCGAACTGGGCGGCGCAGTGGGCGACCTACACACCAATGCCAACCGCTTGCGAGCTGAACTGCGGCGACTGGCGATTCGGCAACGACTGTCGCTGTTCGAGTCGCGCTACCGCACACTCGGCAGCCGCGCCGCCGTGCCGGTGCAAAACCTCATGGACCAGGTTCCCGGCTTACCGGTGGCCGTGGCCCGCGAACTGCTGTCCCTTGCCAGCCCCGTGGAGTTCAGTGAACTGGCGCTGGGTCGTCTGCCTGCACGACTCAAAGGCCTCGCCGAGCATGCACGCCGGGAAGTGCGGCTGTCACGCATGTACGAAGGGCTGTACCTGCGCTCGGTGGAAAACCCGGACACTGACAAACTGATCCTTCACACCGCCGCCCACCTCAGGGGCTGGCCAACCGATGTGCTGATTCAGGTCAGGCAGTTCGAAGCCGCGGGTGCGGTGCAAGACAGCATTGGCCCGGCCGACGCCATGCACCAGCGAATGTTGGTCGCCCGCGAAGATGGCACCTTCGAACTGCATGATGCACAAGGCAAGCGCCTGCACAGCGCCACCGACCTTTATTCGGCAGTGGTGCAGGCGCTGAGCGAAGACCAACTGACGACGCTGGGCATCCGTGACGGCGAGCAACTCGCAGACGCCGTGCGAAACAACACCCTGCCACCCTATCGACTGACCAGGGTGCTGACTGACCTCACCACTCCCCGCCCCATTCGGTTCGATCCGAGCGTCATGCGTTTGCGCGGCGGTGCGCCCACGGGCGACGACGAAGTGGCCCAATTGCTGAGAATCGCCGAGAACGATGTCGATCTGGTCCAGCCAGCCTTCCAGTCGGACAGCCCGCAGCACGAGCAATTCAGCTACTTGCGAGGGCTCAAGCTGATGCATGACGACGCTTACCCCGAGGAGTGTTTCAACCAGCTCTGGCAAGCCTTCTTTGACGCCAATACCGCCGGCGATGGTGCCGCCCATCAGCGCGTGGTGAGCAGCATCGAAGCGTTGCCGGAGCTGAAAAAACTGATGGATGAAGCGCCATTCAACGCACTCCTCGCCCGCCTGTTTACCGAGGAAGGTCTGGTGCCCCTGAGTGACAGTGAACGCGACTTGGCGAGCATGGCGCGCAACTTCGAGCAGACCGGGCGGGGCGACGAATACCTGGCACTGCAACGGGCCCAGCGAGAGGATCAGTTACCGGAAATCACGCCTCTGGATGAGTTGCATCGATACCTGCCCCATGACGCACTGCCGGCGCCTGTCACCGTATCGCCGGAGATTCTCGCCCATCTGCAAATGGCTCAGCGGGCGATTGTCCGCGCCAAAGAGCTGATTCCGCTGTCGGGCAATCAACTGCCCAGCATTTGGGAGAAAGGCAGTTCGGCAATTCAAAAACTCAAGGCTTTGCGCGAAATAGACCCGCTGACCGGCCAGCCGAAAGCGCAATTGAGTACCGCTGAAGCCGTGAGCAGAGCGCTGCAGATTCGCGGTGGCAACTGCTCGGAAAACTCCAAGGTAACCTTCGCGTTGCTCGCGGCCGAAGCGCGACCGGTGGATGTCCATATCGTCGCTGCTCGTGATTTCGATCATCAGTTTGTACTGATCGGCAATGACCTGGGTGCCCCCGACTCTCTGGTGGTTGCCGACCCCTGGCCGGAATTCCCGGCGGCTCACCTGGCGTCTGAGGCGGTGTTCAGCTACCACGCCGAGCCGATCCTGACCCTCCCAGCGGGCGCACCGCAAGCCGAGTTCGCCTTCATTCGCCAACAACCAGCCGGGCCGGCGCCGCTGCCGATCAGGGGTAGCGATGATTCGATCCTGCGCCTGATCCGGCTCAACAAACTCAGTTACAACGTCTGGACGTCGCTGCGCACACCGGGGCAAACCTATGCGACGCCTGGGGCGGTGCCGATTTCGTTTCAGCGACTGCCGACGGCAGTCATCGAAAACAGGATTAGCGCTTACCGTCATTACAAAGCAGCGTTGCAGACGTTTATCGACGGGCAGAATCAGGTGGGCCTGCCGGCTGCGAAAACGGTAAACGAATAATTGCAGCGCCAGAGCGGCAACCAGCCAGAGGCGCGACCTGCGCGGCGCCCTGCCGTTGGCCGCAAGCGGCAACAGTTGACCGTCGGTCGGCAACCGCGCGGCTTTTTGCCGTGGCCGAACCCAACAAATACGGGACTTGGCGGCATAGGCACGCAACTTGCTCTACCTGCTTCACCGCAATCACCTACAGGTTTATTCATCATGTTGGTCAGTGCCAAACAACTTCACATCACCCTGCCACCCAAGCGGGTCGGCGACGATCCCACCACCGACGCCGCGGCCGGCCTCCAGGGCGGCGCCCAGGGTCTGCTGGCGACTGCCCTGCAGAACCAGATTCAGAGCCAGAGCGCGCAAGGCAGTGGCCAGGTGCAGGCCTCCGAAGTCGCCGAGACTACCCAGGCGGTGAACGCCGCCGCCAAAATCAGCGACAACATCGACGAGGCGTTCGCCAAGACCCGCGTGCAACTGTCCGCCGCTGAATCGGCGAGCGCAAAGTCGGCCAAGGGCTCCGCCATGAGCGGCGCGGACGAGTTCAAGGCCTACATGAGCAAAACCCCGGAGGAGCGTTACCGCGACAGCATCCTCAAGGAAATGGGCCTGACCGAGGAAGAAGTCGAAGCCATGCCGCCTGAGCAGCAACAGGCATTGGCCCAGGAAATCGCCCAGCGGGTCGAGGACAAAATGAAAATGGCCCAGGCCGAGAAAGAGCAGGAGCAACGCGAGAAGACAGGCAGCCAGCCAGTGGTCGATAAGTTGCTGGCATCGCTTTGATCGAGCAGTCACTGAAAAACCCTGTGGCGAGGGAGCTTGCTCCCGCTTGAGTGCGCAGCACTCACCCAATGATGGTGGGGTTGCTACGCAACCCAGCGGGAGCAAGCTCCCTCGCCACAAAAAGCTTGATCTGTTCAACTCCAAAGCAGCGTGATCTGTTCAACTCCACACAAGTAGCGGATCAGCTCAACTCAAAAAGCGTGATCCGTTCAACTTCGAACAAGTGTGGTCAGTTCAATTGCAACGTCGAGTTGAACTGGCTGATCGCATCCACCACATGCCGCGAGCCTTGCTGGATTTCCAGGATCACCTCTCCCGCCTCGTTCGCCAGTTCCACGCCCAACCCGGTTCGGCTCAGGCTGGACTGCATGCTGGTGACCGCGCTCAGGGACAAGTCGTGGTTTTTGCGCACCACCTCGACGATCTCCAGCGTCGCCTGGCTGGTGCGGGCCGCGAGGCTGCGCACTTCGTCGGCGACCACGGCAAATCCGCGACCATGCTCACCGGCCCGCGCGGCCTCGATCGCGGCGTTAAGCGCCAGCAGGTTGGTCTGATCGGCAATACCGCGAATGGTCTGGACGATGGTGCCAATGATGTCTGACTGTTTGCTCACCGCATCGATGCTCAATGCCGCTTCGTTGAGGTCGCGGGAAATGTCCTGGATGATCTGCACGGTCTGTTGCACTACCTGCGACCCTTTGCGGGCGCAGACGTCGTTCTGCACCGAAGTGCTATGGGCCGATTCGGCGGCAGTCTGCAGGGTGGTGACTTGCTGGGTGATATCGCTGGCGAACTTCACCACTTTGTACAGCCGCCCTTTGGCGTCGAACAGCGGGTTGTAGGATGCTTCCAGAAACACCGTATGACCGAACTTGTCTTTACGTTCGAAACGGTGCGAATGGTATTCGCCGCGGTTGAGTGACGCCCAGAATGCCTTGTACGACGCGGACTCACTTTCACTGCGGTGGCAAAAAATACTGTGGTGCTGGCCAATCACTTCGTTGAGCGAGTAGTGCATGGTCTTGAGGAAGTTCTCATTGGCAGTGATGACGTTGCCGTCCGGGGTGAATTCGATCACCGCCATTGACCGGCCAATCGCCGCCAACGAACTTTCGTTTTCGTGTTCTTTTTTGATGCGCTCGGTCACGTCGGTGGCGACTTTGATCACGCTCTGCACCTGACGTTCGGCGTTCAGCACCGGCATGTAACTGGCTTCGAGCCAGATCTCGCGGCCACTCTTGCTCAACCGCTGGAAGGTGCCGCTGATGGGTTCGCCACGGGCCAGGTCGCGCCACAACTTGGCGTAGGCATCGCTGCGGTAAAACTCTTCTTCGCAGAACACGCGGTGATGTTTGCCGCGAACTTCCTCAAGGCTGTAGCCCATCACCGCGCAAAAATTCGGGTTGGCGTCGAGCACAATGCCGTCCGGGGTGAATTCAATCATCGCCATCGAACGGCTGATTGCTGCCAATTTGGCATTGGCTTGGGCCAGCGCGCAAGACGAGCGCTCGATTTCCAGCAGGTCAGCCTTGTGATGTAGGTTAAACATGGTCGTATCACCTTAAGCGCTGTCTTTGATTGACGAATGTTCCTGGTCTTTCAAGGGGTTATCACAACGATCAATGGGCCAGGCACACGCAGTCCTCCAAGAGAGGATTAGGTCAGGTGATTAATGATGTTCAATCGGAGAGTCCATGGTGCAACGCTCTTATCAAGACATCCATCTCTTGATAGCCCGCCTGCGGGCCAACCCTAACGTTCATCAGTAACTCCATTTACGCTGCCACATCCATGATTTGCCCGGTGCCTTACGTGCGAACCCTTTGCGGGTCGCGGCTCCCCCTGCCCGCCGAGACGAACGCTAACGGTCGAGTGAGTTAACAGGAGCATAGCCAGCAACGTTGCGGATGCAAGGTCACTAGTCAGCCAGCATTTACGCCGTTCAGGACAAAATCAGGACGTTTTTGGCACGCCTGCGGCGCTTGCACACTTGGGTGCGCAGGCAGGCGGGACGTTACGGGGAGGTGGAGCGATCGCTGGGATGTTCGAGACTGAAGCCCGGAACCGGGCTTCAGTGAAGCAAGGGTAAACGCTGTCAGTGACCGAACACATCGACCTTCTTGGCCTTCTTGTCCGCACGTTTTTCATCGGCGGTTTTTGCCGGTTTCTTTTTTGCCGCTTTTTTTGAATCCATGCCTTTGGCCATGATACGTACTCCACTCATACGGGATGTGCGTTCAGGTATACACCTATCGCTGGCGCCGCGTTCTTTTATAATCGCCGGCCCGATCCCCGCGCCGTGCCCGACCATGCCCGAAACCCACTACAGCCGCCTCGACGACACGTTGTATCCGCTGATGAACAAGTTCTACCGCGGCCATCAATCGTCGATGAAAGCGGTGCGCGATGCCCAGCTTTGGGTAGCACGCCGCGACGAGATTGTCGCGGCGCTGAGCTTGCGCGCGGTGGCGGGCGGGCATTGGTTGACCGGGCTGTTCGTCGACCCGGCCTGTCGCGGCCAAGGCCTGGCAGCCGGGTTGATGGCCCAGGCGCTGCGGGACGTCGAGGACACGGTGTGGTTGTTCTGCCACCCGGAACTGCGCGAGTTCTATCAGCGCCACGGCTTCAGCGAAGCGCAGCAGCTGCCGCAGGCGATGGCCGAGCGGCTGTTCCGTTATTCGCGCAGCAAACCGATGATGGCGATGGTCTGGACCCGCGCTTAGAACCGTTAGTGAGGACGTGCTGCGATAAAGTGTGATCAGCGGACGATTGCTGCGTGCTAGCCTCGGGGCCGACTTCGAATTCGTTCAGGACGCCCCATGAAACCTGCCTTGCTTGCGTTGACCTTGACCGCCCTGCTCGCCCCGGCAATTAGCCAGGCCGCCACCTCCAGTTCCACCGCCGCTGTCTCGCCGGAACAATACGCCCAAGTGCTCGCCGGCTCGTGGCGCGTGCCGCAGAATGCTTTGCGTGATCAGTATCGCCATCCGCAGCAGACGCTGAGTTTCTTCGGCCTCAAGCCGAACCAGACGCTGATCGAAATCACCCCGGGCAACGGCTGGTACAGCGAACTGCTGGCCCCGCTGCTCAGGGATCACGGCCAGTACATCGCCGCCGTTCAGGCGCCGAACGCCAGTGATTACGCACGCAAGAACGCCGATACCTTGCAGAAGAAATTCAGCGACGGCCCGTCGCAATACGCCAAGGCGCAGATCGTGCCGTTCGACCCCAAGGCCCCAAGCCTCGGCGCGGCGGGCTCGGCGGACACCGTGCTGACCTTCCGCAACGTGCACAACTGGGTGCTGGCCGACACCGCACCGCAGATGTTCCAGGCATTTTTCAGGGTATTGAAACCGGGGGGCGTGCTCGGCGTGGTGGATCACCGCGCGCATCAAGGGGCGTCACTGGATGAGATCAAGCACAGCGGCTACCTGCCCACCGAGTACGTGGTGAAGCTGGCGACCGATGCCGGCTTCAAGCTCGACGCGCAAAGCGAAATCAACGCCAACCCTAAGGACACTAAGGATTACCCGGACGGCGTCTGGACCCTGCCCCCGGCGCTAGTGCTGGGGGACAAGGACCGGGCGAAGTATCAGGCGATTGGTGAGTCGGATCGGATGACGTTGCGGTTTATCAAGCCCTGAAGTTGCGAGCTTGAAGGTGGGAACAGGCCTGCTCGCGAATGTCGGCCAGCACGCCCGCCCGACAGTGCGCTTTCGCGAGCGGGCTCGCTCCCACAGGGTCCAGTGCACAGGGTTTTGTGGGGAATGAGGGATTAGCGATCACTCATCCGCATTCGGGTCCATGTCCGGGAACATCACTTCGATAAAGCCGAACTTGCTGAAGTCAGTGATCCGCGACGGGTAGAGCCGGCCGATCAGGTGGTCGCATTCGTGTTGCACCACTCGGGCGTGGAAGCCCGACGCGGTGCGGACGATGGGCTGACCCTTAGGGTCGAAGCCTTCGTAACGGATGTGCCGATAGCGATCAACTGCGCCGCGCAAGCCCGGCACGGATAGGCAACCTTCGAAACCTTCTTCCAACTCCGGGCTGAGCGGGGTGATCAGCGGGTTGATCAGAATGGTCTGCGGTACCGCTTCCGCGTCCGGGTAGCGCTCGCTGTGCTCGAAACCGAAGATCACCAGTTGCAGGTCGATGCCGATCTGCGGCGCGGCCAAGCCGACGCCGCCAACGCTTTCCATGGTCTGGAACATGTCGTCGATCAGTTGCCACAACTCGGGGCTGTCGAACATCTCGACGGGGACTGGCGGGGCGATGCGCAGCAGGCGTTCGTCGCCCATTTTCAGAATGTCACGGATCATGATCAGACTTCGTCAGTGCTCGGCTTGAGCGAGTGATCCCGGCCCAATCCCGAAACGTGTTGTTTAGGTTCGTTATCGCCGGGGACTTTTTCCCCAGGGTCTTTGCCTTCGGACGACATGTGCTCGATCACCGCATTCATTTCCGCACCGAGCAACAGCACCGCCGCCGAAATATAGAAGTACAGCAACAGCACGATGATCGCGCCGATACTGCCATACATCGCGTTGTAGTTGGCGAATGTCTTGACGTAAAACGCGAACCCCAGCGAAGCGATGATCCACACCACCACCGCCAGCACCGAGCCCGGCGTGATGAAGCGAAATTCTTGCTTCACGTCCGGCATCACGTAATAGATCAAGGCCACGGCCACCATCATCAGCACCACGATCACCGGCCAACGGGCGATGGTCCATACCGTCACAATGAAGTACTCAAGCCCCACCTGCGCGGCGATCCAGCCCATCACTTGCGGCCCGAGCACCATCAGCGCGGCGGCGACCAGCAACATCCCGGCAATGCCGATGGTGTAGACAATCGACAGCGGGAAGCGCTTCCACACCGGGCGCGCTTCGACCACATCGTAGGCGGCATTCATCGCGCTCATCATCAGGCGTACGCCGGCCGAGGCGGTGTACAGCGCAATCACGATACCCACCGAGAGCAAACCGCCCTTGGATTGCTGCAACTGGTCGATCACCGGATTGACCTGTTCCAGGGCCTGGGGCGGCAGCACCAGTTCCGATTGCAGGCGCAACCAGGAGAAGAAGTCGGGTAAGTGTAGAAAACCGATCAGGGCGATCAGGAATAGAATGAAGGGGAACAGCGAGAACAGCATTTGATAGGCCAGCGCCGACGCGTAGGTCGACATTTCGTCGTCGATGAATTCGGTGACTGTGCGCACCATCACGCGATGGATGGGCAGGCCTTTCATGTCCGGGAAAATCATGAGCGTCTCCTTTCGCCGCAAAAGGGATTGAAGTCGTGGCGACTCAGGGGCCGTTTTCTTTGATCAAAGTAGCCTACTTGGCGGGTTGGAAACAATTTCCGTGCGCAAGTTCAGGCCGACACAAAAACGGCCATCCGCGGATGGCCGTTCATGTTACGCGTTACCGGCCGGTTCAAGCCTTGTCGACGCCTTTCTTCACAGCGTCTTTGGCTTTGCCTACAGCTTGCTGCGCTTCACCTTTCTTTTCCTGAACCACGCCTTCAGCGCGCATTTTGTCGTTACCGGTGGCCTTGCCGACGCCTTGCTTGACGTTGCCGGCGGCTTCGTTGGCCATGCCTTTTACTTTATCGCCTGTACTGCCCATGGTGATTCTCCTGAACAATTGAAACGGGGAAAGTCGGTACGTAATGATTGACCGGAGGCCTTTGCGCCAAGTTTCATTTATTTTCCGAACGGCATTTGATCCCCTGCCGCAGATCAGGCTTTATGTTTGCCGGTTTTGCCCCGAGAATGCCCACACATTCAGGCTCCGACCCTGAAGATCCAACCCCGTAGGAATGTTATGAAACTCGATAAAAAACAGGCCATCGCCCGCAGGAACCAGGAATTGGGCGGTGCTGTGCTCGGCGTCAACAATTGCCATTTCACCGAACTGAACCGTAACCGCAACATCTGGTGGTTCGATATTCCGGTGGCACGCCTGGCCGTGGGTCAATACGAGTGGATTCACTTGTTGATGCACACCCCGGACACTGACGAACTGCTGCATCTGAAAGTGCCGACGGTGTTCCTGCGGGAGAAACTCGAAGGCCTGGTAGTGCGCAACGAAGGCAAACGCAAAGCCGCCCTGAGCCTGGAACTGAGCGCTGACAAGGACTCGTATCTGCAGGACATGCGCCCGGCAGGCACCAACGTGGATTTTGCGCCGTTCAGGCAGTGAACCGCTGACGCCTAGTGGCGAGGAAGCTTTTGTGCCCGGTCCGCTTCTGCGGCCAGTCAGCTTTTGTGGCTAATCAGCTTTTTGTGGCGAGGGAGCTTGCTCCCGCTGGAGTCCGAAGGACTCCCCAGCTATTCCAATTGTTGGAGGTTTCTTGGGGCCGCTGCGCAGCCCAGCGGGAGCAAGCTCCCTCGCCACAAAGATCAACAGCCACGTCCGATAGCGGACAGACAGCCCAACAAAAAGCCCCGCATCCGCGGGGCTTTTGATTTAGGCGACGGCCTGTTTGGCCTTGAGCTTTTTCAGCTCTTCATCGCGCAGTTCGCGGCGCAGGATCTTGCCGACGTTGGTGGTCGGCAGCGCGTCGCGGAATTCCACCGAGCGTGGCACTTTGTAGCCAGTGACATTGGCGCGCATGTGCTCCATTACCTGATCCTTGGTCAGGTTCACCCCCGGTTTGGCGACGATGAAAATCTTGATCGCCTCGCCCGATTTCTCGTCCGGTACGCCGATGGCCGCGCATTGCAGCACGCCTGGCAAAGTCGCCAGCACGTCTTCCAGCTCATTGGGATAAACGTTGAAGCCCGACACCAGGATCATGTCTTTCTTGCGATCGACGATGCGCATGAAGCCGTCCGGCTGGATCAGCGCGATGTCGCCGGTTTTCAGCCAGCCTTCGCTGTCGAGCATTTCATCGGTGGCGTCCTGGCGCTGCCAATAGCCCTTCATGACTTGCGGACCTTTCACACACAATTCGCCGATTTCGCCGAGCGGTTGTTCCACACCGGCATCGTCGATGATCTTGCACACGGTGGACGGCACCGGAATCCCGATGGTGCCGATCTGAATGTGCTGGATCGGATTGACCGTGGCCACCGGGCTGGTTTCGGTCATGCCGTAACCTTCGCAGATCCCGCAACCGGTCACAGCTTTCCAGCGCTCGGCAGCCGCCAGTTGCAGGGCCATGCCGCCGGACAAGGTGACCTTCAGCGCCGAGAAATCCAGCTTACGGAACGCTTCGTTGTTGCACAGCGCCACGAACAGGGTGTTGAGGCCGACGAAGCCGCTGAACTTCCACTTCGACAGTTCCTTGACCATCGCCGGCAAGTCGCGCGGGTTGCTGATCAGGATGTTGTGGTTGCCGATCAGCATCATCGCCATGCAGTGAAAGGTGAAGGCGTAAATGTGGTACAGCGGCAGCGGCGTGATAAGTATTTCGCTGCCTTCGTTGAGGTTGGAGCCCATCAAGGCCTTGCATTGCAGCATGTTGGCGACCAGGTTGCGATGGGTCAGCATCGCGCCCTTGGCCACGCCGGTGGTGCCGCCGGTGTATTGCAGCACGGCGACATCGCCGCTGGCCGGGCTGGCTTCGGTGACCGGTTGGCCTTGGCCTTTGCTCAGTACGTCGTTGAACTTGATGGCCTTGGGCAAGTGATACGCCGGGACCATTTTTTTCACGTACTTGATGACGCTGTTGATCAGCAGACGCTTGAGTGGCGGCAACAGGTCGGCCACTTCGGTGACGATGACGTGCTTGACTCCGGTTTTCGGCAGCACGGCTTCCGCCAGGTGTGCCATGTTGGCCAGGCACACCAGTGCCTTGGCGCCGGAATCATTGAATTGGTGTTCCATTTCCCGCGCGGTGTACAACGGGTTGGTGTTGACCACGATCAGCCCGGCGCGGATCGCACCGAACACGGCGACCGGGTACTGCAGGACGTTGGGCAGTTGCACGGCGATTCGATCGCCGGGTTTCAAATCGGTATGCTGTTGTAGGTAGGCGGCAAAGGCACCCGACAGTTCGTACAGCTCACCGTAGGTGAGTGTCTTGCCGAGGTTGCTGAAAGCCGGTTTGTTGGCGAAGCGCTGGCAGGACTGTTTCAGCACTGCCTGAATATTTGGGTACTCGTCCGGATTGATCTCGGCAGCAATCCCGGTCGGGTACTTGTCCTTCCAAAAGTCTTCGTTCATGGAAGCCCACTCCTCAGCAACGCGAATTCTTCACCGCATTTGATGCGATTATTATTGGTGTGTGTGTGTTGATGGTGAATCTGGCTTTTATTTAACGCCGAGAAGTCACAAAGCGCGCCGAGAGTAGCAGCTTTGCCGGGGGTCGACTAGAGCCAAAGCGGGCCACATAGTCACTTTTGTGACTCAAGAACGACAGTCAGTCATTTTAGAGCAAAAAACCTATAACTTCTTGGAAGCCACGGAATTCTCGGCTCTGGCGTACGCCGAAAAGCATCGCGGGCAAGCCCGCTCCCACAGGTTTCGCGTCGTACACAAAGTGCGTGCACAACAGTGAATCTGTGGGAGCGTGGCTTGCTCGCGATCCGCGTGAAGCGCGGCCATTCAACAATCAGGCGATATCGCGCAACTCCCGCCGCAGAATCTTGCCCACCGGCGTCATCGGCAGCGACTCGCGCAGCACGATGTGTTTCGGCACCTTGTACGCGGTGAAGTTTTCCTTGCAGTAGGCTTTCAGCTCTTCAAGGCTGACGCCGGATTCCCGCGCCACCACAAACAGCTTCACCGCCTCGCCGGAACGCTCGTCCGGCACGCCGATCACCGCGCAGTTGGCGACCTTCGGGTGCGCCATCACCACGTCTTCGATTTCATTCGGGTACACGTTGAAGCCGGAGACGATGATCATGTCTTTCTTGCGATCGACGATGTGCACAAAGCCATCCGCATCGATCACCGCGATGTCACCGGTTTTGAACCAGCCCTCGGCGTCCAGCACCTCAGCGGTGGCTTCGGGCTTGTTCCAGTAGCCCTTCATGACTTGCGGGCCCTTGATGCACAACTCGCCACGCTCGCCCAGCGCCAGTTCGACGCCATTGTCGTCGATGACCTTCATCCAGGAACCCGGTACCGGAATGCCCACCGTGCCGAGGCGCGCCTTGGAACCGTAAGGATTGGTACTGGCCACTGGCGACGTTTCAGTCAGCCCGTAGCCTTCGACGATCCGGCAACCGGTGAGCTGTTCCCAGCGCTCCGCCGTGGCCTTGACCAGCGCGGTGCCACCGGAGTTGGTGACTTTCAAATGGGAGAAATCCAGGGTCTTGAACTCGGGGTGTTCCATCAGCGCCACGAACAGGGTGTTAAGCCCCAGCAGGCAGGTGAAACGCCAGTTTTTCAGTTCCTTGATGAAGCCGCCGATGTCCCGTGGATTGGTAATCAACACGTTGTAGTTGCCGGTGACCATCATGCACATGCAGTTCGCTGTGAAGGCATAGATGTGGTACAGCGGCAGCGGCGCGATCATTACTTCCTGGCCCTCGCGCAGCAGCGGCTGACCGTCATCGCCGAATTGCCCCAGGCACCCGCGCACTTGCTGCATGTTGGCCACCAGGTTGCCGTGGGTCAGCATCGCGCCCTTGGCCAGGCCTGTGGTGCCACCGGTGTATTGCAGCACGGCGATGTCGTCGAGGCCGACTTTCAGCGGCTTGATGCCGTGGCCGCGCCCGAGCCGCAGCGCACTCTTGAATGAAATGGCCTGTGGCAGTGAGTAGGCCGGGACCATTTTCTTGACCTTGCTGACCAGGGTATTGACCAGCCAGCCCTTGGCCGCGGGCATCAAGTCGCCCATCTTCGCTTCGATCAGGTACTGGATGTCGGTGTCGGGCAGCACCTCCTGGACTTTCTGCCCGAACATGTTCAGGTACACCAGCGCCCGCGCGCCGGAATCCTTGAACTGGTGGCGCATCTCCCGCGCGGTGTACAACGGGTTGGTGTTGACTACGATCAGCCCGGCGCGCAAGGCACCGAACACGGCGATCGGATACTGCAGGACGTTGGGCATCTGCACCGCGATGCGGTCGCCGGCCACCAGGTCGGTGTGCGTTTGCAAATAGCCGGCGAATGCCGCGCTCTGCCGTTCCAGCTCGGCATAGGTCAGGGTCACGCCCATGTTGCTGAACGCCGGGCGGTCAGCGAATTTCTTGCAGGAACGCTCGAACACCTCGATCACCGACTTGTAGGCGCCCAGGTCAATGTCTTGGGGCACGCCGGCCGGGCGTTTGTCATTCCAGAAATCAGGTTGCATTGTTATTGTCCTCTTTACCTGAGCGTGTCCGGGCCCGCCTCTGTATCGCGTCGAACAGCGGGGCTCTTGGGACACTAGCAGCTATGGCCAATCAGGCAAATATGCCAAAGACCGTCATAGACCGTGTGAATCTTCCTGCCGTGGTGTCGGCTGATCAGACGGTGCCTTGTGGGATGCGCTATACAGTGCAGCAACATTGAGCAAAGGAATCGCCATGATCCACGACACGTTCTGGCTGACCGCGAGCGATCACAGCCGCGTCTTCGTCAACCAGTGGTTGCCAGACACTCCGGCACGGGCGCTGATCCTGCTGGCCCACGGCATGGCCGAGCACAGCGGCCGATACGAACGACTGGCCGCCGCCCTCTGCGCCGTCGGTTACGGCGTTTATGCTCCGGATCTGCGGGGACATGGCAAAACCGCCGAAAGCGCCACCCTCGGCCACTTCGCCGATGACGATGGTTGGTGCAAGGTGCTCGGCGATCTGGCCAGCCTCAATCAGCACATCGGCCAACAGCATCCCGGCACGCCAATCATCCTGCTCGGCCATAGCATGGGCAGCTACTTGGCCCAGGCGTATCTGCTGCACCACAGCGCCAGCCTTCAAGGCGCGGTGCTTAGCGGTTCGAATTTCCAACCGGTGGCGCTGTATCGCGCGGCGCGAGCGATTGCCCGCGCGGAACGCCTGCGCCAGGGCGGCAAGGGGCGTAGCGCGCTGATCGAGTGGCTGTCGTTTGGCTCATTCAACAATAAATTCAAACCGGTTCGCACCCGCTTCGATTGGCTTAGCCGTGACCCGTCTGAGGTTGACCTGTACGCCCAAGACCTGCTCTGCGGCTTCCGGTGCACCAATCAACTGTGGATCGACATGCTCGGCGGCTTGCAGCAGATCAGCAAAGCGTCCAATCTCGCGCAGATCGATCCGGGCCTGCCGTTGCTGGTGATCGGCGGCGAATGTGATCCGGTGAGCGACGGCAAGCGTCTGAACGATTTGGCCAACGCCTTGCGCCAGGCCGGTTGCCAGCACTTGCAGTTAAAGATTTACCCGCAGGCGCGCCATGAACTGTTCAACGAAAGCAACCGCGATGAAGTGGTCGCGGACTTGCTGGCCTGGCTCGAACAGGCACTGGCCACCCCACGGGCGCACCGCACTGAATAACGCCGTTCAGCCACACTCTTGCGACAGGAACCCTAGACACATGACCCAAGTGACCAACATCCCCTACGAAGCCCTCGAAGTCGGCCAGACCGCCAGCTACAGCAAAACCGTGGAAGAACGCGACATCCAGTTGTTCGCCGCGATGTCCGGCGACCACAACCCAGTGCACCTCGACGCTGAGTTCGCCGCCGCCAGCATGTTCAAGGAACGCATCGCCCACGGGATGTTCAGTGGCGCACTGATCAGCGCCGCCGTCGCTTGCGAATTGCCTGGGCCGGGGACGATCTACATTGGCCAGCAAATGAGCTTCCAGAAGCCAGTGAAGATCGGCGACACCTTGACCGTGCGCCTGGAGATCCTCGAAAAACTGCCGAAATTCCGCGTGCGCATCGCGACCCGCGTGTTTAACCAGCGTGATGAACTGGTGGTGGATGGCGAAGCCGAGATTCTCGCACCGCGAAAGCAGCAGACCGTGACGTTGCCAACACTGCCGCCGATCAGTATTGGTTGAGCCAAGGGCTGGCGGCTTTTGATCTCGTGGCGAGGGAGCTTGCTCCCGCTGGAGGCCGTAGGACTCCCTCCTCCAGCCACATCCGTATCAGCTGAAGAAACAGGGGCCGCTGCGCAGCCCAGCGGGAGCAAGCTCCCTCGCCACAAAAGCAAAAACGAAGACCGAAGGACTCCCTTCCCGACCCACATCCGTAACAGTTGAAGAAACAGGGACCGCTTCGCAGCCCAGCAGGAGCAAGCGCCCTCGCCACAAAAACCTTTACAAACATTCGGCAAAAAAAAAACGCCAGTCAGACTGGCGTTTTTTAGTGTTGCTACGCGACCTTACGAACGAGCGCGAGCCTGGTTACGCAGGGCTTTGACTTGGTCGTGGTTGCGCTGCACGCCGTGGTACTGACGTTCAACCAGGTCACGAATACCCACGAGGTTGTGCTTGTTGATTTTCTCGATGGCTTCTTTGTAAGCCTTCAGCGCGTGGTCTTCACCGCGTTCGGCTTCGTTCAGCACAGCCTCTTCGTCTTTGCCGGTGAACATGGCTTTAACGTCGACCCAACGGCGGTGCAGGTCACCGCTGACGCTGGTGGAGGTTTCCGGATCGCCGCCCAATTTGCGAACTTCTGCTTGCAGTTCAGCAGCAGCAGTGGCGCAATCGGCCGAACGAGTCACAAACAGGGTTTTCAGCTCTGGGTGCTTGATGTCTTCAGCGCAAGTCTTGAACCCTTCCTGACCGTCTTTGCTGGTTTCAATCAGGTCGTTCAGTACAGAGATGGCTTCTTTATTCATGTCGGTCATTTTTCAATTCCTTGCGGGTTGATGAGAGATGCAAGGGATATTGCACCGTGCATGCCAGCTTTGAATTGAAGATTTATTTCTTGTATTTCAATGACTTACAAATATAGCCAAAATCTGTATCCGCTTTTTTTGCATGATCTGTCATTTGGCCTGCATGCAGAATGCCTGTATTTTCAAAGCCGTCTTAATCTCAACGACCCTGCGGCATGAATCCTGAAAAGCTCGAACTGCTGATTACCCGAGAAATGCCCTTTGGCAAATACAAAGGCCGGATCATTGCCGACCTGCCCGGTCCCTACCTGAACTGGTTCGCCCGTGAAGGGTTTCCGCACGGCGAACTGGGCGGCTTGCTGGCATTAATGCAGGAAATCGACCACAACGGCTTATCCGAGCTGCTCGACCCCCTGCGCGCCAAACACGGAAAACCCGCACCGCGTCACTGACGTCGGCGCCTCTTATGGATCGAGAACCCCATGCCTGATAACAACCGCCGAGCCAAAGATGAAGCGTTCTGGAAAACCTTCGCCGACCGCTACGATCGCCAACCCGGACCGATCAACCTGGAGAACGGATACTTCGGGCGCATGTCGCGCACCGTGGTCGAGGAGTATCAGCGCAATATCGAGTTGATCAACCGCAGCAACTCGGTGCACGTGCGCCAGCGCTTCGAACAGACCGACGGCCCGAAAATTCGCGCACAACTGGCGGCACTGCTGGATGTGCCCCCTGAAGCCGTGGCCTTCGCCCACAACGCCACGCACGCCCTGCAATCACTGATTCGCAACTACAACGCCTTGCAGCCGGGCGATCAGATCCTGATCAGCGACGTCGAGTACGACACGGTCAAGGGCGCCATGCGCTGGCTGGCGAAATACCGAGGCGTTGAACTGATCACTATCGAGCACCCTCACCCCGCCACGTTCGATAATCTGCTGGCCAGCTACCGCGATGCCTTCGAGCGTTACCCGCGCCTGAAGATGATGGCCCTGACCCACGTCACCCACCGTACCGGGCTGGTGATGCCAGTAGAGGCCGTCGCGCCACTGGCCAAGGCCCATGGCGTCGACATCATCCTCGACGGCGCCCACGCCTTGGGCCAACTTGAATTTGACCTGCAGGCGCTCGGCATCAGTTTCGCTGGTTACAACCTGCACAAATGGATCGGCTCACCGCTGACCCTGGGCTTTTTGTACATCGCGCCAGAGCGGCTGGCAGACATCGACCCGGACATGGCCGAGCCGTATTACCCACTCGACAACATCCTCGGTCGCATCCCCCACAGCACACCGAACATCCCCGCGCTGATGACCCTGCCGCTGGTATTCGAAGAACATCGCTCGCTCGGCGGCGCGGCGGCCAAGGGCGCGCGGCTCAATTACCTGCGCGACATGTGGGCCCGTCCCGCCCGTGACCTGCCCGGCATCGAGGTCATGACACCGGACGATCCACGCTTGTCCTGCGGCATCAGTGCCCTGCGCTTCACCCGGCATGCCGATCAACAGGCACTGGTCGAAAGGTTGCTCGCCGACTACAACCTGTTCACCGTCACCCGCAGTGGCTCGGCTTGCGGCACCTGCATTCGGATTACCCCGGGGTTGACCACCACCGCGGCCGAGATGCAGTTGCTGATCCGCGCCCTGACCGAGCTGAGCTGAACCGGGTCGCGACCGAGGGCTTCAGACGGTGTATTTGTCGAAGTCCTCGGGCTTGATCTGCGCCGACGCGGCCAGCGTGTCGACGGCAATCGTCATCTGTCCGAAAAACCCGTCTTCCCAAGTGTCACGACCGATGCTGTGCACCTTAAGCATCGACGCGGCACCGCGCATGCTGGCGTAGTAAGGGTCTTGCTCATTGTTCAGCGCCAACGCCTTGCGCCCGCCGTATTCCCGGGCGCTGAGCACCGAGCGCGACGCTACTTCGGGGAAGTACAGTTGGCCGACCCAGGCGACATGCCGCTCTTCAAGGTAATTGGTGCCTGAGACAATGCGCACAGCAATATGAATGTGCAGCGTGCGACCGGCATAGAAACCAGGGTAGATCGTGGTGAAACGTACAGTGCCCTTTTTGTCGGTGAACTGGCCGCCGCGCAGGTAGGTGTCGTCATCGGTGCGGGGAATGGCGCCGATATCGGAGGCGTCGACTTCCTCGTCCGGGTTGACCTTGCTCCAGCCCGAGTAGGCGCCGCGAGCATTGCAATGCCAGAGGTCCAGGGCATCGCGGATCGGGGTGCCCGTCATGGCGTCGACAATGTTCAGGCGCAGCAATAACGGCAGGCCATTGGCGCCTTCGCTGATGTTGCGGCGGATCAGGTTGGGATTGCGGAAATAAGGACCGGCGATTTGCTCAGGGGTCAGCAGAAAAGCGGGACCGGGGGCGGCGGGGGCAATGTAGTCGTTCATGTGCGGCTCTCTTCCATAAGATGAACTCAGGATGGGGGCTCGCCGACAGCGAAGTGCGGTAAATATTTATCGCTTCTGTAAGCAGATAAAAAAAAGGTGCGCCGACCAAGCGCACCGAAAAGCCGTAAAACACGCAACGGTGTAGGGTGAAAAAGCCTGAATCAGTCCAGCAGCGCCAAAGCCTCAGCGGTGCATTCCTGGATGCGCGCCCAGTCGCCGTTCTTGATCCACTCCGGATCGAGCATCCAGCTACCGCCCACGCACATCACGCTCTTCAGCGCCATGTAGCTCTTGATATTGGCCGGGCCAACGCCGCCGGTCGGGCAGAACTTCACTTCGCCGAACGGGCCGCCCAAGGCCTTGATGGCCGCAACACCGCCACTGACTTCCGCCGGGAACAGTTTGAAGCGGCGATAGCCCAGACCATAGCCTTCCATGATCCCGGAGGCGTTGCTGATACCCGGCAACAGCGGGATCGGGCTGTCGACGCTGGCTTCGAGCAGGTCGCGGGTGATGCCTGGGGTCACAATGAACTGCGAACCAGCCGCTTCGGCCGCCGCAAGCATGCTGCGATCAAGCACGGTACCCGCACCGGTGAGCAGCTCCGGACGTTGCTCGCGCAATATCTGGATGGCCTTGAGGCCGAACTGCGAGCGCAGGGTTACTTCCAGTGCCGTCAGACCGCCAGCGGCCAAGGCATCCGCCAGCGGCAGGACGTCTTGTTCGCGGGCAATGGTGATCACCGGCAGAATCCGCGCCTTGGCGCAGAGGCTGTCGATCAGGGCGACTTTCTCCGCCATGGAAACGGTCGGGCGTGGGGTTGTCATAGCGGCTGATCCTTGGCTCATGGGCACCAGTAAATCTCTAACGTGGGTTGCAGAAAGGCACGAACCGGCATCGCAGCAACATCGTCGCTGGCCAACGCGGTGTCCAGTGTGGTCAGTTTCGACTGACCGGAAATCGACAGAACGGTGTGCTTGGCCGACGCCAGCAGCGCACGGCTCATGGTCAGGCGCTGATGCGGCACGGTCGGCGCCAGCATTGGCCAGCAACGACGGGTGCCGTCGACGTCCAATGCTTCGGCCAGGTTCGGGCTGTTGGGGAACAGCGAAGCCGTGTGGCCGTCGTCGCCCATGCCCAGGACCAGAACGTCGATCACCGGCAACTCGGACAACAGCCGATCAGCCTGTTCCGCCGCTTGCTCCAGATTGGCCGCGGCGCTATACAGGCTGAGGAATTGCGCCTTGGCCGCCGGGCCCTGCAGCAGGTAGCGCTTGAGCAGACCGGCATTGCTGTCGGCATGTTCCACCGGCACCCAGCGCTCGTCGGCCAGGCTGACGACCACGTTGGACCAGTCCAGCGTTTGCTTGGCAAGGTGCTGAAAAAAAGCCACCGGACTGCGGCCACCGGACACCACCAGGGTGGCGGTGCCTTGCGTGTCGATTGCTTCACTCAGTTGCCGCGCCACCGACAACGCCAGGCCCTCGGCGAGCAGCACCGGGCTCTTGAACTCATGGGCGTTGACGCCCTGAGGCAGTTTCAAATCAGATATCGCCATACCACGACCTCCCATCCCGCGTGATCAGAGCAATGGAGCTCATGGGGCCCCAGGAGCCGGCCGCGTACGGCTTGGGCGCATCACCGGATTTTTTCCACCCGGCGATCAACTGGTCACACCACTTCCACGCGGCTTCGATTTCATCTTTACGGACAAACAGGTTCTGATTGCCGTTCATCACTTCCAGCAACAACCGCTCGTAGGCATCGGGGATCCGCGCGCTGCGATAGGTGTCGGAAAAATTCAGCTGCAACGGACCGCTGCGCAACTGCATGCCCTTGTCCAGGCCTTGTTCTTTGGTCATCACGCGCAAGGAAATGCCTTCATCCGGCTGCAGGCGAATAATCAGCTTGTTGCTGATCTGCAGACGCTGCTCGGGGGCGAAGATGTAGTGCGACGGTTCCTTGAAATGGATGACGATCTGCGACAGTTTCTGCGGCATGCGTTTACCGGTGCGCAGGTAAAACGGTACGCCGGCCCAGCGCCAGTTGCGGATGTCGGCACGCAGGGCGACGAAGGTTTCGGTGTCGCTCTGGGTGTTGGAGTTGGGCTCTTCCAGATAACCCGGCACCGATTTGCCTTCGCTGTGTCCGGCGATGTACTGGCCGCGCACCACTTGCGTGGTCAGACCTTCCGGGCTGATCGGTGCCAGGGCCTTGAGCACTTTGACCTTCTCGTCTCGGATGCTGTCGGCGGACAAGTCTGCCGGCGGGTCCATGGCGATCAGGCAGAGCAACTGCAGCAAGTGGTTCTGGATCATGTCGCGCAACTGGCCGGCCTTGTCGAAGTAACCCCAACGGCCTTCGATGCCGACCTTCTCGGCCACGGTGATTTCCACGTGGGAGATGTAATTCTGGTTCCACTGGGTTTCGAACAGGCTGTTGGCGAACCGCAGGGCGATCAGGTTCTGAACGGTTTCTTTGCCCAAATAGTGGTCGATGCGATAAGTGCGATTTTCCGGGAAGAACTGCGCCACCGCGTCGTTGACCTTGCGCGAAGATTCCAGGTCGGAGCCAATGGGTTTTTCCAGGACCACGCGAGTGTTTTCGGTCAGGCCAACTTTCGACAGGTTCTCGCAAATCGCGCCGTACACAGCGGCCGGCGTGGCGAAGTACGCGATCACCTGCTGCGCGGTGCCGGCCTGTTCGGCCAGGGCCACGTAGTCTTCCGACTTGAGGAAATCGACGTGCAAATAGCTCAGGCGTGCGAGGAAACGTTCGAGCAGTGCCTCGTCGAGGTCTTTGGCGCCGACGTAGCGCCGCAGTTCGTCGGCGATGAACGCCAAGTGCTGTTGCTCGCTGCCCGGTTCGCGGGCCAGCGCCAGAATTCGCGTGTCATCGTGCAGAAGTCCGGCGCCGTCCAGTTGGTACAAGGCAGGAAACAGCTTGCGCAGGGCCAGATCGCCCAGCGCGCCGAACAAGGCAAAGGTGCACGGTTCAACCGTAATCGAAGGCATGATGTTGGTTCTTTTATCAAGTTAAGCTACAAATACCTTTTTTCAAGGCATCGCTCAAGGAAAAATGTAGTAATAACCACAACATTTTCCCAATATACACATTCCGGGTGGTGGTCAATCGGAGCCATCAGTAGGATAGGCCACCGTCGCGGGCCCGATCAAAGGCCCAATTTGCATAGTCGACCGCTTATTTGCATAGCTCTGTGTGCATAGCCCTGCTGACATTGCCGAGCTACTTTCCCGAGCCAAGGAACCCCATATGGACCGCGTGCGCAATTTACTGGAACAGATCCAGAGCCGCCTTGAAGAACTGAACAAGGCCGAACGCAAAGTGGCCGAAGTGATTCTGCTCAATCCGCAGCAGGCCACGCGCTTCAGCATCGCTGCCCTGGCTCAGGCTGCGTCAGTCAGCGAGCCGACGGTCAACCGCTTCTGCCGTTCGTTCGGCGTCAGCGGTTATCCGGAGCTCAAGCTGCAACTGGCGCAAAGCCTGGCCAGCGGCGCGGCCTATGTCAGCCGAGCAGTGGAGGCCGACGATAACCCGGAAGCCTACACGCGGAAGATCTTCGGCAGCGCCATTGCCTCGCTGGACAGTGCTTGCCAGGCCCTGGACCCGAACCTGATCAGCCGCGCCGTCGACTTGCTGATCCAGGCGCGGCAGATCCACTTTTTCGGCCTCGGCGCCTCGGCCCCGGTGGCGCTGGATGCGCAGCACAAGTTCTTCCGCTTCAACCTGGCCGTTACCGCGCATGCCGATGTGTTGATGCAGCGGATGATTGCCTCGGTGGCACACACCGGTGAGCTGTTCGTGATTATTTCCTACACCGGGCGCACCCGTGAGCTGGTGGAAGTGGCGCGCATCGCCCGGGAGAACGGTGCCTCGGTGCTGGGCCTGACCGCCGAGGGTTCGCCGCTGGCGAAGGCCAGTACCTTGAGCCTGAACATTCCGCTGCCGGAAGACACCGATATTTATATGCCGATGACCTCGCGGATCATCCAGTTGACCGTGCTCGACGTACTCGCCACCGGCATGACCCTGCGCCGCGGGGTGGATTTCCAACCGCATTTGCGCAAGATCAAAGAGAGCCTGAACGCCAGCCGGTATCCGGTGGGGGATGAGTTCAACTGATTCAAGATCCTGATTGCCTGATCGGGCCTCATCGCTGGCAAGTCGAATCGTCGCACCGCACCTCCCACAGTGATCGCCAGTGTTCATGGCAAGTCATTCCACCAGTGAACCTGTGGGTGCTGCGGTGCGACCATTCGAGTTGCCAGCGATGGGGCCATTGTTTACACCGAGAATCTAGGCAGCCGCCCACGCCTGCAAACTCAAATGCGCCCTCTCCCCCGGCGCCAGGTGCAGACTGTCAGTGCCACCGCTGGCCGCTTCGACACAGACAAACGCGCAAACCTCATCCCAACTCACGCCCAGTAGCGGCCGCGAACCTGGATGCCAGACCACGGTGTCGGCCTGATCGCCGGTGTCGATGCACAACTCGCGCTGCCAGGCGTGATCCTTGAGCTGCAATTCACCGTCGTGCTGGAACACCCGCTGACAGCCACCTTCGACCCGCAACTCGCCTTCCTGCTGACAAACCTGGCGACTCAACTGGTCATAACCTTGCGCGCCGTCGAGTCCAGACAGCGCTACCTCGCCGACGTCGCCGATACGCCAGTAAGCGTGCAATGCCTGGCTCAATTGGCACGGCATGTCGTCTTGGTGCTCAGTGCTCAGGTGCAATTCCATGCGTTCGCCAAGGTGCGCGTGCAGGTCGACCTGCCAGTCGCACAACTGTAAACGCCAATGCAGGCGCACACCGTCGTCATCGCTGCAGCTATCGAGCAATTTCCAGTCGATCAACCGCGCCCAACCATGGGACGGCCACGCGTTTTCGCTGGGATGACGGCCATACCACGGCCAGCACACCGGCACGCCGCCGCGAATCGCGCCGACCTGCGGCCACTTCGCCGCGCACCACAACCAAGGCTTCTGCCCCGCAGGCTGAAAGTGCAGCAATTGCGCGCCCTGGCGACTGAACACCGCCTGACACAGCGGATGATCGATCACCAACACATCGCGCAATTGATAGCGCTCCCAGGCGAACACTGGACGTTCGCGCAGGGATTTGAAGAAGCGTTGCAGCGGTTGCTCATGCATGTGAAGCAGTCCCGAAAATCATCTGCCTACCCGTACCCTACAAAAAAAAGCGGACAGCCTTGGCCGTCCGCAAATATGCGCACATAGAGAGGAGCTTATCGCAGACGCCTTAGAACACCGACTGAATTTTCAGACCGGCCACGAGGGCGTTGTCGACATCATCAACACCACCTGGGTGAGTGATGTATTGCAGGTTAGGACGCACGGTCAGCCAGTTGGTAACGTGAATCCCGTAGTTGAGCTCGTAGTTGTATTCGGTGTTGCGCAACGGCGAGAACAGCGGATCTTCGTAGTTGGTTACACCGTTGGCGGCGTTGATCAACTCGGAGTTCTTCTTCACGTCATCGTTGACATGGATACGCGCGGCGCCGATGCCGATGTCGTCTTTCGGACGGGCATCGAACGGACCTTTGTACACAAACATCAGCGACTGATAGTTGTCGACGAAGTTGGTGTCCTTGTCGTGGAAGGTGGCGTTGGCGGCGATGTTCAGACCACGGGACGCATCACCGTTGTGGGTGGTGAGTTGCTGTTGCGCGACGAACCAATAGCCGGATTTGCTGCTATGGCTGCGGTACGAATTGCCCGTGGTGGCGGCATCGTTGCCGTTGTCGTCTTCGCGGACGTCGTCAGCCTTGGCCGTGCTCTTGTAGTAACCGACACGGTATTCGCCCGGCAGATTGCCAGGGTTCGGCAGCCAGACCAGTTCGACTGGCAACACGGTGCCTTTGGTGCCGCTGCCGCTGAGCTTGAAGCCGTTGCCGTGCTCGAGCTGCGACGGGTTCTGGTTGTACGCACCGATCTGCGCGTAGAACTCAGGCGAGATGTTGTACTTCACGCGGATCGCCGCCTGGCTGACTGGCCAGTTGTACCAGATGCCGGTCGCCCAGTTACCCGCCTGGGAACCGCAAAACGCCAGGTTCTGGAACTCGCAAGGGAAGCTGTTGAAGTCTTCGCCTTCGCCGAAGTAACCGGCCTTGACGTCCAGTTTGCCGTCGAGGAACTGGTGCTTGATCCACAGTTGGGTCAGACGCACCATGTGGCCACGGCCGTAGACTTCCTGCGAGGAACTCAAGGTGCCGGCACGCGGGTCGCCCACGCGGTCGTTGGAGATGTTCTGACCATTACGATTGGTCAGCTGGATCTTGGCCTGGGTGTTATCCCAGCCCAACAGTTTTTGCAGATCGAGTGCCGCGCCGAGGCCGAACTGATCGGAGTAACGCGCAGTCTTGTCGTCGTTGAAGCCGCCGTTCAAGTTACCGCCTACTTCACCGACATAGTCCATCTTGATGTCGATGCCTTGTTCGATCAGCTTCGTCCGCTCGCCACCCCAATCCCCGGTCATCCACTCGGAATCGGTGCTGAACGCGTCAGCGGCGTGAACGCTACCGGCCATTGTCAGCACCGCAATCGCTGACAATTGGCAGATAAGCTGAGCGTTGTTGTTCTTCTTCATCCCTACATCCTCTTTTATTGTTATTTACTTGTTTTTATCTAACGCGGTTACATCAAGTGCAGCGGACAACAGGCCATCCACCGCTTGCTCTACTGCGGGAGAGAGCCTGATCGCGAAAGCGGTATGTCAGCCCCATCAATGATGGAAGGCACCGCGCATTCGCGAGCAGGCTCGCTCCCACTGGTTCTTCAGCGCCCTTTGAACTGCGCGACATTCGCCGACAACGCCTCGGTTTTTGCCACGGCCGGCGCCCCCAGACGCTCGCCGGTCTTGGCGTCGAACAGCAGCACTTTGGCCGGATCGAATTGCAGGGTCAGGGTCTCGCCCACTTGCGGCGCGACGTCCGGCGCCAGGCGGCAGCAGACCTTGGTGTCGTTCAACTGGACGAACACCAGGGTGTCCGGGCCGGTCGGCTCGGTGACCTGGACTTCGGCGCGAATGGTCGGCAAACCATTGGGCTCGCCGGCCGCCAGGACGATTTGCTCCGGGCGCAGCCCGAGGATCACTTCGCGGTCTTCGAGGCCGGCGTCCTGCATACCCATCGGCAATTCACAACGGGCCTGGCCGCTGTCGAGCAGCGCCAGCAAACGGCCGTCCTTGCGTTGCAGGCGCAGCGGAATGAAATTCATCGGCGGCGAGCCGATGAAGCTGGCCACGAACAGGTTTGCCGGGTTGTTGTAGATCTCTTTCGGCGTACCGAACTGCTGGATAATGCCGTCCTTCATCACCGCCACTTTGTCGCCCAGGGTCATGGCTTCGATCTGGTCGTGGGTCACGTAGACCGTGGTGGTTTTCAGGCGCTGGTGCATCAGTTTCATTTCGGTGCGCATCTCGACCCGCAGCTTGGCGTCGAGGTTGGACAGCGGTTCGTCGAACAGGTAAATCTTTGGCCGCCGCGCCAGGGCCCGGCCCATCGCCACACGCTGTTGCTGGCCACCGGAGAGCTGGCCCGGTTTGCGGTTGAGCAAGTGTTCGATTTGCAGCAGCTTGGCGACGCGATTGACTTCCTCGTCGATGTCCACCTGCTTCATCTTGCGAATTTTCAGACCGAATTCGATGTTCTCGCGCACGCTCATGGTCGGGTACAGCGCGTAGGACTGGAACACCATGGCGATGTCGCGATCTTTCGGGCTCATGCCACTGACGTCCTGGTCGCCGATCATGATCGCGCCGCCGGTGATGGTTTCCAGGCCGGCAATGCAGTTCATCAGGGTCGATTTGCCGCAACCCGAAGGGCCGACCAGGATCAGGAACTCACCGTCCTTGATCGACAGTTCGATGTTCTTCAGGGTGTCCGGCAGGCCGGCGCCATAAGTCTTGTTTACGTTGCGAAGTTCGAGCGTTGCCATGATTACCCCTTGACTGCGCCGGCCGTCAGCCCGCGCACGAAATACTTGCCTGCGACCACATAGACCAGCAGGGTCGGCAGCCCGGCGATCATCGCCGCCGCCATGTCCACGTTGTATTCCTTGGCCCCGGTGCTGGTGTTGACCAGGTTGTTGAGGGCCACGGTGATCGGTTGCGAATCGCCGCTGGAGAACACCACGCCAAACAGGAAGTCGTTCCAGATCTGGGTGAATTGCCAGATCAGGCAAACCATGATGATCGGCGTCGACATCGGCAGGATGATCAGCCGGAAAATCGTGAAGAACCCCGCGCCATCCAGGCGTGCCGCTTTCACCAGCGCATCGGGAATGCTCACGTAGTAGTTACGGAAAAACAGCGTGGTGAACGCCAGGCCGTAGACCACGTGGATGAACACCAGGCCGGTGGTGGTGCTGGCCAGGCCCATTTTACCGAGGGTGAACGAGGCTGGCAGGAGCACAGTCTGGAACGGCAGGAAGCAGCCGAACAGCAACAGGCCGAAGAACAATTGCGAGCCGCGGAAGCGCCACATCGACAACACGTAGCCGTTCAACGCGCCGATGGCGGTCGAGATCAGCACCGCCGGCACGGTGATCTTGATCGAGTTCCAGAAGTAGCCATCAACCGTGGCCCAGGCTTTGACCCAGCCGATACCGCTGACCACGGTCGGCCAGCTCAGCAGGTTGCCGGAGTTGATGTCTTCCGGGGTCTTGAAGCTGGTCAGCAGCATGACCACCAGCGGAATCAGGTACAGGAACACCGCGAAAATCAGCACCGCGTAGATCGCGATGCGACTCAAGCTGAAGGCCGGTTTGGCCGCAAAACTAGTCATGACGCTTGGTCCTCAGCTCGGAATACAGGTAAGGCACGATGATTGCGAGAATCGCACCGAGCATCAGGATTGCACTGGCCGAACCCATGCCCATCTGGCCGCGACTGAAGGTGAAGGAGTACATGAACATCGCTGGCAAGTCGGACGAATAACCCGGACCACCGGCCGTCATGGCCGCCACCAGGTCGAAACTCTTGATCGCGATGTGCGCCAGGATCATCACGGCACTAAAGAACACCGGACGCAGGCTTGGCAGCACCACTTTGAGGTAGATGCGCGGCATGCTCGCGCCATCGATCTGCGCGGCGCGGATGATCGATTGATCGACACCGCGCAGGCCGGCGAGGAACATCGCCATGATAAAGCCCGAGGCTTGCCATACGGCGGCGATCACCAGGCAGTACACCACGCGATCCGGGTCGATCAGCCAGTCCAGGCGGAAGCCTTCCCAACCCCAGTCACGCAACAATTTGTCCAGGCCCATGCCTGGGTTGAGCAGCCATTTCCACGCGGTACCGGTGACGATCATCGAGAGCGCCATCGGGTACAGGTAAATGGTGCGGATAAAGCCTTCACGACGAATACGCTGGTCGAGGAACACCGCCAGCAGCACGCCGATGACCAGGGTGATGCCGATGAACATGCCGCCGAACACGGCCAGGTTCTTGCTCGCTACCCACCAACGATCGTTGTCGAACAGCCGCTGGTACTGCGCCAGGCCGGCCCACTTGTAAGTTGGCAGGAACGTCGAGCTGGTGAACGACAGGACGAACGTCCACAGGATGTAGCCATAGAAGCCCACCAGGACGATGAACATGCTCGGCGCCAGCACCAGTTTCGGGAGCCAGCGCTGCAGTGCATCAAACGGCGAGGCTTTGCTGAACACAGCAACAGAACTCATGGGGAAATCCAGTACGAGGAAATAAAACTACAGTGACATCCCCTGTGGGAGCGGGCTTGCTCGCGAAAGCGGTGGGTCAGGCGATACATGCATCAACTGACACGACGCCTTCGCGAGCAAGCCCGCTCCCACGGGGAGGGACCTGCGTTACTGATGACTACTTGGCAGACTTGATCGCAGCACCGAGTTGCTTGGCGGTGGTGGCTGGGTCGGCTTTCGGGTCATTGATGTAGTTAGTGATCACATCAAAGAACGCGCCTTGTACCGCCAACGTGGTCGCCATGTTGTGCGCCATGCTCGGCTGCAGGCCGCCGGACTTGGCGTCCGCCAGGAAGTCCTTGGCCGCGGTCTGGGCGCAGGAATCGAAACCGTACTTGCCCATGTCGCTGAGCATGTCGTTGCGAACCGGGATCGAGCCTTTGTTGATGCTGAAGACTTTCTGGAAGTTCTCGCCCAGCACCACTTTGGCGATGTCTTGCTGACCGGCCGCGGTGCCTTCGTCTTTCTGCTTGAACACAGCCAGCGAGTCGATGTTGTAGGTGAACGCCTTGTCGGTGCCCGGGAACGCTACGCACTGGTAGTCCTTGCCGGCGACTTTCTTGGCGGCGGTCCATTCACTCTTGGCCCAGTCACCCATGATCTGCATGCCGGCCTTGCCGTTGATGACTTTGGCCGCTTCCAGGTTCCAGTCCTGGCCCTTGCCGTCGGCGTCCATGTAGGTCGCGACTTTCTTCAACTCGGTCAGCGACTTGACCATTTCCGGACCGGTCAGCGCGCCGTTGTCCAGGTCGACCAGGGCTTTCTTGTAACCGTCGGCCCCCATGACCGAGAGCACCACGGCTTCGAACACGGTGCTGTCCTGCCACGGCTGGCCGCCGTGGGCGAGCGGGATGAAACCGGCGGCTTTCAGCTTGTCGCCGGCGGCATAGAATTCTTCGAGGGTGGTCGGGGCTTTTTCGATGCCGGCCTTCTTGAAGACTTCCGGGTTGATCCACAGCCAGTTCACACGGTGGATGTTCACCGGCACGGCCACGTAATCACCGTCGTACTTCACGGTATCGGAGACTTTCTTGTCGAGCAGGCTGTCCCACTTCTCTTGCTTGGCCACGTCCTTCAGGACGTCGGTGTCGAGCAAACCGGTGGACGCCCATTCCTGAATATCGGGGCCTTTGATCTGCGCGACGCCTGGCGGATTACCGGCCACGGCACGGCTTTTCAGTACAGTCATTGCAGTGGAACCGCCACCGCCGGCGACAGCGCCATCCTTCCAGGTAAACCCGTCTTTTTCGACTTGGGCCTTCAGGACATCGACCGCTGCCTTTTCGCCACCCGACGTCCACCAGTGCACGACTTCGACCGTGCCTTTGGCATCGGCGGCAATCGCGCTGACAGGGAACACACCGAGAGGGAACAGGGAGGCAAGAGAAATGACAGTAGCGAGGCGAGAAATCGCATTCATCTGAGAATTACCTTTCTTGTTGTTATGCATGCAAGTCTGGTGCTTGCGCTGCAAACGAGTTTAAACAGGGTCGTTCGTACCGCAGGTAACGAAGCGACGGCGAAATGTCACGACATGGTTACATAAGCAGCGAACCTGACGTCTGCGCCAACGCCGTCGCCATGCTCGGTGCCAAGGGCAGACGCGGGATCAGCACCGCTTGCCAGGCGTGATAGAGGTCGGGCTTACCGGCCCAAATGTCGGCGCTTGGACGGTTTTGCGGGTCGAGTTCGTGGTGCCAGCTACCGTCGCAACGGTCGATGAAGTGCTGCTCGCAGAACTCCCAGAAACAGCGGTACCAGGTTTCGTATTGCGCTTGCCCGGTGCGCTGGATCAGGGCGCTGGCGGCGGCGCTGGCCTCGCAGTGAGTCCAGTGCAGACGGTGGCGCACCACGGCACGATTATCCCAGTCGAGGGTGTAGACGATGCCGGGGGCGCCATCGATGTTCCAGCCGTGCAGGCAGTTCTGGTCGAACAGCTTTTGCGCATCGGTGGCCAGCCAGCCCGGCGTCAACAGCCCAGCCTGGACCCGTGCTTCTTCGAGGTGCAGCAGCAACCGCGCCCACTCGAAACCATGGCCCGGGGTAGTGCCGTAAGGGCGGAAACCGTCGGCCGGGTTGTCGTGGTTGTACTCGCGCAAGGGCTGCCAGTCGCGGTCGAAATGCTCGACCACCAAGTAGTCATTGGCGGCGGCGTGCTGATGGATCACCCGCTCGACGATGCGTTGCGCGCGGTTCAACCAGCGTAGGTCACCGGTGACATCGGCCAGGGCGAGGAAGGCTTCGGTGCCGTGCATGTTGCTGTTGGCGCCGCGATAGGCCTCTTCGTTGCTCCAGTCGCGGGCAAAGGATTCGCGCAGGGCGCCCTCCTCCTCGCTCCAGAAATAGGTGTCGATGATGTGGATCGCGTCATTGAGCAAGGCTTGCGCACCCGGCCGTTGCGCCACCACCGCCGAACTCGCGGCCAAGGCCACGAAGGCGTGCAGGTAAGCCGCTTTGCCGGTATTGCCATCCCGCGCTTCGGCACTGGCGAACCAACCACCGTGCAGCGCGTCGCGCAAGGGGCCGGCGAGGCTGCGCACGCCGTGATCGACCAGCTCGGCGTATCCCGGCAGACCCTGGATATGGGCCATGGCGAAGCTGTGGGTCATGCGCGCGGTGTTCATGGTTTCGGCTTGAGCGTCGGCGGGCAACTGACCGCGCTCATCAAGGTTGCCGAAGCCTTCAGGGAGTTTCGAAGCCTTGGCAAACCCCAGCAGGCGCAGGCCTTCGCTGGCCAGCCATTGCTGATGGGCAGGGGCTTCCAGCCAGGAGCCGGGAGCAGAAGATAAGGTGTCCATGAAAGGCCTTTTTGTTGTTAGGACTGCGGGCAGTCTAAACAACGGGCGACGGCGGGCTTGTAACGAAGGGGGCAGGTTTTGTCACCAGCTTGTGACATTTCTGGAACATGTTCCCTGTGGCGAGGGAGCTTGCTCCCGCTGGGCTGCGCAGCAGACCCAAAAAAAACAGAACCGCTAAATTTTTCCGAGTCCTTGAGCCTGAGGCGCCCACCCGATCCAGCGGGAGCAAGCTCCCTCGCCACAAAAAACATTTTTCGCCACAGGTCAGTCGATACTGCGCGGCAACTGCAATGTCACCCGCAACCCACCCTCGCGCAGGTTCTGCAGGCTGACCTCGCCGCCATGGCTATGGGCGATGTTGCGGGCGATGCCCAGGCCCAGGCCGTAACCCTGCTGCTGCCCGGCGAGGCGAAAGTGCGGCTCGAAGACTTGCTCCAGCCGCTGCTCCGGCACGCCGGGGCCTTCGTCATCGACGTGCAGGATGAACGCACTTTCATCGTCGTCGATGTACAGATGGGCGTTCTGCCCGTACTTCAAGGCATTGTCGATCAGGTTGCCGATGCAGCGCTTGAGCGCCAACGGTTTCCCCGGATAGGTCGCCAGTGCCCGCCCGTTCTGGGTCACGCGGCCATTGCCGTTAGGCGCCAGGTAGGGTTCCACCAGGCAGTCGAGCACATGGTTGAGGTCGACCGCTTCGATGTTTTCGTGGATGTCGGTGTCTTTCACGCACTGCAGCGCACCTTTGACCAGCAACTCCAGCTCATCCAGATCGCGGCCGAACTTGGTCTGGAGCGTTTCATCTTCGAGCAATTCGACCCGCAGGCGCAGGCGCGTGATCGGCGTGCGTAAGTCGTGGGAAATCGCGCTGAACAACTGGCTGCGCTCGGTCAGGTAACGGCTGATGCGTTCGCGCATGCTGTTGAATGCACGGCCTACTTCGACCATTTCACTGCCGCCGCTTTCCGCCGCTGGCTCCACTTCGGCGCCCAGGGACATATCCCGCGCGGCCCGCGCCAGGCGTTTCAGCGGCCGGGTTTGCCAGTGCACCAGCAGGCCGATGAACAGCAGCAAAAATACGCTGGTCAGGACGATGAACCACACTTGCTGCGCCGGCAGGCCTTGTTCTTCAAGGCTGGTGTAGGGCTCCGGCAACAGCGAGGCGATGTACAGCCATTCGCCGGGCGCCATCTGGATTTGCGTGACCAGCACCGGCGGGTTGACCGGCTCCAGAGTCAACGCGTAGTGCGCCCAGGAACGCGGCAATTCGTCGAGCTTCAGGCCGTTGTTGAAGATGCGCAGGTCTTCCGGGCTGACGAAGGTTACCGAGATGTCCGCCTCGTTGCCCAAGGACTGGCGCAGCACTTCATGCACGGCCTTGAGCACCGCTTCTTTGCGCGGAGTGATCGGCAGCACGTCCATGCCCAGGGGTTTGTCGTTGAGGGTCACCACGAACCGGGTGCCGCCCATGCTGCGCAACTGGTCGAGCACCAGCGGCCGGTACGCCACCGGCAACGAGCGCAGATAGCTGACCGAGGCGTTCATCGAATGCGCCAGACTGCGAGCGCTGGTCACCAGGCCTTCGAGCTGCGTGGCGCGCAGTTGCGAGACCCAGATCACGCTGGACAGCGCCTGGCCGAAAATCACCGCGATCAGGGTCAGCAGCAGCATGCGCCCGAGCAGCGAGCGCGGCATCGGCACCTGGCTGCCGAGCTTGCGCAGCACCTCAGAGGCCACTGCTGGGAACCACATTGGCGGCCAATTGGTAACCGCTGCCGCGCACGGTGCGAATCAGTCTTGGCGGTTTGTCGGTGTCGCGCAAACGCTGGCGCAGCCGACTGACCGCCATGTCGACGATGCGATCCAGCGGCATCAGGTCACGGCCACGGGTGGCGTTGCCGATGGTGTCGCGGTCGAGGATTTGCTGGGGATGGTCGAGGAACAATTTGAGGAGGGCAAAATCGGCGCCGGACAGAATCACTTCTTCGCCGTCGGTGTGAAACAGCCGATGGCTGACCATGTCCAGCCGCCACTCGTCGAACGCCAGCACTTCGCCACCCACGCGCTCCTGGCCAAACTGAGCGCGGCGCAACAAGGCCTTGATCCGCGCTTGCAACTCTCGCGGGCTGAAAGGTTTGCCCAGGTAATCGTCGGCGCCCAGCTCCAGGCCAATCACCCGATCGGCCTCGTCGGAACTGGCGGTCAGCATGATGATCGGCACCTGGGCTTGACGCGGATGTTGGCGCACCCAGCGGCACAGGCTGAAACCGTCTTCGTCCGGCAGCATCACGTCGAGGATCACCAGGTCACTGGGCGCCTCGTTCAATGCCTGCCGAAAACCGGCACCGTCCGGCGTGGTCCGCACCTGGAACCCGGCGCGGGTCAGGTAGGTGTCCAGCAACTCGCGTATCTCTTGATCATCATCGACCAACAAAATCGACTTGTTGACTGAGCTCACGGGGGCATCGTCCTTGTGGGTGTGGGTGGGGGCGGATTATGCCTGATGCGGATCCAAAGACGCCTGTGCTTTTGTGGCGAGGGAGCTCGCTCGCGCTTGAGTGCGCAGCACTCACACACTTAACGATCGACGGGAGAACTTGCGGCGGCTTCGCTGCCCGGCGGCGGGCAGCTCCCTCGCTGGTGCTTACGCAGACTTTGCTTGATCCAGCGCCACACCCGCGCCCATCAGCCCGGAATACGGGGCCGTCACCAGCCACACCGGGATGCCTTTGAAGTAGTCGCTCATGCAGCCCTTGTCGGCAAAGCTGCGGGCGAAACCGCTTTCGAGGAAGAATTCGGCGAACCGTGGCACCACGCCGCCGACGATGTACACACCGCCACGCCCGCCGGTGGTCAGCACGTTGTTCCCGGCCACGCGACCGAGCCAGCAACTGAATTGCTCGAGCACTTCCAGGGCCACCGGGTCGCCGGCCAGGGCGGCGGCAGTCACCTCTTCCGGCGAGTCGAACTGCGGCTCATGGCCGTCCACCGCGCAAATCGCCCGGTAGACCCGAGGCAAGCCGCCGCCGCTCAGGGCAGTCTCGGCGCTGACGTGGCCGATTTCGTCGTGAATGTGTTGCCAGAGTTGTGTTTCGCGCACGCTGCCCAATGGCAGGTCGACGTGGCCGCCCTCCCCCGGCAACGCAGCAAAGCGGCCTTCGCCGAGATTCAACAGGGTGCCGACGCCGAGCCCGGTGCCCGGCCCGATCACAACCGCCGGACGCATCGGCTCCGGCGTGCCTTCGCAGACCACGCGGAACTCGTCAGGCTGCAAGCGCGTCATGCCCAGGGCCATGGCCGAGAAATCGTTGACCAGCAGCAAGCGCTCAACCTGCAAAGCCTTGCAGAAGGCCTTGCTGCTCAGGCGCCAGTGGTTGTTGGTGAACTTGAACTCATCGCCACCCACCGGGCCGGCCACCGACAGGCATACCGACCCGACATCGCCAGGCTTGAGGCCGAGGCCGCTGAGGTACAGGCTGATCGCCTCTTCCGGGCTGGCGTGATCGGCCGTGGCCAGCACTTGCACCGCTTCGAGCTGATGATCTTTCCACAACGCGAACCGCGCGTTGGTGCCACCGATGTCACCGACCAAGGCCAATTTCAATTAAGCGTCTCCAGGGCAGAGGTAAAGGCGCTGGCGCCTTGCTCTGCCGAGCTGAACGCCATGCGCATGAAACCAAACAGTTCGCGCCCACTGCCGACGTTATTGCCCAGCAGACCTTTGGCCGGGGTGCGCGCGGCGAACTCGTCAGCGTCTACCAGCAACTCGAGAGTGCCGTTGACGCCATCGACGCGGATCATATCGCCCTCTTGCACCCGCGCCAAAGCACCACCGACATAAGCTTCGGGGCTGACGTGGATCGCCGCGGGGATTTTCCCCGACGCGCCGGACATGCGCCCGTCGGTCACCAGCGCGACTTTGAAGCCGCGATCCTGAAGCACGCCGAGGAACGGAGTCATTTTGTGCAGCTCCGGCATGCCGTTGGAACGCGGGCCCTGGAAGCGCATCACCGCGACGAAGTCCTTCTCCAGCAAGCCGGCCTTGAACGCATCGGCCAGGTCTTGCTGATCCTGAAACACCATGGCCGGCGCCTCGACGAATTGATGTTCAAGGGCCACCGCCGAGACTTTCATCACCCCACGGCCCAAGTTGCCTTCCATCACCCGCAAGCCACCTTCCGGCGAGAACGCACGGGCTACCGGGCGCAGGATGTTTTCGTCGAGGCTGTCAGTCGGGCCTTCGCGCCAGACCAGTTGCCCGTTGTCGAGGAACGGCTCTTGGGTGTAGCGGCTCAGGCCGTGGCCTAGCACGGTGTTGACGTTTTCGTGGAGCAGGCCTGCCTCCAGCAATTCGCGGATCAGGAACGACATGCCGCCTGCGGCCTGGAAGTGGTTGATGTCGGCTTTGCCATTTGGATAAACGTGGCTGAGGGTCGGCACCACTTCCGAGAGGTCGGCCATGTCCTGCCAGGTCAGTTGAATCCCGGCGGCCATGGCGATGGCCGGCATGTGCAAGGTGTGGTTGGTCGAACCGCCGGTAGCGTGCAGCGCGACGATGGAGTTGACCAGCGAACGCTCATCGACGATTTCGCCGATTGGCATGAAGTGACCGTTCTGCTTGGTCAGGCGCGTGACCTGGTGCGCGGCTTCGCGGGTCAGGGCATCGCGCAGCGGCGTGTTCGGGTTGACGAACGAGGCGCCCGGCAAGTGCAGGCCCATGACTTCCATCAGCAACTGGTTGGTGTTGGCGGTGCCGTAGAAGGTGCAGGTGCCGGGGCTGTGGTAGGACTTCATCTCCGACTCCAGCAGCTCTTCGCGGGTGGCCTTGCCTTCCGCGTACTTCTGCCGCACGTCGGCTTTTTCCTTGTTGGAAATCCCCGAGACCATCGGCCCGCCCGGGACAAAAATGGTCGGCAGATGACCGAAGCGCAGCGCCCCCATCATCAGGCCCGGGACGATCTTGTCGCAAATGCCCAGCATCAGCGCGCCGTCGAACATGTTGTGCGACAGCGCCACGGCCGTGGACAACGCGATCACTTCGCGGCTCGGCAGGCTCAGCTCCATGCCTGGCTCGCCTTGGGTCACGCCGTCGCACATGGCGGGCGTGCCGCCGGCGAACTGGCCGACCGAGCCGATTTCGCGCAGCGCTTCCTTGATCTGTTGTGGGAATACTTCGTAGGGCTGATGCGCCGAGAGCATGTCGTTATATGACGAAACAATTGCGATGTTGGCCGCGTTCATCATCCGCAGGCTGTGCTTGTCTTCGCTACCGCAACCGGCCACGCCGTGGGCAAAGTTGGCGCATTGCAGCTTGCCGCGCATCGGACCGTCGCTGGCAGCGCCGCGAATGAGCGCAAGGTAAGCCTCACGGGTGGCACGGCTGCGGGCAATAAGCCGTTCGGTGACCTCAAGAACGCGGGGATGCATGTGTAGAACTCCAGGCTAACGGATGTGGCGACCTGATTGTCTATGCTGATCAAAAGCCGCTTAGAGGGGAACGACAAGCGGTTTTTTTGACCATTCGGACCAGTTGATTCAGGTCACTCGTTGTAGATAAAACAAAATATTGCCACTAAAAAGGCTTGTTTTCTATTTTTATGCGAATAATCTTGTAATTCCAACAACAAAACGACGGCAGCGCTGTTCAATGACTCTTCGAATCGCAATCAATGGTTTTGGCCGTATCGGCCGTAATGTCCTGCGCGCACTGTATACCCAAGGCTATCGTCAGGATTTGCAGATCGTCGCCATCAATGATTTGGGCGACAGCTCGATCAACGCTCATTTGCTTAAGTACGACACCGTTCACGGCACGTTCGATGCGGAAGTCCAGCACGATAATGAGAGTCTGACCGTCAACGGGGACCGCATTGCCGTCAGCGCCATTCGCAACCCGGCCGAACTGCCTTGGGCCGCCGAAAAAATCGACGTGGTGTTCGAATGCACCGGTCTGTTCACCGACCGCGCCAAAGCCGCCGCGCACATCAGCGCCGGCGCACGCAAAGTGATTATCTCGGCCCCGGCCAAAGGCGCCGACGCCACCGTGGTGTACGGGGTCAACCACGACATTCTGCGCCAATCGCACCAGATCATTTCCAACGCCTCGTGCACCACCAACTGCCTGGCGCCGGTCGCCCAAGTGCTGCATCGCGAGTTGGGCATCGAAAGCGGCCTGATGACCACCATTCACGCCTACACCAACGACCAGAACCTGACGGACGTCTACCACACCGACCCGTACCGCGCCCGTTCGGCCACGCAGAACATGATCCCGAGCAAGACCGGCGCCGCTGAAGCAGTGGGCCTGGTGCTGCCGGAACTGGCGGGCAAGTTGACCGGCATGGCGGTGCGCGTCCCGGTGATCAATGTGTCGCTGGTCGACCTGACCGTGCAGCTCAAGCGCGAAGCCAGCGCCGACGAGGTCAATGCGCTGCTCAAGGACGCCAGCCAGCATTCGAAAATCCTCGGTTACAACACCCTGCCGCTGGTCTCCAGCGACTTCAACCATAACCCGCTGTCGTCGATCTTCGATGCCAACCACACCAAGGTCAGCGGCAAGCTGCTGAAGGTACTGGCCTGGTATGACAACGAGTGGGGATTCTCCAACCGCATGCTCGATAACTGCCTGGCGCTGTGTAACGCCGAATAATGCGCCACCGGGTATTTCGCGGCATTACAGATCGCTCACAAATCTGCGCTTGACCGTTCGGGCGGATGATAAGCATTATCATTCGCTCGAAATGGATCAGGTCAGCCCGTGAGTCAGTCGCGCTTCAATCATGTGTTCCTCGCCCAGCGTATTTCCCTGCTGCGCACCCTGGAACGAATGGTCAACAACCCCAGCACCGCCGAAGACCTGTTGCAGGAGACCTACCTGCGCGTGACGCGGGCGCTGAGCGAACGGGCTATCGATCACCTCGAACCTTTCGTGTTCCAGACCGCGCGCAACCTGGCGCTGGATCATTTGCGTGCGCGGCGCATCCAGTCGCGCACCATGCTCGACGATGTGCCGCTCGACGTGGTGCAAAGCGTCGCCGCCCCCGCCAGCAGCGCCGAGGATGCCGCCCATGCCGAACAGTTGCTCGAGCGTTTGAACGTCAGCCTCGGTGAACTCAGCGCCCGGCAGCAGCAAATCTTTATCCTCAGCCGCCTGCACGGCCACAGTTATCTGGAAATCGCCGAGCAACTGGGCGTATCGCTCAGCACGGTGCAGAAGGAATTGAAACTGATCATGGCCGTTTGCGTCGGCGTGGTTGAGCGCAGTGACAACCGCTTCAAGTGAAGCGCATGACTTGCAGCCTGCGGCTCGAAGCTAGAAACTGCGCTCCTGCCCCCTCCGAGGAAACACCGTGACGGACACCCATCGCTCCCATTCGCCTGAGCAGGCGCGGGACTCTGCCGATGCCATGGACCAGGCGCTGGACTGGCTCATCGTGCTGGGCAGTCCGAGCGATGAACAGACGCGCGAGTTCCATGCGTGGCTGGCGGCCGATCCGCTGCATGCCCAAGCGTTCGCCAAGGCCCAGGCGATCTGGGACGGGCCGCAAGTGATCCAATGTGCGCAAAGCCTGGCCGCCCTGCCGCATAAAGTCACCTGGCGTTCGCGCCTGCGCCCGCACTGGAAACCAATGGCCACCGCTGCAGTGCTGGTGCTCGGTTTATTCAGTTTCAGCAACCTGCCGCTGCGTCTGCAAGCCGATCACTTGACCGTGGTTGGCGAGCGCCAGCGCCTGCAACTTGAAGACGGCTCGAAAGTCCTGCTGAACACTAACTCGGCGTTTTCCAGCACCATTAACGATCAGCGCCGCGTTGCCCGCTTGTATCAGGGCGAGGCGTTCTTCGAAGTGCCGGCCAATCGTGGCCAGCCGCTGGAAATCGACGCTGGCCCGGTGCAGGCCAGCGTCCACGACACCGCATTCGCCGTGCGCTACCTCGACGGCGTGACGCAAGTGCAGGTGCAGCGCGGCGACGTCGACCTGCGCGCCACCCGTGACGATGCCCGCGTGCGCCTGTCGGCCGGGGAAAGCATCCGCATCGGCCCCAATGGTTTCGACCGCCCCGCTAAACTCGATGCCGCCACCGACCTGGCCTGGGTCCAGGGCCGGCTGGTGTTCGAGAACTGCCCGCTCAGCCAGGTGCTGACCGAACTGCGGCGCTATTACCCCGGCTGGATCATCAATAACAACGAACAGTTGGCCGAGGTCAACGTGACCGGCAATTACCGCCTCGACCAGCCACTGGACATCGTGCGTTCACTGGCGCACATCACCTCCGCACGCCTGCAGGAGTTTCCGGCGCTGGTGATCCTGAACTAAATGAGAATTATTTTTACTCGATAAGCGCAACCCGTTCGTCTCGTTATAGCCAATGCAATTGATTCGCATCTCGCGATGCAATCTGCACCTATAAAGATTCGTGCGACACGGAGCGCTATCGATGTCCTCACGCCAGACCCGCCAGACCTCTTCACCGACCCGCATGCTATCGCTGCTGACCGCCGCCATCCTCACGGCCGGCACCGCACCGCTGATGGCCGCCACTGCGACCGAGCCCACGCCGCGCAACATGGGTGATTACCAATTTGCCATCGCCCGGCAACCGCTGGTCTCGGCGCTAAATGCCTTTACCGCCGTGACCGGTTGGCAGGTGGGCATGTCCGCCGACCTGGCGCAAGGCGTCGACTCGCCGGGGGTGCAGGGTTCCCTGGCACCAGAGAAAGCTTTGGAGCGTTTGTTGGTGGGGACCGACCTGAGCTACCGCAAATTGGGCAACAACAACATCGTCCTGGAAAAACGCAATCTCGCCGGCGCGCTCAATCTGCAGCAGGTGACCATCAGCGCCACTCGCCAGGAACAAAACATTTCCAGCGTACCAAGCACCGTCAGTGTCGCGACGCGCGAAGAGCTGGACCGCAACAACGTCAACTCCATCAAGGATCTGGTGCGTTACGAACCGGGTGTTTCGGTGGGCGGCGCCGGCCAGCGCGCCGGTATCACTGGCTATAACATCCGCGGCATCGACGGCGACCGCGTGCTGACCCAAATCGACGGCGTGCAAGTGCCGGACAGCTTCTTCAACGGCCCCTACGCGCAGACCAACCGCAATTACGTCGACCCGGAAATCGTCAAGCGCGTGGAAATCCTCCGCGGCCCGGCCTCAGTGCTGTACGGCAGCAACGCGATCGGCGGCGCCGTCAGTTATTACACCCTTGATCCGGACGACATCATCAAACCGGGCCAGGACGTCGGCGCGCGGCTGAAGACCGGCTACAGCTCGGCGGACGACAGTTGGCTGACCTCCGGCACCGTCGCCGGCCGCACCGGCGAGTTCGACGGTTTGCTGCACCTGAGCCAACGCAATGGCCACGAAACCGAGTCCTACGGCGAACACAGCGGCATCGGCCTGAACCGCACCGAAGCCAACCCTGAAGACGTGCGCACCACCAACATCCTCGCCAAACTGGGCTGGAACTACGCCGACGACGCGCGCTTCGGCCTGACTTACGAGCATTACAAGGACGACCGCGACACCAACCAGTTGAGTGCCGTCGGTGGCCCGTTCAACGCGGGTCGCGGCTTTGGCTTCTACAAGTCGCGCACCGGCAACGACACCGTGTCCCGCGAGCGTTTCGGCCTGGAACACAGCTTCGGCCTCGACAGCCTGCTGGCGGACAACATCAAGTGGTCGTTGAACTACCAGATTGCCAAGACCGACCAGACCACCGAAGAAATCTACGCGCCATCGCGTACCGTGCTGCGTGAGCGCAACACCACCTACAAAGATCGCCAGTGGGTATTCGACGCTCAGGCGGACAAGGCTTTCGCGATGGCCGACACCGATCACTTGGTCACTTACGGCACCACCATCAAGCAGGACAAAGTCACCGGCCTGCGCACCGGCAGCGGCACCTGCCTGACCGTGTTCGGCGCCTGCCGGGTGATCGGTGCGCCGAGCGCGGCCGATGCCTTACGTCCGGCGAGCGACTTCCCCGACCCGACCATCAACAGCTACAGCCTGTTTGCCCAGGACCAGATCAGTTGGGGCAACTGGACCTTCGTGCCCGGCGCTCGCTACGACTACACCGAGCTCAAGCCGCACATCACCAGCGAGTTCCTCACCACTGCGGATCAGAGCGGCAATGGCACGGTAAGCGACGAGACCAAGACCTGGCATCGCCTGTCGCCGAAGTTTGGCACCACCTATAGCTTCAACGACCACTACACCTGGTACGGCCAGTACGCCGAAGGTTTCCGTACACCGACCGCCAAGGCGTTGTATGGCCGCTTCGAGAACCTGGCGGGCGGCTATCGGGTCGAGCCGAATTCCGATCTCGAGCCGGAAAAGAGCAAGAGCTATGAAACCGGTCTGCGTGGCCAGTTCGACGCGGGCACTTTCGATGTGGCGGTGTTCTACAACAAATACCGCGACTTCATCGACGAGAACGCCATCACCCCCGGCTACACCGAGACCACCTTCCAGAGCAACAACATCAAGCACGCCACCATCAAAGGCGTGGAACTCAAGGGTCGCCTGAACCTGGACAGCCTCGGTGCGCCGAGCGGCCTCTACACCCAAAGCTCGGTGGCCTACCTATATGGCCGTAACGACGACAGCGGGCAGCCGCTGAACAGCATCAACCCGCTGACCGGCGTGTTCGGCCTGGGTTATGACCAGGACAATTATGGCGCCCTATTGAGCTGGACCCTGGTCAAGCGCAAGGACCGCGTCGACAGCACCAGCTTCAAGACCCCTGACGGCACCAGCACCCAATTCAAGACCCCAGGCTACGGCGTGCTCGACCTGGCCGGTTTCTACAAGGTTACCGACGACGTGACCATCAATGCCGGCCTGTACAACCTGACCGACAAGAAATACTGGCAGTGGGACGACGTGCGCGGCTACGACAGCGTCGGCGAAGCCTCGGTTACCCAGCCGGCCAACCTTGATCGCCTGACCCAGCCAGGTCGCAACTTCGCGGTCAATCTGGTCTGGGACATCTGATCCGGACGTGACCTGAACCACCTCGGCGCTCGCCCCACGACAGCGAGGCGCTGAGGTTTTTTTTACTGTCGCGTGCCTTGCCGTTCGTCTCGTTATCAAGCGCCTCTATTTTTCAAGGAAACTCCATGACCGCTCAGGACACTGTTCAACTCCCTGCCCTGCGTTCACAACGGCTGAACCAGATCACCAATGAACCACACACCAAGCTCGATGCCCTGGTCAAAGCCCACGCGCCGTTCGAAACCCAAGCCAATTTCGCCCGCTTCGTAGTTGCCCAGTATCTGTTCCAGTCGGAACTGGTGGCGCTGTACAACGATGCCGAGCTCACCGCCATCGTCCCCGACTTGCCCGCACGCTGCCGCGCGGAAGCGGCCAAAGCCGACCTCGCCGATCTCGACACGGACATGCCGGAACCGGTGGCCGGCGCAGTCAGCAATCCCACCAAGACTGAAGCCCTGGGCTGGCTGTTCGTCTCCGAGGGTTCCAAGCTCGGTGCTGCGTTCCTGATCAAGCGCGCCGTCGGCCTGGGCTTGAGCGAAACCTTTGGCGCCCGTCACCTCGGCGAACCGGCCGGCGGTCGTGCCCAAGGCTGGAAATCCTTCGTAAAAACCCTCGATTCGCTGACCTTGAGCGCTGAAGAAGAGGCGGATCTGGATAAAGGCGCGCTGGCTGCGTTCAACCGCTTTACTCTGTTGCTGGAACAGGCTTACTCCCCTGAGCCGGCACTTGTCTGATTCATTACAACGTCCTCTGGCAATGATTCTCCAGTGGGAGCGAGCCTGCTCGCGAAGGCATTCTGACAGTTGCATTTAAAATGATTGATACGCCGCTTTCGCGAGCAGGCTCGCTCCCACAATGCCCCAAGCAGGCCTGCAACTTCCCGAGTTCTAGCAAAATCACATGCCTCGTATCGCCACCTCCAGACTCGCCCGCCTGCTGTTCGCCCTCCTCGCCTACCTCAGCCTGGGTATTGGCTTGGTCGCAATCGTCATTCCGGGACTACCGACCACTGAATTCATCCTGCTCGCAGCCTGGGCCGCAACCAAGAGTTCGCCGCGCCTGAGCGCCTGGCTGGAACAGCATCGGCTGTTCGGCCCGATACTCAACAATTGGCACAACGGCAAACGAGTTGCCCGGCGCGCCAAGGTCAGCGCCACGATCAGCATGCTTATATGCGCCGGTCTGATGTTGGTGCTGCTCGATCATGGCTGGCCGATCTACCTGGCGATTGTCGGCATGGGCCTGGGCAATCTATGGATCTGGTCGCGCCCGGAACCCCTGCCCTTTCCGCCGAGCCACTGAACCGCTTTTTGTTTTATGCTCGACGCTCTCGCTTCGGAGGGCCTTTGATGACCGATCTGCTCACGTCTCTGCAAACCGCGCTCGGCTTGCCCGTCACGCCCCTGTCTTTCACGTCGAGCGGCGCGCTGCCCTCGGCGTTCGCCGTCACCGAACTGGCCAGCACCAGCATCGCGGTGGCCGGCCAGGCGGTTAGCCAGTTGCTCGAACAGCAAACCGGCCGTTTACCCGCAGTGGAAGTCGACCAGCGCCTGGCCTCGTTCTGGTTCGCCACGTCGATCCGCCCCGTAGGCTGGAGCGTGCCGCCGATGTGGGACGCGTTGGCCGGGGATTACCCGACCAAGGACGGCTGGATTCGCCTGCACACCAACGCACCGCACCATCGCCTCGCGGCCGAAGCGGTGCTCGGCCGCTGCGGCGACCGGGCGGCAACCGCGCAAAAAGTCGCGAAGTGGAGCAGTGCCGAACTGGAAGATGCCGTGGTCAACGCCGGAGGCTGCGCCGCCGAAATGCGCACCTGGGCGCAATGGCAAACCCACCCGCAAGGCCTGGCGGTAAACGCCGAGCCGCTGGTTCAGTACGGCATCAGCGGCAACAACCTCACGCCTTGGCAAGGTTCGGTGGCCCAGCCGCTGGCCGGCGTCAAAGTGCTGGACCTCACCCGCGTACTCGCCGGCCCCACTGCCAGCCGCTTGCTCGCCGGGCTTGGCGCCAACGTGTTGCGCATTGACCCGCCGACGTGGAATGAACCCGGTGTCGTGCCGGAAGTGACCTTGGGCAAACGCTGCGCCCGCCTCGATTTGCACAACAGCGAAGACCGCGCGGTCTTCGAAAGCCTGCTCAAGGACGCCGATATTCTGCTGCACGGCTACCGTGCCGATGCCCTGGACGGCCTGGGTTTTGGCGAAGAACAACGCCAGCAACTCAACCCCGGGCTGATCGACGTCGGCCTCAACGCTTACGGCTGGAGCGGCCCGTGGCAATACCGCCGTGGCTTCGACAGCCTGGTGCAGATGAGCAGCGGTATCGCCGCCGCCGGCCAGCAATGGAAACAGGCCGATCAGCCCACGCCGCTGCCGGTGCAAGCACTGGACCACGCCACCGGTTATTTGATGGCGGCGAGTGCGATTCAACTCCTGGCGCAACGCTTGTCGTCCGGCGCAGCCGGCTCGGCACGGCTGTCACTGGCCCGCACTGCCAAGCAATTGATCGAATATGGGCCGGGCGTCCGTGAGCCGCTTCGGCCGGAGGATGAACAGGACCAAGGTGTGCTGGTGGAGCAAACACCGTGGGGGCCGGCGCATCGCTTGCAGGTACCGTTGAAAATCATCGGCACGCCGGTGCAATGGGCATTGCCAGCAACCGAACTGGGCTCGCACCGGGCTCAGTGGTAGCACGCTGCCCCATCGTCGGCTGATCGTTGGCCGATTGTTCCCACGCTCCAGCGTGGGAGCGTCTCAAACGCTCAAACTCGTAAATATACATAAACCGCAATTACATCTAATAAATAGGGTGAAATAAACGCTATTGTTTAGAAGCGCTTACGCCACGCTGCAGCTTATTGATGTCATGCCTTTTAAAAGATCTCCAAGCTCAGGCATTTGCGAACCGCTGAAAACCCACTAACTTAATGTCTCCAAAGATATTTATTTATCACCATCCAAACACCAGAAAAGCTTCTGGAAAAGGCCTTCCAGCGACTCAGTTAATATTTAGCATGCTTCCCAATTCATTCATCACCAATGGAATTGGGTGATGTACTGATCCATGTCAGTTGTTTGTCATTCAATCGGACGTACCCTGCGATCTCTCTTCTCCGCAATGGAGTTATGTAATGTCTGTAGCTTCCGGAAAACTTCGACTCGGCGCCCTGGTGGCGCTGGTCGTCGGCTCAATGATCGGTGGCGGGATATTCTCTTTGCCGCAAAACATGGCGGCCAGTGCCGATGTCGGTGCGGTGTTGATTGGCTGGGCCATCACCGCAGTCGGCATGCTCACCCTCGCGTTCGTTTTCCAGACACTGGCCAACCGCAAGCCCGACCTGGACGCAGGCGTGTACGCCTACGCCAAGGCCGGTTTCGGCGACTACATGGGGTTCTCGTCGGCCTGGGGCTATTGGATCAGTGCGTGGTTGGGCAACGTCGGTTATTTCGTGCTGCTGTTCAGCACCTTGGGCTATTTCTTTCCGGTGTTCGGCGAAGGCAATACCTTAGCGGCAGTAATCGGCGCGTCGGTGCTGCTCTGGGCGGTGCACGTCCTGGTGCTGCGCGGGATCAAGGAAGCGGCGTTCATCAACCTGGTGACCACCGTCGCCAAGGTCGTGCCGCTGCTGCTGTTCGTATTGATCGCGGTGTTCGCCTTCAAGCTCGACATCTTCACCGCAGACATTTGGGGCCTGGAGAATCCTGACTTGGGCAGCGTAATGAGCCAGGTGCGCAACATGATGCTGGTCACCGTGTGGGTGTTTATCGGCATTGAAGGCGCGAGTATTTTTTCGGCGCGGGCGGAAAAACGCAGCGACGTGGGTAAAGCCACGGTCATCGGGTTTATCACCGTGCTGCTGTTCCTGGTGCTGGTCAACGTGCTGTCGCTGGGGATCATGACCCAGCCGGAACTGGCCAAACTGCAAAACCCGTCGATGGCAGCAGTGCTCGAACACGTGGTCGGGCACTGGGGCGCAGTGCTGATCAGCGTTGGCCTGATTATTTCGCTGCTCGGCGCGCTGCTGTCGTGGGTGCTGTTATGCGCGGAGATCATGTTCGCCGCCGCCAAGGACCACACCATGCCGGCTTTTCTGCGCAAGGAAAACGCCAACCACGTACCGGTCAATGCGCTGTGGCTGACCAATGCCATGGTCCAGGTGTTCCTGATCATCACGCTGTTTTCCGCCAGCACTTACCTGTCGCTGATCTACCTCGCCACCTCGATGATTCTGGTGCCCTACCTCTGGTCTGCGGCCTATGCGCTGTTGTTGGCAGTGCGCGGCGAGGGTTACGAAAACGCCTTGGCCGAGCGTAGGAAAGACCTGTTTATCGCAGGCGTCGCGGTGGTCTACGCGCTTTGGCTGCTGTATGCCGGCGGCGTCAAATACTTGCTGCTCTCCGCTTTGCTGTATGCACCCGGCGCGATCCTGTTTGCCAAGGCCAAACGCGAAGTCGGCAAAGCGGTATTCACCCCTGTCGAGAAGCTGATTTTCGTCGCCGTGGCGGTAGGCGCCCTGGTGGCGGCCTATGGTTTGTATGACGGCTTCCTGACCCTGTGATCGATCACGGCACCACTCCTGGAGAATCTGTAATGAGCACCGAAAAAGTGAAGTACGGCGTCCACTCCGAAGCCGGAAAACTGCGTAAGGTCATGGTGTGCTCCCCAGGCCTGGCCCATCAGCGGCTAACCCCGAACAACTGCGATGAATTGCTGTTCGACGACGTGCTGTGGGTAGCTCAGGCCAAGCGTGACCACTTCGATTTCGTCACTAAAATGCGCGAACGCAACATCGACGTGCTGGAAATGCACAACCTGTTGACCGACATCGTCGCCATCCCCGAAGCCTTGGACTGGATACTCGATCGCAAGATCAGCGCCAACTCGGTCGGCCTCGGCCTGGTCAATGAAGTCGGCTCGTGGCTGCGCAGCCTGGAGCCGCGCAAGATCGCCGAGTTCCTGATCGGCGGCGTGTCGGCGGACGACCTGCCCGACAGCTTCGGCGGCAAGACTATCGAGATGTTCCGCGACTTCCTCGGCCACTCCAGCTTCATCCTGCCGCCGCTGCCCAACACCCAGTTCACCCGCGACACCACGTGCTGGATCTACGGCGGCGTAACGCTCAACCCGATGCACTGGCCGGCGCGCCGCCAGGAGACTTTACTCGCCAGCGCTATCTACCGCTTCCATCCCGAGTTCACTCACGCTGAGTTTCAAATCTGGTACGGCGACCCGGACCGGGACCACGGCAGCGCGACCCTCGAAGGGGGCGACGTGATGCCGATCGGCAACGGCGTGGTATTGATCGGCATGGGCGAACGCTCGTCGCGCCAGGCCATCGGTCAACTGGCGCTGAGCCTGTTCAAGCACAACGCCGTTGAGCGAGTGATCGTCGCCGGCCTGCCGAAATCCCGCGCGGCGATGCACCTGGACACGGTGTTCAGCTTCTGCGACCGAGACTTGGTCACGGTATTCCCGGAAGTGGTCAGCCAGATCGTTGCGTTCAGCCTGCGTCCTGACGCGAGCAAACCCGGCGGCATCGACGTGCGTCGCGAAGAGTCCAGTTTCATCGACACCGTGGCTGCGGCGCTCAACCTCAAGCAACTGCGGGTGGTCGAGACCGGCGGCAACAGCTTCGCCGCCGAACGTGAGCAATGGGACGACGGCAACAACGTGGTGGCGCTGGAGCCCGGCGTGGTCATCGGCTATGACCGCAACACCTACACCAACACCTTGCTGCGCAAGGCCGGCGTCGAAGTCATCACCATCAGCGCCGGCGAACTCGGCCGTGGCCGTGGCGGCGGCCATTGCATGACCTGCCCGATCATCCGCGACCCGATCGATTACTGAAAGGAGTTCCATCATGGCTTTCAACATGCGCAATCGCAGCCTGCTGTCGCTGATGCACCACACCACGCGCGAGCTGCATTACCTGATCGACCTGTCCCGCGACCTCAAGCGTGCCAAGTACACCGGCACCGAGCGGCCACACCTGCAAGGCAAGAACATCGCGCTGATCTTCGAGAAAACCTCGACCCGCACCCGCTGCGCCTTTGAAGTTGCCGCCCATGACCAAGGTGCCCACGTCACTTACATCGACCCGGTGTCGTCGCAGATCGGCCACAAGGAAAGCATGAAAGACACCGCCCGCGTGCTCGGGCGGATGTTCGACGCCATCGAGTACCGTGGCTTCGAACAGGAAATCGTCGAGGAACTGGCGAAGTTCGCCGGGGTACCGGTGTTCAACGGCCTGACCGCGGAATTCCACCCGACGCAGATGATCGCCGACACCCTGACCATGCGCGAACACAGCGACAAACCGCTGCACGAGATCAGCTATGCGTACCTCGGTGACGCGCGCTACAACATGGGCAACTCACTGTTGATGATCGGCGCCAAACTCGGCATGGACGTGCGCATCGCCGCGCCCAAAGCCCTGTGGCCGCACCAGGATTTCATCGACCAGTGCCAGGCCTTCGCGGCCGAGAGTGGCGCGCGCATCACCATCACCGAAGACCCCAAGGCAGCGGTCAAAGGCGTGGATTTCATCCACACCGATATCTGGGTGTCGATGGGCGAGCCGGTGGAAGCCTGGGACGAGCGCATCGAGCAACTGCTGCCGTATCAGGTCAACAGCGCCATGATGAAAGCCTCGGGCAACCCACGGGTGAAGTTCATGCACTGCCTGCCGGCGTTCCACAACAGCGAAACCAAGGTCGGTAAGGACATCGCCGCGCGCTACCCGCACTTGGCCAATGGCGTGGAAGTGACCGAGGAAGTCTTTGAATCCCCGGCCAACATCGCCTTCGAACAAGCAGAAAATCGCATGCACACCATCAAGGCGATATTGGTGTCGGCGTTGGCGGATATCTAAAGCCGTGTAATTGAAAGAACGCGGTCAATGTGGGAGCGGGCTTGCCCGCGAATGCGCTGCATCGGTCGACATCAATGTTGCCCGACTGCCCGTTCACCACTGGACCGAGTCGTTAACCAGCGTTCTGTAGAAGGACTTGATTATGCGTATCGTCATCGCCCTGGGCGGCAACGCCCTGCTCCGCCGGGGTGAACCCATGACCGCGGACAACCAGCGCGCCAACATCCGCATCGCCACCGAGCAGATCGCCAGGATTTACCCCGGCAATCAACTGGTGATCGCCCATGGCAATGGCCCACAAGTCGGTTTGCTGTCGTTGCAAGCCGCGGCCTACACCCCGGTGTCGCCTTATCCGCTGGACGTACTCGGCGCTGAGACCGAGGGCATGATCGGTTACATCATCGAGCAGGAACTGGGCAACCTGCTGGACTTCCAGGTGCCGTTCGCCACCCTGCTGACCCAGGTCGAAGTCGACCCCAACGACCCGGCCTTCCAAAAGCCCAGCAAACCGATCGGCCCGGTCTACAGTCAGGCCGATGCCGAGCGTCTCGCGACGGAAAAAGGCTGGGCGATCGCCGCCGACGGTGACAAATTCCGCCGCGTGGTGTCCAGCCCCCGGCCGAAACGCATCTTCGAAATCCGCCCGATCCAGTGGCTGCTCGACAAGGGCAGCATCGTCATCTGCGCTGGCGGTGGTGGCATTCCGACAATGTACGGGAACGATGGCAAGCTCCAGGGCGTCGAAGCGGTGATCGACAAGGACTTGTGCTCAGCGTTGTTGGCCGAGCAACTGGACGCCGAACTGCTGGTGATCGCTACTGACGTCAACGCGGCTTTCATCGATTTTGGCAAGCCATCGCAGCAGGCTATCGCCCGGGCCCACCCGGACGAACTGGAGAAATTGGGCTTCGCCGCCGGCTCCATGGGACCGAAGGTCCAGGCCGCCTGCGAGTTCGCCCGGCACACTGGCAGAGTCGCGGTGATCGGTTCACTCTCGGACATCGAGGCCATCGTCCAAGGCACCGCCGGCACGCGGATCAGCACAGCCACACCGGGCATTACCTATTTTTAAGGAGAGACGTAAATGGCAACGTTTGAACCGGGTCACCTGCACATCGAGCGTCACGCGTTGAACAAGGACGATTACAGCTACAACCTGCACATCGACTACGAAGTCAGCCAGGACCCCAAGGAAGGCACGGGCATGCTGTTCAAGATGCATGGCTCGGTGGAGGGTAAGGACCTCAACGAAGAGTTCTTCCTGCCCAAGGACCAGGCCTTCGACTTCGCTCGATACGCCTCCCGCATTGCGCACAAATACGGCATGCCCACTGACGCCGGCATTGGCTCGATGCACAAGGAATACGACCAGATGTTCGAAGACGTTCGGGCGCAACTCGATGTGAAACCCGGCGACCCGGTAAAACCCGAACACCTGGAATAGCCCTTTTTTGTGGGAGCGAGCCTGCTCGCGAAGACGGACCGACATCTGCCCCATGCCGGCTGACACGCCCTCTTCCCGAGCCGGCTCGCTCTCATCAGCATGCTGGGGCAGCTCGGAATCCGCGCAAGATTTCACCATTGCCCCGCCCCAAGGCATACTGGCCACCCTCCGCACTGCAGAACTCTGAAACCGCCCCATGCGTATCCACGTCAGCTTCATCGACCGCGTCGGCATTACCCAGGAAGTCCTGGCCCTGCTCGGTGGACGCAATCTCAATCTGGATGCCGTGGAGATGGTGCCGCCCAACGTCTACATCGACGCGCCGACCCTCAGCCCGCAAGTGCTGGACGAATTGCGCGAAGCGTTGTTCGCGGTGCGCGGCGTGCAAGCGGTGACCGTGGTCGACATCCTGCCGGGGCAGCGTCGGCACTTGCAGCTCGATGCCTTGCTGGCGGCCATGACCGACCCGGTGCTGGCCCTCGACAGCGCCGGCAAGGTGCTGCTGGCCAACCCCGCGCTGATTGCCCTGTATGGGCGCGAGCCCGCAGGTGAAAGCGTCGCGGAACTGTTTGATGATCCGGCATTGCTGGCGGTGCTGCTGGAACAGGGGTTCCGCCTGCCGCTGCGCGAGATTACGGTCAACGGCCAGACCCTGCTGCTGGACGCCACGCCAATCACCGACGCCGGCGCGCTATTAACCCTGTATCAACCCAATCGCATCGGCGAACAACTGTCGGCGCTGCACCACGATCACGCGGAAGGTTTCGACGCGCTGCTCGGCGAATCACCGGCAATCCGCATGCTCAAGACCCGCGCCCAACGCGTGGCGACGCTGGATGCGCCGTTATTGATCCAGGGCGAGACCGGCACCGGTAAAGAATTGGTGGCCCGCGCCTGCCATGCCAGCAGTGCGCGGCACAGCGCGCCGTTTCTGGCGTTGAATTGTGCGGCATTGCCGGAGAACCTCGCCGAAAGCGAGCTGTTCGGTTACGCCCCCGGGGCCTTCACCGGTGCGCAACGGGGCGGCAAACCGGGGCTGATGGAACTGGCCAACCAAGGCACGGTATTTCTCGATGAAATTGGCGAGATGTCGCCGTACTTGCAGGCCAAGCTGCTGCGCTTTCTCAACGACGGCAGCTTCCGTCGGGTCGGCGGGGATCGCGAAGTGAAGGTCAACGTGCGGATTCTTAGCGCGACCCACCGTGACCTGGAAAAAATGGTCGCCGAGGGGACCTTCCGTGAAGATCTGTTTTACCGACTCAACGTGCTTAACGTCGAAGTCCCGCCGCTGCGCGAGCGTGGCCAGGACATTCTGCTACTGGCGCGCTACTTCATGCAGCAGGCCTGCGCGCAGATCCAGCGCCCGATCTGCCGCTTGGCGCCCGGTACTTACCCGGCGTTGCTGGACAATCGGTGGCCAGGCAATGTGCGGCAGTTGCAGAACGTCATCTTCCGCGCCGCAGCGATTTGCGAAAGCAGCCTGGTGGACATCGGCGACCTGGACATTGCCGGCACCTCCGTGGCGCGCCAGAGCGATACGGAGGTCGACAGCCTGGAGCAAGCCATGGAAGAGTTCGAGAAGACCCTGCTGGAAAAACTCTACGTCAGCTACCCCTCGACCCGGCAACTGGCGAACCGCTTGCAGACCTCGCACACGGCGATTGCCCATCGATTGCGCAAGTATGGGATTCCTAACAAACCATAGGCCTTCTCGGTCGAAATGTGGGAGCGGGCTTGCTCGCGAAGGCGTCGTGTCAGGCACCATGAAGTGCGCCCCAGAAGTTGGACACCCATCCAACCTCCGGGGTGTTTTTCATGAGCAAGTACTCAACTCAATTCAAACTGTCCGTTATCAAAGCCTTTCTTGAGCGAGGCAGGGGCTTTCGGTTCATAGCCGCCCAATTCCAAGTGGACCCCACCTTGCTTCGTCGTTGGGTTGAGGCTTACCAACTACATGGTGATGCCAGCCTCCAGCCCCGTAGCAGGGGCTATAGCACCGATTTCAAGCTCTCCGTGCTTCAGCGTATGTGGCGTGACAAGCTGTCCTTTCGCCGTGTCGCGGCGCTTTTCAATCTGGGCAACTCCACTCAGGTGGGCAGATGGCAGCGGCAGTATTACAGTGGCGGCATCGAAGCCCTGACTGCTGGGAAAGGATTGAACACTGCCATGAAGCTGCCACCCGCCAAACCTTCTGAATCCTCATCGACCAACGATGAGGACCTCTCGCACGCCGAGCTGCTGATCAAGCTTCGTAAGCTTCAGGTGGAGAACGCCGTGTTAAAAAAGCTCAAGGAATTTCGGGAGGAGGAGAAAAGACAGGCCAAAGCGGCCAAGAAAAAACCCGGTTAGTGACTCAGTTGCGAGAGCACTTCGAGCTCGATGATCTGCTTGAGGCTGTGGGGCTGGCGCGCAGCACGTATTACTACCAGGTCAAGGCCATGGCGGGCGGGGATCGGTTCGCCTCGTTGAAAGCTTCTATCCAGCGTATCCAGGACGCCCATAAAGGTCGTTATGGCTATCGCCGGATGACCGCCGCGCTGACTAATGCTGGCCACCGAGTTAACAGCAAAACGGTTAGGCGACTGATGGGCGAGCTGGATCTCAAATGCACGGTACGCCCGAAAAAATATCGGTCGTATCGCGGGCTAATGGGCGAGGCATCGCCCAATACCCTGGCTCGCCAGTTCGAGGCCGAACAGCCGAATCAGAAATGGGTTACCGACGTTACGGAGTTCAAAGTGGCCGGAGAAAAGCTGTACTTGTCTCCCGTGCTGGACCTGTACAACGGCGAAATCGTGGCTTACCAAACGGCCACCCGACCACGCTATGGCTTGGTAGGTGACATGCTGGAGAAGGCGCTTGAGCGATTGCCCAAAGCTGCCAAGCCAATGCTGCACTCGGATCAGGGCTGGCACTACCGATATCCGGATTACCGGGAGCGTCTGGAAAAAGCAGGGCTGGAGCAAAGCATGTCACGCAAAGGCAACTGTCTGGACAACGCGACGATGGAGAGTTTTTTCGGCACTCTGAAGTCGGAGTATTTTTACCGTGAACGTTTCGACAGCGTGGCTCAATTACAAGCGGGACTCGATGAATACATTCGTTATTACAACCATGATCGAATCAAGATGAAGCTTGGCGGACTGAGCCCTGTAGCGTACAGAACCCAGTCCACGATAGCCTAGCCACCTGCTGTCCAACTTTTGGGGCGCACTTCACAAATCCTGTGGGAGCGGGCCTGCTCGCGAATGGCGATAAACGCGGTCTAGTGCCCCTTACCCGAATGCCCACCCGCCCCCGCGGCGCCCTGCCCCGGGCCTTTGCCGGCATCGCCCTTGCGTCCGCCCGCGCCTTCGTGGCTCTCGGCGGCTTTCGCGGCAGGCTCAACGTTTTTCGCCAGTTGCTCGACCGCCTGCAGGTTGGCTTTGCGCACGCTTTCCACGAATCCCTGGAACGGCAGATCAGTCACGCCGACCAAACCAAAGTGGCCGTTTTCACCATCAAGCAGACGGCCAGTCACCGGTTGATCGAGGTACTGGAACCAGTGCACGCCGACGATCGATGGTTCGCTCAGTGCCTGTTTGAGGAAATTGGCGTAGGCCGGGCCGCGATCCTCTTCCTTGGCCAGCGGTGTCACGCCACCCCAGAACGGCCCGCGATCGCTGGAGCCGAAGTTGAATTCGGTGATCAGCACCGGTTTGTCCAATTCACGTAATTTGGCGAAATCGTAGCCGTCCTGCGGTTGCAGGGTGTAGAGGTTAAAACTCAGCACGTCGCAGTATTGCGCACAGGATTGCACCGCTTCCGGGGTGCTGACGGCGAAACGCCCGCCCAGCAGCAGTTGATTGGGCGCGTGCCACTTCAGCGAGTCGGAAATGGTCTTGAAATAAGTGTCGGCGAAAACCTTCTGGAAATATTTGAAGTCCGCCTCGATTTCCGGGTGCTCGGGGTTGGGTTGTGGCGGTACGAAGCCCGGGTCTTCCATCAACTCCCAGGCCGGCAGGTCAATGCCCCAGGCTTTCGACAGCCCGGCCTGATTGCGGTATTTGTCGCGCAGTTGCTTGAGGAATGCTCGCTTGGCCGGCACGTCCGTGGTCATTTTCAAGGTTCCGTAGGCCAAGGCGTAACGGGCTTTCGGGTCATCGCCCGGCCCGGCCCAGGCCAGCTCGTTGTCAGCGTAGTAGCCAATCAGCCATGGGTCGTCGCGGTGGTCCCGGGCGGCAATGGCCACGGCACGCTCGGTGGCCATGGCGAAGCGCGGATCGAACGGGTCAGGCATGCCGCCCCACCAGTCGGTGCCGGTGCTGATGCTGGCGTAATCGCCGACGATCGACAGCGGCAAGGTATAGGGCACGCGATCAGCGCTGGCCAGGGAATCGGCGCTCCAGTTGCCGACCGTGTTGAAACCCCAGGCTTGCAGACGATCAAGGGTGTGCGCCGTCCAGCGCTTCTCATCCAGGGTGACCTTGCACGGCCCGATGGCCTTGTGCTCGGCGGCTTTGTCCGCCGTCGCATCGCCGGCATCGGCCTTGGCGGCTTCAGCGACACCAGCCTTAGGCGCTTCGGCCGGCGCTGGCGGCGTCTGTTCGGTGGTGCGTTCAACCGTGGCATCGGCCGCACCGACTTTTGCCGCTTCCGCGACGCCCGCCTTGGGCTGCGCCGCCGACTGGCCGACCGGTTGCTCGGCGGTGCGTGCTGCGCTGGCGTCGACTGCGTCAGCCTTTGCCGCTTCAGCGACCCCGGCCTTGGTTTCGCTGCCCGGCGCGCAAGGCTCGCCGTACGCACGTTGCAGGTTGGCGGCGTAAAAATCGTACCAGCGCCCGGTGTTATAGGCGCGGCCCTGATCCGAGGCGTTGCCGCTGTTGCTGTTGCCTTCCCCGTAGAAACTGGCCAGGCCATCGTCAGGTTTAGGCAGCGCTTCGAACATCCACTCACGCCCCGCCACGTAGGTGCGGCTGACGTCCGGGGCCACGGTGTTGACGCCCAGCGAGTAGAACGGATGACCGTCCGGCGTCACCAGGTACCAGCGGCCGTCCTGTTTTTCCGTGCGGAAAAACCCGCTGGCCTTGAATGTCGGGCCCTTGCTCCAGCCGCCGTACTGATCGAGCGACGACTTGTCCCGCCCCGCCAGCCAGGTTTTCAGCTGCTGCTGTTCCTTGGCCGCCGCGCTTTTCAGTTGTTCGTCACTGCTGACCTTCTCGGGCCACTTGGCACGAGTCGATTGGCCGTAGGCGTCAACCAGATTGCCATAAGCGGCGCGCTGTACCGACTCAACGTCTTGCACGCCAAAGCGTTCCAGCAAGATGCTCTGGGCTGCTTTGGGCTGATCCATCGAGACGCTGACCGATACCACTTGGCTGCGATCGATTTCGCCGCTGCTGCTGGCGAGCAATACACGCTGGCCATCCACGGTGATCGGCATCGGTGGCCCGGCTTTCATGCCCTGGCTCAGCGGCGTGTTGGCCACCAACGGCACCACCAGGGTTTGCGCCGGGCCGGCCGGCAGGTCGACGCGGCTGACCAGCGTGCGGCCATCGTTGCTCTGCACGGTAACGTAGAGGGTGATTGCCCAGTTCATCGCGCTCTGGATGCGTAAGCTCATCGCCCCCGATTGCGACCAATCCCAGGCGCCGGTTTGCGGGCTCAGGCGCAGGGTCGGTTGCGCCACCGGGTTGAACGTCACCCGGCGCAGCACTTCACCCTCGGCAGTTTGTTCGGCGTTGGCTTGCGGCAGACTGGCGTCCTGGGTCGCCACCTTCACCACGTCAGCGGGGCGAACGAAGTTGAACAGCGTCTGCTGCCCGGCCGGGGCGGCCAGCAAGGGCGTGGCAAAGATCAGGGCGAACACGGCGGGCAACGAACGGCAAATCATGGGACGCAATTCTCCCCAGCGGCCTTCAATGGCCAATGGATAACGGTAGTTGAGGGGTAGACAACGCGGTGGGCGGATTTGCCCACCGGTGTTTCAGGAAATTTCGCGGCGAAACGGCGGCAACGCATTGAGGATGGCTTTGCCATAGCGCTGGGTGACCAGGCGTCGGTCGAGCAAGGTGATGATCCCTCGGTCTTCTTCAGTGCGCAGCAGCCGGCCGCAGGCCTGCACCAGCTTCAGTGAGGCGTCCGGCACGGAGATTTCCATGAACGGATTGCCGCCGCGCGCTTCGATCCATTCCGCCAGCGCCGCTTCCACCGGGTCATCCGGCACTGAGAACGGGATCTTGGCGATCACCACGTGTTCGCAGTAAGCCCCCGGCAAGTCGACCCCTTCGGCGAAACTGGCGAGGCCGAACAGCACGCTGGAATCACCGCCATCGACCCGCGCCTTGTGCTTGTTCAGGGTTTCCTGTTTCGACAGGTTGCCCTGGATGAACACTTGCTTGCGCCAGTCCCGGTCGAGGCCGTCGAACACGTCTTGCATCTGTTTGCGCGAGGAGAACAGCACCAAAGTCCCGCGCGAACCTTCGACCAGCGCCGGCAGGTCGCGGATGATCGCGGCGGTGTGGCCGGAGGCGTCCCGTGGATCGGCCTTCAGGTCCGGCACCCGCAGCACGCCGGCGTCGGCATGATGGAACGGGCTCGGCACCACCGCCGTGACGGCTTTTTTCGGCAGCCCGGCGCGCATGCGGAAACGATCGAAGGTGCCCAGCGCTGTGAGCGTCGCCGAGGTGACCAGCGCGCCGTAGGCCACGTTCCACAGGTTGCGCCGCAGCATTTCGGCGGCGAGGATCGGGCTGGCGTTGACCTCGATGTCGAACAGCGAACCGCTTTCGGCCAGGGTCAGCCACCGGGCCATCGGCGGGTTGTCGTCCGGGTCTTCGGCGGTGAACGCGGTCCACAGTTCCCAGTTGCCGGCGGCCCGAGACAGCAGGCTACCGAACAGCGGATACCATTCTTCGGCCTGGTTGCTGGCGATGCCGATGTTGACCTCGCCGTCCATGCCTTCCTTGAGCAGATCGGTCAGGCGTGTGAACAGGTCGTTGAGCCGGGCAAAGCCCTTTTTCAACTCGATGCCCATTTCCCGCATGTGCTCGGGAATCACTCCGCCGACGAAGCGATGCCGCGGCCGCTCACGGCCTTCGACGTCTTCGCCGGGCTTGAAGTCGGCGACCTGCTCGCACGCGGTAAACATGAATTGCTGCTGGGTCTTGATCTCGCGGGCCAGCTCCGGCACCTGCTCGATCAGCTTGCCGAGATCGCCCGGCAACGGATGCTGGGCCAATAATTTGGTGAGGTTCTTGGCGGTGGTTTCCAGCCAGTCGGCGGTGGAACGCAGGCGCGTGTAGTGGGCGAAGTGGCCGATGGCTTTGTCCGGCAGGTGGTGACCTTCGTCGAACACGTACAGCGTGTCGCGCGGGTCCGGCAACACAGCGCCGCCGCCCAAGGCCAGGTCAGCGAGGACCATGTCGTGGTTGGTGACGATCACGTCGACCTTGCCCATGCCTTCGCGGGCCTTGTAAAAGGCGCACTGACCGAAGTTCGGGCAATGCCGGTTAGTGCACTGGCTGTGATCGGTGGTCAGGCGCGACCAGTCGGCGTCTTCCAGCGCGGTCGACCAACTGTCGCGGTCGCCGTCCCATTTATTGCCGGCGAGCTTCTCGATCATGCTGGTGAACAGCTTCTGGCTGGCCTCATCGACCTCGATCTTGAAGCCTTCTTCTTCGAACAATTGCGCGGTGGCGGTTTGCGCGTGGCCTTCCTGCAGCAGCATGTCGAGCTTGGAGAGACACATGTAGCGGCCGCGGCCCTTGGCCAGGGCGAAAGTGAAATTCAGCCCGCTGTTGCGCATCAGGTCGGGCAGATCCTTGTAGACGATCTGCTCTTGAAGGGCGACGGTGGCGGTGGCGATCACCAGGCGTTTGCCGGCAGCCTTCGCGGTGGGAATCGCCGCCAGGCTGTAGGCCACGGTCTTACCAGTGCCGGTGCCGGCTTCCACGGCTACCACCGCCGGGTCGCCACTGCGCCGGCCTTCGTCGTCGGTGTCGATGTCACCCAGGACTTTCGCCACTTCGGCGATCATCAGGCGCTGGCCGTAACGCGGTTTGAGGCTCTTGGCTTCGAGAAAACGCGAGTAGGCGCCCTGGATCGTGGTTTTGAGTTCAGTGCTGATCATGGATTGTCGGCGCAAAAAAAACGCTGGATAAATTTTCAGTGGTTCGGATCGGCCGCTACTATACCCCGCTAATTAATCCCGCGCAGAACGGAGTACCTCAATGACCGCTTTTAGCCTTGTCTACAGCCTGCATGTCCTCGCCGCCCTGGTCTGGGTCGGCGGCATGTTTTTCGCCTGGATGGTCTTGCGCCCCGCGGCCATGAAGGCGCTGGAAGGTCCTGCCCGACTAAAGCTGTGGGCAGAAGTGTTTCAGGGTTTTTTCCGCTGGGTCTGGGTCGCAGTGATCCTGCTGCCGATCAGCGGCGTGGGCATGATTCATCTGCAGTTCAGCGGCTTCGACACCGCCCCGCGTTATGTGCAGGTGATGATGGGCTTGTACGTGGTGATGGTCGCATTGTTCATCCGCATCCAGGCGTTGTTGCTGCCGGAACTGCGCACAGCGGTGGCGGCGCAGGACTGGCCGACGGGCGCGAGCGTGCTGGGCCGGATTCGGCGGTTAGTCGGGGTGAATTTGATTGTCGGGCTGGTGGTGGTGGCAATCGCCGCGGTCCGGCCGATGTTCTGATGACATCGAGGCGAGTGAACTTTGTGGCAAGTGAGCCTTTGTGGCCAGTGCTTTTTTGTGACTATCGAGCTTTTGTGGCGAGGGAGCTTGCTCCCGCTGGGCTGCGCAGCAGCCCCCAAGATCCTTCAACTCCGAAGATCGAAGGGAGTGCTGCGCACTCAGCGGGAGCAATCTCCCTCGCCACAGGGGTCGTGCAAAGGTTACAACCGCTGAACAGTAACGGCGCCATCGGCGCCAGCAGGTCCGGGCTGGCCGTCGACACCGGGCCGGCCGCCTTTGCCGCCGTCGGCGCGGTAGACGATGCAACCCTTGGACTTGCCACCCGCCCCCGGTTTGCCACCAGGGCCCGCCGCGCCACCGGCACCGCCGGCGACTTGCACCTTGATCTGCTCGACCGGGAAATCATGCGGCACTTCCAGACGCACGATCGCTCCCGGTGCGCCGGGCTGGCCGTCGCTGCCGTTGCTGCCATCGGCGCCGCGCCCGGCTTGCCCCCAAGTGCAACCCGGCGCTTCGCCATTTGCGCCGTCGAGGCCGACATAACCCGGCGCCACCCCGCGCATCCACCAGCAGTTCGGCGGCATTCAGGGTTTCGATGCGTACGTTCAGGTTACGTCCCGAGCGCGCAGCCTTGAGGTAAGTGCCCGGCGCACCGCGTGCGGTGATCTGACTGCCGCTGGACAACTCGGCGCGGCTGACTTTCAGCTCCAGCGGCTTTTCGCTTGGCACAATGGCAATGCGCGCATCACGGCCCAGGTGCAACTCACCGACGGTCAGCTCGGTGACGTTCGACGGGATCAGCAAGGTGCCGTAGTCGGCGACTTCCAGCTTCTCCAGTTGCAGGGTGCTGGCGGTGTTCGGCAGGCGCATCAGCGAATGGGTTTCGACATTCACCACTTGGGCACAGGCCCAGGGGCTGATGAACGCGGCAAGCAGACAGAGTTTACGCATGAGAAGCCTCCGGAACGGCCGGGGCCGGGATGGTTTGCAGGTGAAAGATGCCGACGATGAGGATGTACAAACGGTCGCGCCATGGATGGGAGCGGCCACGGAGGCTGCCGTTGAACAGCAACATTTCCAGGAGATGGGTGAAAAATAACAGGCTGCCGGCCAGATTGATCAGCAGGTGCAACGGATTGACCAACGGTACAAACAGATTCAACAGCACCACCAGCCAGAACAGCAGGGTCAGCACGCGCCCCAGCCCCCAAAACACCTTCATACGCTCCCCCGATAAGAATTATTCTTTCTTTGCGCGCACCTTAACGGGATACCGGCGCGATAAGCCAGAGGTCAGCGCAAAATTCATCTTCGGGAGCCCGAGCGGCCGCCGGCCGATATAGACCGGCGGTCGGCAGCTCTAACTCGCGGTTCTTCGACATCCTGCCTAGCGATTGATGTGCAATTCCACGCGACGGTTCTCCGCGCGGCCCTCTTCGGTGTCGTTGTCGGCCAAGGGCTGGCTTTCACCGCGACCTTCGCTGGTGAGTTTGCTCGGCGCCAGGCCCTGCTGCAGCAGATAGGCCGCCACGCTACTGGCGCGACGCTCCGACAGCGCCTGGTTATAGGCTTCGGTGCCCTGGCTGTCGGTGTGGCCGATCACCTTAATGCTGACCACGTCGGCATTACGCAGCTTGTCCATCAGCCCATCGAGTTTCTCGCGGGCAGCGGGTTTGAGGTCGGACTTGTCGAAGTCGAACAGGACATTGCCGGCATCGCTGAGGGTGATGACTTCGGCGGCAACTACTGGAGCTTCCACCGGTTTGACGCTGGGCGGGTACTGCGGCAGCGGACAACCGTGGTGTTCGACCGGGGTATTGGCGGGCGTGTCGGGGCAACGGTCGCGGCGGTCGAACACGCCGTCGTCGTCTTCATCGCCATCCTGGGCGTAACAGACCAGACCTCCGGTCAACAGACCAAGCGCCGCGCCACCCGCGGCCCAGCCGGTGCTCTGGAGAGCGCCCAGGCCTCCACCGACGAGTCCGCCAACCAGGCTGCAAATTGGCCAGGTACGTTGATTGAGGGGAGCGGTGCCGTCGCTGTGTGTCGCGCAACCGGACAACAAACTGCCTAGCAGCACAACCGGTAAAGCGGTTCTTGAAAGAACGCTCATTGTGAATGCTCCTGAAGGACCGGCCCATACCGGTCATTCTGGAGTAAAGACCCGCATCCGCGACTGCACAAGCCGCGGATGCGGGGGGACGATCAACGCTCGATTTTGATTTCGGTACGACGGTTCTGCGCGCGACCGTCGGCGGTTTTGTTGTCCGCCACAGGTTGGCTTTCGCCGGCACCGGTCACCGACACGAAACTGCCGCGCGGTACGCCATCCTCGATCAGGTACTCGACCACCGAGTGCGCGCGACGATCCGACAGTTTTTTGTTGTAGGCATCACTGCCCACGCTGTCGGTGTGACCGGTCACGGTCAGTCGGGCTGTAGCGGCTTCCTGCTTCAGACGGGTTGCGACGGTATTGAGTTTGTCTTTATCGGCAGCGGTCAGCTTGGCGGAGTCGAACTGGAAGTGCACATCGCGGATGACGATGGTTTCTTCCCTGACGACAACCACTTCCTCGACCACAGGCGCAGGCACGGGTGGTGGGCAACCGTCTGCGTCGACCTGCACGCCTTTCGGTGTACCCGGGCACTTGTCGCGACTGTCCGGCACGCCATCACCGTCTTCGTCGCCATCGCCGTGCACCCAGCAATAAGCCGCCGCCAGGCCACCGACCACCAAGGCACCACCGCCGGCCCACGATGAACTTTCCGTTGCACCGAGACCTGCACCGACGACACCACCGACCGCCGCACAGGTCGGCCAGTCGGTTTTCTGCAAACCTGCGCAACCAGTCAACACACTGGTTAGCAGAACCAAGGGTAATGCTGTCCGAACTATGCTCATCTAGTTTTCTCTCCTGAGGGATCGGCTTAAAACCGATTCAGGGAGTAAAGACCCGAGTTTTAATCTCCGCCAGCAATAGGCCATCGTTGTTTTGCCCAATGTTCACGGAAGATCGCCGTCGTTCTCTTAATAACGCGCTAGGCCCGAGCGTTGCGGCAGGCTAGTCTTTGCGGTTCTGATTGAGGACTTTCGATGATTGCCGGTATTTCTCCCCGCACACCGCAGCAGGCCCTGGCTGCCCTGCTCGACCGCTATGCTCCGCAGAATCTGCTGCTGGTCGGCGCCAGCGAGTTCCCCGCGCTTGAGGCCTTCAAGCTGGCGCACCCGGACACCTGCGTCGCCCATGCCGCCCCCGGCGCGCTCTCGGCGGAACTGGCGGGCCGGCGTTTCGATCTGGCCCTGGCCGTCGACTGCCTCGAACATTTGCCCAAGCGCGACGGTCTGAACCTGTTAGGCGGGATCCGTAACCTCAATGCCAGCCGCATCGCGGTGCTGGCGGATTTGCCGGCCTGCGGCTGGCAGGAGACCGATTTCTTCTCCCTGGCCTTGCAAGCCAGCGAACGATTCCAGCGTGACGAACAGGTACTGACCCTGTTCACTTACGATTTGCTCGACTACAAACAAGTCCCCGACTGGCTCAACTCAAGGTTCTGGGCCAATCCGGAAAACTTCGGGAAATATTGGTGGTAACGCAATGATCTGACACCTTGCAACCGTTAGATCCCCATTGTATTAGATGGCAGCCCCTTACGACCTCATAGCCTGAGTTGGTGATTAAGGGGCGATCTAATAGCCCCTAAATCTGCAAAAGCAGAACTAAGGGATTGGGAGTCTGGTCAATGCAGGGGATGGTTGATGGAGCTTGTGAGGGCAACTCAAGATTTTGTGATTGATGGGCAACCTTACCCGGGGTTCCCCATTCTTCTGTGGGACTCGATGGAGAGTTGCGTCCCCGCCAATCAGTTCTTTCGCACTTACTTGCTTCGCGGGGAGATCGGGTCCAATCGTTCCTGGCCCAGTACTGGGCGCGCTCTTTACGATTTCTTCAGCTTCCTCCAAGCCCATGAGTTGGACTGGCACGACGTTGATCGTGGCGAGGCGAAGAGTCTGGTGGCAGCTTATCGGGACTATTGCCTGACAACGTGCAAACTGACACAGAACACCACTCGCCAGCGCTTGACTTACATCTGCAAGTTCTACAAGTACGCCCTCAACGAGGGGTGGGTGAAACGTGTGCCCTTCACCTATGAAGAACGCAAGGTAAAGCGTGAAGCGAGCTTCCTTGCGCATGTAGATGCCAGTGGCGGAAAGGCCATGGCAAACGATGTAATGCCCCGTACCTACAAGATCTTGCCCAAGTTTCTGAGCATGGCCGAGATCAAATTGCTCCTGACCGCAGCGGAGAACCCCCATCATCGGATGATGATGCGCTTAGCGCTGTATACGGGTCTGCGCCGCGAGGAAATAGCTGCCTTCCCGCTGGTCTATGTGTTCGACCCGGACAAGGCTGGAAAAACCGAACGCAACCTGCGCATTCAGCTCGATCCGTTTGACGGCAGCGGCATGGTGACCAAAGGCAGCAAGCGGCGAGATATTCGAGTTAGTCGCCAATTCATGGCCGATCTGTATCGCTATGTGACGAAGGTGCGCGGCGAGCGTGCCTCGCTGAGCAAGACCCCGCAAAAGGCATTGTTCCTCAATAAGTCCGGGGAACCTTATGGAGACAACGGCAAGAGTCTAAACCGGATCATCAGCGAGACTGGTAAGCAAGCTGGAATCAAGGTCCATACGCACATGCTACGGCATACTTACGCCACCCAAACTCTGGTCAGCCTTCAGCGTAACCCTACGAGCGGGCTGGACCCACTGGTGTTTGTCCAGCGGCAACTCGGCCACAGTTCGATTCAGACAACCATGGTGTACCTGCATCTGGTCAACGAAATGGCCGACCAAGCGGTGCTGGCCTATGACGATGAGTTGAACGCATTGGCGGAGGCGGGCTAATGGGAAAGCGCAAGGTATATGCAAAGACCGACCTCAGCGTCCCGCAAATCGAGTACAGCCACGACATGGCAGGCAATGTGGTCATTCTGCCCGAGGTCATCCCGCCGAGTCACACCACAATCAAGTTCAAGCGGAACGCTACCACCAGCCGTAGCTTCGATTTTGCCCGCTGGTATGGCGCTGGCATCGACCCCATCACCTATGCCTGCCAGCGTCAGATCGAGCGCTTCCTCTCAGATGGGGAAGCTGTGGTTGCAACTAGCACAGTGACTGCCAACTGCAACGCGCTGCGCAGCTTTCTCAATTACTGCATGTTGCGGGCAACGGCATTTGGCCGAGAATTGGCTTTGGCCGATGTAAACCGAGACCTGATCGACGGTTATCTCGGCCACCTCGCTGGGTTAGGAATGACAACTACAACTCAGAAAGCCTCCTACATGAAGACCAAGTCCGTACTGCTCCCCTTGGGGCGGCGTGGGCTGATCCACTTGGTCACGTCCGGTGATGCGGCCACCTTCCCGAATAATCCCTTTCCGAAAAGCAACCGCAAAGCCAAGGGCGAGAAGGCGCTGTCCAAACGCGAGCAGCAAGCGTTAACGGTGGCGCTGCGGCAGGCAATCAAGCCGATCTGGGACGACGACGCACCTGTGACCGGTGAACTCTTAAGCGTTATCCTGCTGATCGTGGCACTGCACACTGGACGCAATAACACACCGCTGCTGGAAATGTGTCGCGATTGCCTGCGCCCGCACCCCAAGGACAATACGGTGTTCCTGGTGCTATGGAAGCGGCGCGGCTATAACTCCAGCAAGGTGGCCCTCCGCGCTGAGTCAGACGCCGAACGCCTTTTGGAATCCACGCCGAGCGTGAGAACCAACGTGGAACGGTTGATCCGTCGCGTGATGACTCTAACCGCGCCTCTGGATGCAGAGGCACCGGTCGATCTCAAGGGCCGCGTGTGGCTGTATCGCACTCGCGCCGGGAAAAATGCCGGCGAAATCCATGCGTTGAATGCATCATCGTTGGTATGGGCAGTAACCAGTCTTGTAGCTCGCTATAACCTGACCGACAGCTGCGGAAAGCCACTACGCATTAACATCTCTCGTCTGCGCAAGACATTCGCCAACCGCATCTTCGAGTTGGCCGATGGCGACTTGGTGACAACCGCCGCGGCCCTCGGCAATACCCCTCGGGTAGCCGACCAAAATTACTTGGCGCCCGGCGAAGTCGCCCGACGCAACTGGCAGTTTATGGGTGAGGTACTGGTGCAGGAGTTGCTAACCCAGGCCATTGGAGCGACCTACAAGGATACCCCCATGGGCCGCTGCGCCGACCCGGTGAGCGGCCAGTACGCCCCGAAGCGTGAGGGCGCGACCTGCATGAACTTCATAAACTGCCTGCGGTGCAGTCACTACGCGGTGACCGCAGATGACCTGTACAAGCTGTTCAGCTTCTACTTCCGCGTGCTAACCGAGCGCTCTCGAATGGAAAAACGGCGCTGGGCACGAACGTACGCCCACATCCCCCGTTTGATCGACCACTACATCGTTGCCGAGGGTCTTCGTCGCGGCACGTTCAAGGCAGCCGTCGTAGAGGCATCCCGTGAGCGTGCCCGCACCCTACCACATCCGTTCTGGTCGGTTGATCTGATTGACAGCCTGGAAGTCTTTGCATGAGCGAAAAAACCTTGGCGGCAACAACTTGTGACTCCTTTGCAGCCCAGCCTGGCGATGTGTGTGGGCTTCCCGAAACTGAACGCGATGCCCTAATTGTTAGCAGCACTCAGGTCGATGAAAAGTGGGTCACCCTCAGCCGCTACGGCGATACTATTTGGCATCTCGTCGGTTTCGCCAACAACGTGGAAATGAGCAAGAAGCGGCTGGACTTCAGCACCGTACCGCCTGCGTTTCAAGAGGTGATGAAGGCGATTATGTACCTTTACCTACGACGGGGGCGCAGCAGGGGCGTAAGGCCTAAGGGCGGCTCGATGAAAAGTTTATTCCTAAATGCAGTTCCATTCTTACGCCACTTGGAGGCGCTTAAGCTCGATCACATTGGCGCGGCGACGCCCATGATCTGCCGGGCATATGTGAACATCTGCAAAGAGGACCGCCATACCATTCGATCTAAGGGGAAGCCACTTTCGAAAAGTGGAATGGAATCCCGATTCCAAGCCGTCGAAGCGCTCCATGAACTCAGTCAATACACCGATGACCGGATGCCGAAGCATCCATGGCCCGAGACTTCCGCGAAGGCACTGGCAGGCCGCACGGGCAGTGGACTCAGAGACGGCAGCAAAACACTACTGATTCCCGATGACGTGTTCTGCATTCTGTTCGAGCGAGCCTACCAGCAAGTTGAACGCGGTCATCAACTGCTTGACCTCCGCGATGCACTGGATGCTCTAAAGACTGATAGAAAGGGCCAACCTGCCAGCACCCTCAACGTTGCCAAGAATCTCCAACTTGACGCCCTTGGTTGGGAGGGCGGTCTGAGGAAACTCAAAAAGGCGCTATCCGATCTACGGACTTCTTGTTACATCGTCGTAGCCAGCACCTCCGGCTGTCGCAACCATGAGCTGAGCAACCTACAGTCAGGCGCACACCACCGTACCGAGGACGATGAGGGCACCATTTACCACTGGATGCGCTCTCGGTCGGAAAAAACCGATGCAGGTATGCATGACTGGATGATCCCCGAAGCGGCTGTGCGCGCACTGCGCCTGATGGAACGCTGGAGCGCGCCCTATCAGGCCATGCTAGCCGCCGAAATCATGCAGCGGCGCCGCGCCAATCCATTTGATCCACAGATCGTGGAGGCACAGAAGCATCGCCATGCGCTCTTTATCGGCCTAAATCTAACAACTAACCAGGCACGCACGCTTTGCAACAAAACTTGGAATCTACTTTTTAAGGAGTTCGCGAAGGATTGCGGTCTGAGTTGGAAACTTTCTAGCCATCAGTTCCGCCGCAAGTTCGCCAACTACGCCGCGCACAGCCGCTTCGGCGACCTGCGCTACCTCAAGGAGCATTACGCACACTGGTCGTTAGACATGACCTTGGGCTACGCCATGGACGATAGCTGGGGACGGAATCTGGACCTAGAACTGTACGCCGATATTCAAGGTGAGTTGGAGGACATAAAACTCGGTGTCACGGACAACTGGCTAGGTGACGATCCCTTGGCCGGGGGCTATGGCAACGCGCTCAAGCAGTGGCAGCGGGAGCCGCAAAACTTATTGATCTTCAAGGATCACACCTCGATGCTGAAATCTATTGCCGAGAGCACCGCAATTCGCAGCAACGGCCATGCCTGGTGCACGGCGGACAATGACGATTGCGTCGGCAACACCCTTGAACGAACGCGATGCGGCACCTGCAACCATGCCGTCATCGGACGCAGCCACGCGGCCATCTACCAACGACTCTATGATGATCTGAAAGGGCTGCTGCATTGCAAGGACATTGGCGAGGGCGGCCGCCAACGCATTGAGCGCGACCTGAATCGCTGCCGCGACGTACTGGTACAGTTGGGAATGGACCCGGAGACTTTAATCGCATGAAACTCAAGGACAAGGTGGCCAACTACAAGCCTGCTGAGGATCGCGAAAAGGATCTGAAGCTCGCCCTTCTCCGCATCCAGAAGGGTCGTACCCGCACTGGAGAATCCAAGGTTACTATCGCAGCAGTCGCCCGTGAAGCGGGCGTATCGACAGCGCTGATTCACAACCACTACCCACGAATTGCCGAAGCGATCCGGGAGGTTCAAGGTCGTTCCAGTCGCGCCATGCGTGATGTGAAACAACAAGACTTGATTACGGAACGCAAGAAGTCCGTTGCGTACCGACAGGAGATCGAAGAATTGCGGGCCAAGGTCGCCAATCTCGCATCCATCAACGAGGTGCTGATGTACGATAACCGTGTGCTCAAAGCAAAGCTGAATGACCCTAAGGTGGTCGAGTTCACTTCAAGGAAGCCGCATGGATAGGTCGATTTTGCATAGCATGCATTCGCACCCTTTTGCGTCGAGGGAAAGGTCATATCCTTAGTAACCGAAGCCTATATTACTCCGTGTAAACCACTTTGGTTCCTTGTTAACCACGGTGGTTTACAGTGCAAAAATTAGGCTTACAGGATTTTGGCCTGCCTGGCCCCCGTAAGTGTCCTGCGTTTGATCGCCACCTGAAAACCATCCCTGCGTCGATACAATGCACCGATCCGACGAAGTGATATATAGCGCTTTAAAGTCATTACTCGAGTGTTTCCAAGTCTCTAGCGTTTACTCGGTTTTGGGGTAACGCTTGCGTAGTTTCGAGACGCCCTCGGCGACCTCAAGACGCTCAATCTCTCCAATGACATCCTCAAGGACCTTCGCAACAGATCGATTATCCTTTAGGGCGTAGCTACCGACCATCAACGTTTTGGGGTGCGTACCGAGCACAGCAGCAATGTTGTCGAGCTTCTCGATAGTCGGAGCGTACAGTCCTCGCTCCATTGTGCTGATGTAAGTCCGACTGCTGAGGGTGGAAAAGTCCTCCTGCGTCCGGCCTTGCTTCACACTAAGCCACCAAAGAACTGTCCCGGCAGCACTTTTCAATTCCACTTTGCATGCCCTGCAAAAGGAACGATAAGGCGCTTTCGAACAGTATATGACTACAATCTATACTGCTCATGTCGAGGGTTCGCCGTGTTCATAACCAATAGTCAGGCAGAAGTGAAAGGCTCTCAAGTAATGCTGGAGCCTGGCCACCAAGGTTGGCATTTTGTTCAACTACATCTGATGTCACCTTGGTTTCATACAACGATAGTCAGATGCGAGGACGGCCTAGAGTTCCACGACGTGGTGTTCGTGGATAGCTTGCAAGCGCTAACGTCCCTTCTGGAGCTAACGGAAGCGGGAATCCAAGTGAGGTCGGTACAGTTGGTGTCACCTGGGTGGCTCAACGGCACCGGTGACTGGCACATGGATACATTGCTGGAAATCGCTCGAAGTCAGGATGGGACCTCACTGCGGTATACCCTCCATGATGGCCGCCATTTCTATTTCCCTGAGGCCCAGCCAGATGCCTCAAGGGAATACAGTGTGATGGTATTTCCAACACGGGAGGACGATGGACCGTAGCCTTCAGATTTTTGATGCGTGGTATTAGACGCATGAATAGTTTTAGTAATACCCGCTCAATCCAGTCCGGCAGACCGAAGCCTAGTGTGAAAAAGGCAGCTGTGGCACAGTTACGGTTGTGCACAAAAACGCCCATGCGGGTGACGTAGATTTCGCCCCCTACGTTACCAATGGAAAATTCTGGTCTGAAAACGATCACTGAGAGCAGCAATCCATTTCAGAACACAACTCGGGAAGGTGATCAGATTTTCCAATGTTGTCACCACTCCCATTTCCGTCGACTCCAATAATCCTGCCGTTCGGGCATTAGGCTTGTTGCAGTTCGTTCGAAATGCGTTCGCCAAAAAGGTGGACACCACCTGTCGCAGAGGTCAGATATCGACCCAAGGCTGACGGTGGCGGCATACAGCCATAAGCGATCGGGGGAAAGGCTAGTGGCCGACCTGACCAACGAAATATAGGAAGGTCTAGCGATGCCTAGCGAATTTTGCTAGATATCGCTAAATTTACGTTTAGTTGACCGCAGCGATGACCTCTTGTTTGCATATGCTGACGTTCAGGCCAAAGTTTCGGGTCGAGGACGACTGTAAATTCTAAGTGGATTGCAGCCCATCGCGACAGGCACCTATCGGCCGACTCAGCGATCCTCGATGATGTACGCAATGGGTCGATTTCATCTGATCGCGGCCATAAGTGGATCTCAGATCCAGATCTACTTTCAACCTAAAGTGGCCGTTCGACAGGCTTCACACTGAGCATTAAGCTCGACTTCCTTAGAGGTACGTCGCTAGTGAATACCTAGGAGTGCGATTTTTTCCGATTCAGACCCACGAACCTGCTCGATAACGTATTCGTACAAACGAAACCAATGATAGCCATTCGATACGTCTACGAAAGTAGGTAAGATTCATAGGTACTATTTTGGAAACAGTAATCAATGTATATCACTGAAATTGAAATCACGGACCTCCGAAGCTTCAAGGGGACCCAAAGTGTGTCTTTGGCCCATGCAGATGGTAGCTACGCTGGATGGACTGTTTTCGTAGGAAGAAACGGGGCCGGTAAAAGCACCCTTCTTAAATCAATCGCCCTTTCGGTTATCGGCCCATTGGCGTCCAGATCTCTAGCAGGAACGTTTACGGGGTGGGTCCGCGCTGGTAAAAAAGTAGGTACCGTAGCCGTTCGCTTAGAAGGCGACAAGAGAGATAGCTTTCAACCTGGCGGTAGAACCACAAAAGATCCGTTTTGGGTAGGCCTTCAATGGACTTCATCTCACTACGGGACATGGACCAGTCAATCAAGTGACTTTCTCGATCGCTGGATGATAAAAGAGCCCAAGACTCGTCAGAAAATTCCCGATAGAGGTCCATGGAAAGATACCCCAAGAGGATGGTTCATTGCGGGGTATGGCCCTTACCGCCATCTTGGTCCTCCCCCAGCTGAAGTAATTAAACTAAGCGGCGATCCTGTTCTTGCTCGGCTTGTGAATCTTTTCAATGAAACTGCAACGCTTTCAGATGCCATTGATTGGTTAAAGCAGCTTCATCATCGTAGTCTCGAAAAGAGAGCCGGTGCAGAAGGTCTAAAGTCCACAGTTCTTGACATCTTAGGTGAGGGATTACTTCCTGACGGAAGCGTAATAAAAAAAGTCAACTCCGATGGATTATGGATCCTGCGTGATGGCGTGGAATTGCCACTCGAAGAAGTTAGCGATGGTTATAGGACTGTAGCCGCTTTAGTTGTCGACATATTGAGACGATTATACGAAGCCTACGGATCACTAGAAATATCTAAGGATGCTTCCGGAAAGTCAATCTGTAATCTTCCCGGGGTTGTTATAATTGATGAAGTAGATGCGCACTTGCATGTGGCATGGCAACAAAAAATAGGATTTTGGCTAACAGAAACTTTTCCACTGATACAGTTTCTAGTTACCACCCACAGCCCTTTTATCTGTCAAGCGGCGAGTAGTAATGGAATTATACGTCTTCCGGCGCCTGGTGATTCGAGAAATATTGAACATATAAGTGAGGGTACATGGAGTGCCGTCGTGAATGGTGGAGCCGACGACGCCGTCATGACGGATTTATTTGGTTTGGAACATGCGCACTCCGAGCGCGCTGAGGAGCTGCGCCAGGAAATTGCTACCCTCGAAGCTAAAGTCATACGAAATATGGCTACTGAAGCAGATATTGCAAAATATGAAATGCTCAAGGATTATATCGGAAACGATATGGGTACTCTAGCCGACCTAAAATTACGAGCAATTTTAGGGGGCAATGGGTAATGCGCCGCCTGATCAGACCGATACTCACGACAAATACTATTAGGAGCCTAGGTAGGGTTACTAATCGAATTTTGGCAGCTCAGAACCCTAAAGCTCGGGCTGAGAAAAGCTGGGATAATAAACCTGGCGTGGCATTTTCAGAAATAAGGAGGAAGCTTGAAGGTATGGCTTCTGGGCGAAGCCGTTGTATGTATTGTGAGGATAGTTTCGGAACTGATATAGACCATTTTTGGCCTAAAGCAGATTATCCTGAACGGGCGTTTCTCTGGGAAAACTACCTTTTAGCTTGCAGTTTCTGTAACAGCAATTTAAAACGGAAATTATTTCCTATTGATGCAGCGGGCTCGCCACTGCTGATCGACCCTACAGTAGATCATCCCGAGCTACACCTTGGGTTACTGCCAACTACAGGAGAGTACATTTCTCTCGGAGTAAAGGGAGCTGAATCAATAAAAGTTTTTGGTTTAAATGATACGGCGTCCTCCAGGAATCTTCCACTTGGCAGAAGACAAGCATTTGTCTGCCTATTGGCACTCCTTAAAGAATACGATAGCGTCCATGTAAACGACCCTAACAAAGCCAACGAGATTCGATTAGCAGCTAAAGATTTTCCATTTAGCGCCGTACTAAATTGGCTAGTAACCACAGCCCAACTTCCCAACGGACCATCAGTTTTGGGAGCAGATGTGGCAGGCCTTATTCAGACTCATAATGTTCAAGGGTGGCTTTAGGTTTTATTATCTTTTGTTAATAGAAATCAATAGGTAAATCACGCTACCCACGAAAAGCCTTTTACCCCCAACAACTGGTAAAGCGTGATCGGTCGCTGCTGGCCGACTACTGCTTCTCGCTAACGTCAGCTTCGGGTGCCGATCACGGCAACAAAGCGTGCTAGTCAAATCTGATGCACTCGGTGGTCAGAACGAATGCAAAATGGGTGGGCAAGCCTGTGCAATTACTCACCCGCAATAACCCTAGTCAATTTATTGTTTCTGCCTCAAGATCGGGCATACTAGAACACAACATAATTTAACGAAAGACTCATTAAGTCGACGGTTAGCTCACTAAATCGCCGGTTCGGGTATATAGAACAAACAGCCGATACCTTTCAATCACCTCTAGAGTCCCACTCCATTCATGAAGATTACCCGTATCTGGTTTTCTGGAATTCGGGCGCTCAATACGCCTGAAAAGAAATCGTCATGCAGCGGCTGGATGGATCTACCAACCGCCCTAACGCAATCGAAACCCATCGAGCCAGGGGAGATAAATATCTTGATCGGCGAAAACGGTGGTGGCAAATCGACGGTCATCGATATGATTCGGGCAGTGGCCTTTCCAGAAGTACTCGCTTCGCTCCCAAGAGAGAATCCACCGAATGGAACCCCACCAGCCTTCGAGATTGAATTCGAGGGCGGTGACAGACTTGTCTACCGCTTCTGTGCTCCCCTAGATGATGAACTGGACGGAGCGGAGTACGTAGGCTGCTACCAGTTTTGGCGCAATGGCAACGAATCTGCATACTTAAATGAAGGCGATCTTTACAAGCATGCACCAAACAGCCCCATACCCAGATTTTTTACGTTTGAAAACATTAAGTACCGTAACGGCTCTCACCCGGAAGATATGTTTGACACGAAGTTCGTGGATGAGCTCAATGCAATTCGTGAGCATCTCCAAGGCTTGGCGATCAAACCACGCGGACCAATGGCAAAGGACCTGCTGAATCGCAGCTCTCTTCAAGCTGCTGAAAACGGTCTATTGAATGTATGGTTAGACGATGACCATAAGATGTCCAACCAATTGCATGGCCAGTGGCTCCCTTCGGGGTGGAAAAACTTCGCCGCGATTGTAGCTTGGCTAAGGACCTGTCCAAACGAAAGCATCTGTCTAATCGAAGAGCCGGAAATCCATTTGCATCCAACTCTAATACGTTACCTGATGAATAGCCTGATCAATATCGCTAGGACAGAGAAAAATCAGCAACTTTTCATCAGCACCCACTCAGCTGCCCTGATTAATATCGCGACAAAAGACAAACTGAAAATCTTCCAAAGCTACGGCACCTATATTGACTGCAAACCGGACCTAGGAGCAGTCCTAGACCGCATGGGATACATGGCATCAGACATTCTTCAGGCCAACTGTGTCATCTGGGTAGAGGGGCCGTCCGACCGCTATTATTTAAACCACTGGATTAAGGGCATCGCCCCGGAATTGCTAGAAGGCACACACTACTCGGTCATGTTCTACGGGGGCCGCCTACTCAGCCACCTGACTGCTGAAGATGACGACGATCACAACCTAAGTGATCTAATCAGCCTGACCACTTTAAACCGTCACTCAGCGATCCTGCTCGACAGTGACAAGGACAGTCCCTACAAGCGAATCAACACCACAAAGAAACGGATCATCTCCGAATTCAGCTCAAGCAAAGAGCGGTACGCTTGGGTTACCAAGGGTCGTGAAGTAGAAAACTATCTAAACATGGACAAACTTGAAGCGATCATCAAGGAGGTACATCCCTCGGCAGCCAAGATCGCAGAGAAAAGCACCTGGTCCAATCTGCTGGAATATAAAAAACCTAGGGCTAGGAAGATCAAGACAGCGAACAAGGTAAAGGTCGCAACCCATTATGTAGCCAGCCATGCACAAGACTACAGTGTGCTCGACTTGAAGCTACGCATACAGGAGTTATGTGAGTTTATAAGACGCTGGAATCCGGGGCACACGCCGAACGCCGTTGTGGTTCCTGTTGATCCCATTGCGGACAACGTCTACCCGGCGCTTTCAGCCCAGCGCGTGTAAAAACACATGCACCGTTTTGAAGTCTGGACGGCTAGCGTAACTCCGTTTCGCCATTGATCGTGGTAAGCGTTACGTTGCCTCCTCGCCTGATATTAAGCGTGGGGCGCCTATTTCCGGCAGCAGCAAAATTCCGAGCGTATAGCAGAATCCCTTGCCCTCTACTACAAACGCGTGCTCTTCCAAGATCATGTCATCTGGCTCCTGAGGAAACCAAGCTTTTGCTGGAAATGCTCCAGCATGACCACTTGGCGTCCATAAGGAGTTCTGAAGTAGCGATCCTGGTGGGACCTCTATAGTTTCCCTTTTTGTAGCAAAATAAGCGCCTGAGCGAAACGCAGCCTTGTTCGACGATGCCCAGTCCAGGAATCCATCTTTGGCGGCAACCACGATCACCCGGCCTCTCGCCAAATCCCGCCATTTCAGCGCTGCCGCGGTAAGACTGACCCCGTACCGATTTGCGCAGTGCATCAGCAGGTCAACTGAAAACCGTTGAGAGTCGATTTGCTGCCGAAAGTCATCAGCGGGCATCAGCAACGCTGAGGAAAACGAGTCGGCTTCCGCTTCGATTTCACGTTCCAAAGCGTCGGTGCTCGAAGCTGAGTTTTGAGAGCATTTGAACTCATCACGCCCGCTTCGATGCATCAGGTAATGGCCAAACTCGTGAGCCAAAGTAAATCTAATCCTCCCCGGTGATTCGAGCTGATCGTTGTAGGCAATCATCCATTTAGAGCCAGCCAAATTTCGTACGAGCAGCCCTTCAAAGCCAGGCAATGCACAGGGTTTCACATCCGTTATAGGGTCCGAAAATATCGAACCATAGATCTCTAACGCAACCGTCTTGACGTCAATGGGGAACAGGAAGTCCTTGGAGACGGCATGCCGGACATTTTCCAAGACATTGTTTGCATGGAACGTTGGCGTGCCGTCCACTGTTAGGAACCCTTCCGGAACACGTCTAGAAAGGCTTCGAGCTTGGCTTTGTCTTCGTCTTTCAACTGTTTGTATTTCCGAAAAAACGCCTCGTCCCGCACTGACTGATCAGGGGAACCCGACTCCTCGTCCATAAGGTATTGCGCAGTCACACCGAGCACTGCGGCAATCTTCGAGACCTTGTCAGCTGACGGGTTTGGTTTGTCCCGGTTCTCGAGCTCCCAGAGATAGCTTTTGCTGGATTCAGTCTCAGTTGCAAGGCGGTCCAGCGACATACCTAACTCTCGACGCCTTTCATTGATTTTTTGGCCTAGGAAGGATGCCACGACATTTCACCTCTCATTTTGGTTCATCAAATATACCACTACACCGAACGCCATCGTACCTGTTGACAGGCATAAAGATAGCAGGTAATAATTCTCCTGCGTTCGGTACACCGAACGATTAAATACCATTATGGAGAACGCAACATGATTAACGATCACACATTTGAACGTCAAAAACCGTCTGAATGCCAAGGTTCTACAATCGAGGTGGCTGACCAAGATCTGCAATATCGCCAAGTTCGACTCGATGACCTTACGCCGACGGGCGCTCAGATCGCCGCAGCTGCCGGCTTTAAGCCAGATCAGATTCCAGTAGTGCTGCGAGTACTGCCATCGGGAGCTCTGGAAGATATCCGTCCAGAGGAAAATGCGGAAATAACCCACAAGACCAACCGCTTTATCGTGGTTGAGTCTGATCGTAAATACTTGCTGGCTGTGGATGGTGCCCGTATCGAGTGGCCGTGCAGACACATTTCTGGCCACGCAATTCGCACCCTCGCGGATGTGGCACCAAATAAACTTTTGCTGCTAGAACGCGAGGACGAAGCAGATTTAGAGGTCGAAGATACCCACTTCATTGACTTGGACAACCCGGGAGTAGAACGTTTCATTACTCGAAAGGCCATCTGGAAGCTGAACATCCAAGGCGAGGTGTACGAATTCAGCACTCCGACCGTACCTGTTCGCGAGGCAATGTTGAAGGCCGGCTTGGACCCCAACCTGATCTGGCAAGTCTTCCTCATGGTCAAAGATATGCCCAAACAATCGCTGACCGTCAGCGACAGCATCGACCTGCGGGCGCCTGGCATCGAGAAGCTCCGCTTGACTCAAAAAGATGTATCCAATGGAGAGGCTGCGCCGCCACTTCGCCGCGACTTCAAATTGCTTCCGCGTGACGAACAGTATTTGGATGCTGTTGGTCATCGCTGGGAAACCCAGGTAACCAAAGAAAATGGGCGCTGGCTGGTGATCCAGGGATACTCCTTGCCTCCAGGTTTCTCCGAGCAGACTGTACAACTGGCACTGAACATTCCTGAGGGTTACCCATCCACCATGCTGGACATGTTCTATGTCTACCCATCCGTTCGTCTCGCCAACGGTGCTGGCATACCTTCGACCGAAATTGTGGGCACACTCGACGGCGTCACGTTCCAGGGTTGGTCGCGTCACCGTCCCTGGAGTCCTGTCAGTGACAACGTAGTCACTCAGTTGGCAATGGCAGAAGGTTGCCTGCTTAAGGAGGTGGGACTGTGACAGCACAATCTCGACTCGTGCTAACTGACGTAATCCATACCTCGCTCCGGGAACATTTGTTCCCGGGCGATGGAAAGGAAGCCGCAGCCATTTTGATCTGTACGCGCTCCCCTGGCACTGATCTAAAGCTTCTTTCGAAGAAACTCATTTTGGTGCCACATAACGAATGCTCGGTCCGCACACCTGACACCATCACTTGGCCTGGCGAATACCTGGAGATGGCCATCGATGATGCATCCCCGCAATCGCTTTCAATCATCTTGGTTCACTCGCACCCGGGCGGTCTGTTCGACTTTTCCTGGGTGGATGATGCAAGCGATGCCAGCACCATGGTCTCGCTCAGACAGGGCGTAGAGACGCTCCATGGCTCTGCAATAATGGTCCCCGGAGGCGCGATGCGTGCCCGGGTATATCATTCGGACTGTACCGTCGAGGAGATCGCAATGGTCACAGTGCCTGGTGACGACATTCAGTACTGGCCGGCGCAATCTGCAATAGGGAAACCGACGATGGCGTTCACGTCCGACATGTCGGCAGCGCTCAGCCAGTTAACTGCGGCAGTGATCGGCGTATCCGGTACTGGGTCAATAGTTGCAGAGCAATTGACCCGGCTTGGGTTCAAAAAAATCATCTTGGTCGACCACGACCATGTCGAGGAAAAAAATCTGAACCGGATACTTAACTCCACAATCGTGGACGCGAAATCTCGACGCGCGAAGGTCGATATGTTCGCCGATGTGATCCGGCGTATTCGTGGTACTGACATTGCACAACCAATTAACGCCTCCATTTTTTCAAGGGAAGCTGTACTGGCGGTAGCCGATGCTGATGTACTATTCAGCTGTGTTGATACACACCAAGGCCGAATGGTCTGCGACCTTATGGCATCGAGCTTCCTGATTCCTCTGTTTGACGTTGGCGTGAAAATCCCTACCCGGCTGTCACCTGCGGGCTTGCGCAAGATTCATGATGTTCAAGGGCGTGTGGACTATGTCAAACCCGGCGGGTCCACACTGAGGGACCGCAGAATCTTCACTCCAGAATCACTCTATGCAGAAGCCCTATTGAACACAGATGCGGATGCCCACCGGGATCAAGTCGCACGCGGTTACATTGCAGGCATTCAAGAAGAGGCGCCGTCGGTGATCACTTTGAACATGCGAGCCGCAAGTGCCTGCGTGAATGAATTCATCGCCCGCGCCTTCCCGTTTCGTGAAGAGAGCAATGTGAACTATGCCCAGACGACGTTCTCACTGTCCGGCTGCCTGGAGGAGTTCGAAACGGAGAGCTCGTTTGAAAAACAAGCCAATCCTCAGCTCGCGCTAGGCGGTGAGGAACCGCTTTTGGGGCTACCGGACCTGGGAGCACCCTAAATGAGCCTTCTCAAAACGCTCGTCCGAAGGTTTGTGCTCAAGATCGAGCGATTTCTCCCCCCAAGACGATTGATCGTCGTCCAAGGGGATGTCCTCCCGGCACGAATGCCGATCCGGTCGATTGTTCTTGCTCAGGACGGGCAAGAGGACTGGTGCATAGGCATGCAATGCCCCTGCGGCTGCGGGCACACCATTGAATTGCTCGTCATCGACGAAGCAAAGCCACGGTGGGACTACAGCGTTAACGCCTCAGGCCTCCCGTCTCTTCAACCGTCTGTGTGGCGGAACAGTGGCTGCCGTTCACACTTTTGGCTAAGGAAGGGGCGTATCCAGTGGGTGTAGTGAGTTTTTAAATGAGAGTGGTTTAGAAACAGTAGCGATTTGACTTTGTCGCAAGATGAAAGTTAGAACACTCAAGCCCTACATACCACTCAAATAAAGGAAATGCACAGCTTGTTCATTTTGGAACGGACACACTCGTGCATCTTATTGATGGTAACGACAACCGGCCAGATTCTTATACATCCCGGGAAGATATGGGCGAAATATTAGAACTTTCCTGGACCAATGAAAGTGAGCCCATCATGAATTATTTTTATTGATAAAAGCAGGCTCTTCACTCGCTCTCTACGTAACAGGTAAGGCCGCCTGCGCTCATCATTCAAGATACTTAATTATTAATTCTACCTAAATAAACTAACATTACAGAAAAATGTAAAATGGTTATCGTTTAGGTGACTTTCGACTGTCATCGGCATTGTCGGTGAATTGATTAAGACTTTCGATTTGCGAAAATTTTTTAGGGAGCCAAAACTTCGATAGTGCCGCGTCGACACTTAGCGTGCGATTTTCGACACCAGAACTCGGAGACTCGGCTACCTGCATCGCCCTAGTGCTTTCAGATCTAAATTTATCGCGCCAAGTTCCGGGGAGACTACTGAGCCTAACAATTTTCTCAAGATAGTACTCTCCACCTGGCGTCGCACTGGATGACTTTCCTGAAAGCGCTAGCTTCGTTCGTGACATAATCTCATACGCCCAATCCGTATCGCATATCAATGCTTCTCGAAGGTAATTAACTAGGAGCAGAATGATGAACTCGGGAGCGTTTTTTTCGTAAATACGCGCAGACTCTTCATATCGCTTACGCCCCCGTTCGTTATCCCCGAGACGGTATTCAAGCATCCCCAGATTCGCTAAGGCGTGCGCTGAGATGCTCCAATCATCGCTAGCCACCATATCATTCAAGTCTCGGTAGGCTTGTTCAACCTCGACCAAGATGGAAGCTGGTGGTTCACTGAGGTCGGTCTTAGCTATCCACGCGAATATTTGATTAAGTTTCAGCGTCGGATTTTGAGGGTTAGCAATCAGCCCCTTATTGGCAACAAGAGTTACAAGCTCATAATGATCGAGTAGCGAGGCTAGATAGGAGGCTGCGATAGCTGGACCTATGGAATAAGGCTCCTGCTCGTACCATGCCATTGCGTACTTTAGAGCAAGGGGTATTTCCTTTTTACTGTAAGCTTCCCAATACTGCGCCTCATATGCCACAAGCTGAGTATTTAGAGGAATTTGAATAAGCTTCTTAAGATTTGAACTTCTTTCCGCCCACTTTGCCTGCGCGAGAGAGTTTTGGTTAGGTTCAACCAAAGATTGTTTAAACAGTTTTTTTGCTTTTTTTTCAGCTCCATTGATTAGCTCCAAAGTACCAAAAGAGCTAGCTAGTTCAGAGGTATGAATTGGCTTTATATTTGATTCTAGCAATCGCTTACCAACCGATAAAAGTTTAGATTGCTTTTCAGCTTTGCGAGAGACAGCCATTTCTGTGGCCACCAGCCAAGGGTCTGACTTTACGTATTCATTTTTTAACAGCACATGGTGAGCTCTGTCAGGCTCTTCGAAATGTACAAACACACGAGATGCGACTCGGGTTATCCATCGGTGATTTACACCTGCGTGCAGAGCACCGAGCATAGCTTTAATCGATTTATCTTTCTCCCCGAGAATTGCGTACTCACGAGACAAGTCTGCCCAGGCCAGCGGGTTGTTCGGGGCGCTTGCTAGGAGTTTCTTTAGCTTGGATACTGGATGGCCTAACAGTGGATTAGGTGTTACTTCTGGCGACCCTATGGCCTGCTTAATAAGTCCTGCGAGGCTCGGGGGTACAAAACCTTGCTCATTCAAATAAGACGCAGCCAAATAAGCTGAAGCACGATCATTTTCAATAATCGCAACATTGAGGAGCTCCACTGCAATACCGATAGTTCTATGACCCTCAAACTCCAAACGTATTTCGGCGGTTGTTTCCATCGGTAAAAAAACCTTGTTGTGTTTTTTTATCGAATTAAGCTCGGGTAGACTGGCTGCTTGCTTGGATGTCACCCACGCAGGCAAAACGTCTCTCTCGCTGTCAAATAATTTCACAAACTGATCTCGCCTGAAGTTTTCTTGGGCATCTTACGCGCCTCAATGATTGCTTTGAAACCTAGCCTATCTAATTGAGATACAAACCTGTTAATTCCAAGGTCCTGGTTTTTAGCACTTATCGTCTTACGGGAACCACGCTCGCTATATGCTGGAGTACCGCACTGACGAATGATGTCAATTACTTCACTCCCCAACCAATTAGGAAGTTGCTGCTCCCACTCTAGGAGCACCTCTTCAAACACTTGAATTAGGTAAGGCAGCGCATCCACATAAGAAGCATGGTCGCCCTCCCAAGCTGCTGGAATGAGCGCTACCGGTAGGCGATCTCGGAAAACCGAGTTCAAACTTGTATTAAAGAACAAAAAGCTTATTAGAGAAGCAAACTGGTAAAGATCACAGCGCTGGCGCCTGTCTTTCCAGTTGTCAAGTGAATGACCGTAAAGCTGTTCAGGAGGTGCATACGCATAGTCCCCAGCAATATCATACAAATCATTTGAACTTCTAACATCCTGTTTGCTAGCTCTTCCTAAATCGCCTATTTTGGCGGTTTCGCCGCCGAATATCATGACATTAGATGGCTTTAGATCTTGATGAGCTATCTGAGCACCATGCAACTGAATGAGTCCGGAGGCAACATCCCTCAGGTAGTACAGCTTCACCGAAAGATCGACGTACTCTGATTTACCTATGTAGTTTCTTATGTCGCCCCCGTCTGCCAACTCCATAATCATGTATGGTACCGCGCTGAATTGTTCACCAGCCAGTGGCGGGAGGTTCACTTGGCCGTGTGCTAGAATCTTCACTATACGCTTCATATTTTTATCAGCGCATAGTGAATGAAGCTTAGTTTCAAACTCATATGCTTGAAGGTGGGCCAACAGCATGGTGGTAAAGACTTGGCCAGCAGCAACTGCTTCATTAATTGGTGTAAGTATATCGAACGCCTTGAGAAAGGCCTTACGGTCTCCATTGGAGACTTCATAGGAAAATGAGAAAAACCCCCCTGACCCACCGTTTCGGCGCCCGGTAGGGATAATTTTGCCTACCTGCCAACCATCACTCAAAGCCATACCAGCTAGTCGTGCTGCAGGATTTACATACGCCGTGCTCATCGTTGATTTCCCTATCGTGCGTGCTGCATGAATTTATATCGCAATACTAACTGTTTTCGCTTCCAGAGAAGGTAGGCTTTCTACTCAAGGCTCCCCGCCCTCGTTACCCGCGAGACGTAGCTTGGCGCCTCCCTTGAATGTCGTCGATGGGTCGGTGAGCGACCACCAAGCAATGTGACTGATCCCCTCTGTCCGGCCCCAACGTGGGGGCAATCGTCGGCTACAACTTGCCAACTGCGGTCGATACTCAGCACCATTTGATCGTTGCTCACAAACTGACTACGTCGGTTCCGATCGCGATCAACTCAACACGATGGCCAAGCAGCCCACGCTAGGCGACGGCGTAAGACACATTGTCGGTAGTGGCTGACCGAGGTTACTTCAAAAGCGCACAAATCCTGGCTTGTCACAATGCAGGCATCATCACCTATGTGACCAAGCCAATGACCTCCGGGGCTGACGGGCGCTTCTATAACGGTGCCCTCTCTATGCCACATCAGAAAACAAACACATTTGTCCGGCTGGAGACGTCACCGCAGGATCAACACTGTCAAATCTAAGTGCACTTAAGTCGAGTTCGTGGACAAAATTTTCTTCGGTTACGTAATCGATTCTGAAATCGCGCGCCCGCTGACCGTCATAGACTAACCTCCACCTCTGACGAACGCTCAAATGAGGGGTTGCCATGGGTTTGCAATGAGACCGATTGGCAGTCACGCACTCGTCCCAAGCGTAAAAATACGTAAAAAAAGTTAGATTAGGTAAGTGACTGATTTATGGAAGATAAAACACATGTAACTGTTAGTAAGGCTCCGGATTCAGTGAGTACATCCATTTGCCCTTGCGGCAGCGGCACCCTGCTCGACGCCTGCTGCGGCCATTACCATGCCGGCCACCCGGCACCCTGCGCGGCGGCGCTGATGCGCTCGCGCTACAGCGCTTACGTGTTGGGCCTGGTCGACTACCTGGTCGGCACGACGATGCCAGCGCAACAAAGCGGTCTCGATCGCCAGTCGATCGCCGATTGGAGCGCGCAAAGCACCTGGCTCGGCCTTGAGGTGGAAAGCTCGGAAGTCTTCGGCGGCCAGCCCGAGCACGCCTTCGTCACGTTCACCGCCCGTTGGCACGACAGCACCGGCGAACACAGCCACCGCGAGCGCTCCTCTTTCGTACAGAACGCCGGGCGCTGGTACTTCATCGATCCCACCGTGCCGCTCAAGGCCGGGCGCAACGATGCATGCCCCTGCGCCAGCGGGCAAAAATTCAAGAAATGCTGTTCGAGCTACTTCGCCACCTGACTTGACGCCAAGGGACTAGACTGGGGCTCAAGGGAGAAACACCACCATGATCACCCGGCGACTCGCGCTGCACCTTTTTACGCTACTGCTGGCACTCGGTCTCACCGGATGCGCCTCGTGGTTCAGTGACGATGACGGGCCCGAACCACAGGTGCATCTGGTTAAGGTCGAGGTCGTGCGGGCCAAACTGATGGAGCAGAAATTTCTTCTGCACTTTCGCGTCGACAACCCCTACGACAGCGACCTGACCGTGCGCGGCCTCGAATACCGGGTGCACTTGGGCGACATTTTGTTGACCGAGGGCGAGCATGAGCATTGGTTCACGGTGGGCCCGAAACGCAGCGCGTACTTCAAGGTGCCCGTGCGCACCAACCTCTGGCCGCAGATTCGCGAGCTGGTGAAAATGCTGAAAAAACCCGAGCAGGCCATCCCCTATCGTCTGGAAGGTGAGCTGGAAACCGGTTTATTCATCGCGGACTACGTGCACCTCAGGCGCAATGGCGTGATAATCGCCGCCGATTTAATTCCGGAGCGCAACTGATGACCCAGCAACCCCACGTCCATGGCCCTGACTGCAACCATGATCACGACCATCACGATCACCATGACCACGATCACGGCCATGTCCACGGCCCGAACTGCGGCCACGCTCACCAGGAACCGGTGCGCAACGCCCTGAAAGACGTCGGCCGCAACGACCCTTGCCCGTGCGGCAACGGCAAGAAATTCAAGAAGTGCCACGGGGCTTGAGGCCCTGACGCACATCCTGTGGGAGCGGGCTTGCCCGCGATGAGGCCGTGTCAGTCGCCATCGAGACTGAATGTGCTGACGCTTTCGCGAGCAGGTTCGCGAGCAGGCTCGTTCCCACGGGCAATCGATCAGTGCCGAGCATGAGTGTCGAGATAATCCGGGCCTTTTAGCGCCATGCCGATATTTCTCACGCTCAGTCATTGAATTTCCCGCACTTGAGCATCACTTCATCTGACAGGCAAGCCATCCAGTGCAAACAGGACGACCTAATGCCCACGGCGGCTGTTCGCTCTTCCCTGCGTCCTTGATTTGGAGTTCTGCATGATCGACTTGTATTACTGGACCACACCCAATGGCCACAAGATTTCGCTGTTCCTCGAAGAGGCCGGCCTGCCGTACACCGTGCATGCGGTGAACATCGGTCAGGGCGATCAGTTCAAACCCGAGTTTCTGAGGATTTCCCCGAACAACCGGATTCCGGCCATCGTCGACAACGAGCCGGTGGATGGCGGCGCACCGCTGTCGGTGTTCGAGTCCGGGGCGATTCTGCTGTACCTGGCGGAAAAAACCGGCCAGTTCCTGCCCAAGGATCTACGCGGCCGGCAACTGGCGCTGCAATGGCTGTTCTGGCAAATGGGTGGCCTGGGGCCGATGGCCGGGCAGAATCACCATTTCAGCCAATTCGCTCCGGAGAAAATCCCTTACGCGATCAAGCGCTATGTCGATGAAACCGCGCGTTTGTATGGTGTGCTCGACAAGCAATTGGCGGACAAGGAATTCGTCGCTGGCAGCGAATACAGCATCGCGGACATGGCGATCTACCCGTGGATCGTCTCGCACCAGTGGCAGAGCCAGAACCTGGACGACTTCCCCAATGTGCAGCGCTGGTTCAACCGCATCAAGGAGCGCCCGGCAACTGTGAAGGCCTACGCCTTGGCCGCCAGGATCAACCCGCCGAAATCCTGACAGTCGCCGCTGCGAGCCTTTTGTGGCGAGGCAGCTTGCTCCCGCTGGGCTGCGCAGCAGCCCCAAAAATCCCGGCGATCACCGCCATTTTGGCCAGTGCTCCGCACTGGAGCGGGAGGAAGCTCCCTCGCCACGGGGGCTCCGTCCCGGGTTTATCCGACAAATCCTGAAATAAGATTCCCGCCCCGCTTGCGCGCCCTGCTCCTGCTCACTAACGTAGCGGCTTTATTGCGCCTCTACCCCGCCCCGCAGGAGCTTTGCCATGGCCTCGCCAGCCCTTTCATCCTTTTTCCCCCGGTTCGGCGTTGCCGCAGCAGTGGTGGGTGCTCTTAGTCTGAGCGGTTGTCAGACCTGGGACGCCCAGGACAGCCTCCCGCCCACCTCCGGGGTGCAGCCGCTCAAGGGGCTGGCGCAGAATGTTTCGGTGCGGCGCAATGCCATGGGCATGCCGTTGATCGAGAGCAACAGCTTCCACGACGCCCTGTTCGCCCTCGGCTATGTGCATGCCAGCGACCGCATCGCGCAAATGGTCACCCTGCGACTGTTGGCCCAGGGCCGCATGGCGGAAATGTCCGGTGCCGAGTTGCTGGACGTCGATCGCTACATGCGCGCAGTCAACCTGAAGAAAAGCGCCGACGAGCTGTACAAGGCCTCGTCGCCACGGCTCAAGCGCTTCTTCGAAGTGTATGCGCGGGGCGTCAACGCCTACCTGTTCCGCTACCGCGACAAGCTGCCAGGCGACCTCGCCAGCAGCGGCTTTAAACCCGAATACTGGAAACCGGAAGACTCGGCCCTGCTGTTCTGCCTGCTGAATTTCAGCCAGTCGGCCAACCTGCCGGAAGAAATCGCCTCGCTGGTGCTGGCGCAAAATGTCACCACTGACAAACTGCCGTGGCTGGCTCCGGCGGCCCCCGATGAACAGTTGAAAGTGGCTGAAGGCGAAAAACTCAAAGGCCTCAAACTCAACGGCCAGGTGCCGGGGTTGACCGAGCTGAGCAAAGCCACCGGACAGTTCGCAGGCCTCAATCTGCTAGCGTCGTCCGCCAGCAATTGGGCCATCGCGCCGCCACGCAGCCGCAGCGGCAAGAGCCTGATGGCCAGCGACAGCCACTCGGCGCTGGGCGTGCCGTCACTGTGGAGCTTCGTGCAGATCCGCGCGCCGAAGTACCAGGCGGCCGGCGCGTCGATCGCCGGTATTCCGATGATTCTGCAGGGCTACAACGGCAAAGTGGCCTGGAGCATGACCCAAGTCACTGGCGACAATCAGGACCTATTCCTGGAAAAACTCAAGCGCCAGGGCAACGGCCTCAGCTACGAGGCCAACGGCAAGTGGCTGCCGGTGGGCGTGCGCAACGAAACGTACTTCGTCAAAGGCCAGCGCTCGTTCCGCGAGCCGATATACGAAACCCGTCATGGGCCCCTGCTCAACAGCGCCCAAGGCACCGCGCTGGCCAACGGCTTCGGCCTGGCGTTGCAGACGCCGAGCCTGACCGACGACAAAACCCTCGACGCCTTCTTCGACCTGACCCGCGCGCAGACCCTCGAAAAAGCCTCGGACGCCAGTCGCGAAATCCGCGCCATCGCCGTCAACATGTTGTTCGCCGACGCTGGCAGCATCGGCTGGCAAGTCACTGGGCGTTTCCCCAACCGTCGTGAAGGCGAAGGCCTGTTGCCGTCGCCGGGCTGGGAAGGTCGCTACGACTGGGACGGTTACGCCGACGCGATGCTGCACCCCTACGATCAGGACCCGGCACAAGGCTGGCTAGGCACCGCCAACCAACGGGTTATCCCCCATGGCTACGGTATGCAACTGTCCAATTCCTGGGCCGCGCCCGAACGCGGTGAACGCTTGGCCGAGATGGCCGGCGCCAGCAAGCACGACACCCGCAGCCTGATCGCCATGCAATACGACCAGACCACCACCTTCGCCGCCAAGTTGAAGAAAGTCTTCGAAGCGCCGGGCATGGCCAAACCGCTGAAGCAAGCGATCGACGCGTTGCCGCCGGCGGACCGTGACAAGGCGCGTGAAGCCTACAGCCGCTTGCTGGCGTTTGACGGCCGACTCAGCCCGGTGTCGGCGGACGCGGCGATTTATGAGTTGTTCCTGCAAGAAAGCATGAAACAGATATTCCTCGACGAACTCGGCCCGGAAGGCAGCCCGGCGTGGAAAGCGTTGGTGGCTAATGGCGAATTGTCCTACGCCGCCCAAGCCGATCACTTGCTCGGCCGCGAGGACAGCCCGTTCTGGGACGACCAGCGCACTCCGCAGAAAGAAGACAAACCGGCGATCCTCGCCCGCAGCCTCGCCGCCGCCATCAGCGCCGGCGAAAGCCAACTGGGTGCCGACCGCAAAGCCTGGCAGTGGGGCAAGCTGCACACTTACACCTGGAAAAACAGCGCTGGCCAGACCGTGCGCGGACCATTGGCCGCTGGCGGCGACCACACCACGCTAAACACTTCGGCTTACGCCTGGGGCCAGGACTTCAACACCACCGCCGCCCCGACCTTGCGCATGATCGTCGACTTCAGCCAGACCGAACCCCTGATGGGCCAGGGCGGCAGTGGCCAATCGGGCAACCCGTCCAGCCCCTATCACCTCAACGGCCTCGACGCCTGGACCAAAGCCCACTACCAAAGCCTGCCGCTGCAACCGCAGAACTTCGACAAGGTGTATGGCAAAACACGGCTGACGCTGACACCGGGGAAATAACCGGTTGACTGGGCCCTCCGGGGCTCGGTGCGGCGATGAACAGCGTTGCAGTGACTGGGCGGGCCATGCAGATGTATTGCCTGATAAGACGCCATCGCTGGCAAGTCGAATCGTCGCACCGCCGCTCCCACAGGGTTTGGGGACATCCGCCTCGCCAGCAGGGAGATAGCCTTCGTCGGAACGCCGCCCGGAGCCGGCTCGCTCCCACAAGGGGAACACGAACAATCCGAAGCCAGGTCGGCTACTAGGCCGCCTCGGCGAATCGCTTTTGATCTGGCTTTTGATCTGC